>NZ_KB902780.1:0-348168 GCF_000379585.1 Bradyrhizobium sp. WSM2793 | reverse complement strand
AGCACCGGATAGCCTGGACGACCGGGGCTCCCTTCATCCCGCAAATGACCGATCAGCTTCTCGAACCGGTACCACTTGACCAGGCCAGCCAACCGATCCAGCGCCGCATTGGCGCCGGCGCCCTTCGGCATCAGCGCTTCCACAAAGCTCGGCTGTCCTGTCCGCTTCACCGCCATCGATACCTCCAAGGCTTTGCCCTAGGGAATCACAACTGGCGAATTACGCAACAGGCCCACAAGGGGAGAAGGAAGAAACCTCACTCCCCGATCAGCGTCAGCCACTCGTCCTCAGTCAGCACCTTGACGCCGTGCTTGTTGGCCTCTGCGAGCTTCGAGCCCGCGCCGGGGCCGGCGACGACGAGATCGGTCTTCTTCGACACCGAGCCCGACACCTTTGCCCCTAAGCGCTCTGCAGTCGCCTTGGCCTCGTCGCGCGTCATCTTCTCCAGCGAGCCCGTGAACACCACCGTCTTGCCGGCGACGGCCGAGTTGCTCTTTGGCTTCTCGGCGTCGACGATCTCGACTTCCTTGGTCAGCCGCTCGACGATGCCGCGGTTGTGGCTCTCGCCGAAATAATCGGCGATGCTCTTGATCACGGTGTCGCCGATCTGGTCGAGCGCGTCCATGTCGGCCATCGCCTCCTCGTCGCCGTGAGCGATCTTGAGGCAGGCGTCGTGGAAGGTGTCCCAAGAGCCATAGCCGCGTGCCAGCGCCAGCGCCGTGGTCTCGCCGACATGACGCATGCCGAGCGCATAAATGAAGCGTTCGAGCGCGATTGTGCGCCGGCTCTCGATGGCGCCGAACAGATTGCGCACCGAGGTGGCACCGTAGCCCTCGATCTCCTCGAGTTTCAGCTTCGCGTTGCGCTTCTCCAGCGTGAAGATGTCGGCGGGCTCCTTGACCCATCCCTCGTCGAAGAAATACTGCAGCTGCTTCTCCCCTAAACCGTCGATGTCGAACGCACGGCGCGAGACGAACAGCTTGAGGTGCTCGACCTTCTGATAGGGGCAGGCGAACTCGCCGCTACAACGGGCGCGGGATTCCTCCTCGCCGGCTGCGGTTGCGCCGCGGACGACGTCGGTGTGCAGCGGGCACGGGCACTTCTTCGGGAAAGAGAATTCCCTGGCGCTCTTCGGCCGCTTGTCGAGGACGACATCCACGATCTGCGGAATCACGTCGCCGGCGCGCTGGACCACGACGGTGTCGCCGATCCTGATATCGCGCCCCTCGCGCAGCACCTCGCCCTTGTTGCCGATGCCCTTGATGTAATCCTCGTTGTGCAGCGTGACGTTTTGCACGATCACGCCGCCGACGCCGACCGGCTCCAGCTTGCCGACCGGCGTGAATGAGCCGGTGCGACCGACCTGAATCTCGATGTCGCGCAGCACGGTCATGGCCCGCTCGGCCGGGAATTTGTGCGCGATGCCCCAGCGCGGCGTGCGCGAGACGAAGCCGAGCCGCTCCTGCCAGTCGATGCGGTCGACCTTGTAGACAACGCCGTCGATGTCGTAGTCGAGCTCGGCGCGCTCTTCCTCGATGCTCTGGTGGAACGCGATCAGCTCCTCGACGGAATGACACAGCTTGGTCAGCGGATTGGTCTTGAAGCCGCAGCGCTCGAACCAGCCGATCATGCCGCTCTGCGTCGCTTCCGGCATCGCGCTCATCTGCCCCCACGCATAGGCGAAGAAGCCGAGGGGACGCGAGGCGGTGATGGTCGGGTCCTTCTGCCGGAGCGAGCCGGCAGCCGAATTGCGCGGATTGGCGAAGATGGTGTCGCCGGCCGCCTTCTGCCGCTCGTTGAGCGCGAGGAACGCCCTCTTGGTCATGTAGACCTCGCCGCGGACCTCGCAGATATCGGGGATGTTCCGGCCCTTCAGCTTTTGCGGTACGTCTTCGAGCGTGCGGATGTTGGCAGTGACATCCTCGCCGACCGCACCGTCCCCGCGCGTCGCCGCAGTGACGAGCTCGCCACCCTCGTAGCGCAACGACATCGAGAGTCCGTCGATCTTCGGCTCGGCGGAGAAATTGACCTTGTCGTCGTCGAGCTTCAGGAAGCGCACGATGCGGCCGACGAAGTCGCGCACGTCCTCCTCAGCAAAGGCGTTGTCGAGCGACAGCATCGGAACGGAATGCCGGACCTTCTTGAAGCGACCTGACGGCGCCGCGCCGACCTTCTGCGAGGGCGAGTCCGCGGTGACGAATTCAGGAAAGCGCTTCTCGATCGCATTGAAGCGTTGGCGCAGCGCGTCGTACTCGGCGTCGGTGACGGTGGGCGCGTCCTCCTGATAGTAGCGCTCGTTGTGCCCCTCAATCTCCAGCGCCAGCCGCATGTGCTCGACCTTGGCCTGGGCCTTGGTGAGGTCGGCGACGTCGCGAAGCGGTGTTGTTTTGGATTTTGCTGCTCTGACCATGGTGCTTGGATACGACGGAGCGGGTAGCACGGTAAAGGCGTGTGGAAATCTCGTGCCCCGGACGCAGCGCAGCGCTCCCGGCGATGCGGAGCATCATCCGGCGCGGTGCGCTGCAGAGCCGGGGCCCACGTGGCAGAAATCTGGGTCCCGGCTCTGCGGAGCAGCGCTACGCGCTGCGCCGCGTCCGGGACACACAATCAAGCCGTCGCCGCCTTCAGCAGCCTCTCCGCCGCCGCCCTCGCCTCGGCCGTAATCTCTGCCCCCGCCAGCATGCGCGCGATCTCCTCGCGGCGGTGGTCGGCGGCCAGCGCATTGACGCGGGTGGCGACGCGCTTGCCCTTGTCGAGGGCATCCTTGGAGATCAGGAGGTGCTGGTCGGCGCGGGCGGCGACCTGTGGGGCGTGGGTCACGGCCATCACCTGCACCTTGCCGGCAAGCCGCGCCAGGCGCCCGCCGATAGCGTCGGCGACCGCACCGCCCACGCCGGTGTCGATCTCGTCGAACACCAGCGTCGGCGCCGAACCGCGGTCGGACAGCACGACCTTGAGCGCGAGCAGGAAGCGCGACAGCTCGCCGCCGGAGGCGACCTTCATCATCGGTCCTGCCTTGGTGCCCGGATTGGTCTGCACCCAGAACTCGACGCGGTCGAAGCCTTGCGGGCCCGGAGCTGCCTCATCGGTCGCGACCTGCGTCATGAACCTGGCGCGTTCGAGCTTGAGCGGCGCCAGCTCGGCGTTGACCGCCTTGTTGAGCTTCTCAGCCGATTTCTGCCGCACCAGCGACAGCTTCTTGGCGGCGGCGGCATAGCGGCTATCTGCCTCGATCGCGGCCTGCTCCAGCTTTTTCAGCCGCGAGGCGCCGGCATCGATCAGCACGACGTCGGCGGCGTATTTGGCGGCCAGCGCGGCGAGCCCGTCGACCGGCGTCGAGTATTTGCGCGAGGCGGCCCTCAGCGCGAACAGGCGCTCCTCGATGCGTTCGAGCTCGGCCGGATCGAAATCGGTCGCGGCGAGTGCCGCCTGCAGATGCTGGTCGGCTTCCTCCAGCGCGTTGATCGCCATGTCGATCGCCTTCACGGCCGGCTCGACCAGTGCGGGCGAATTGACGCCGCGGCGTTCCAGCCGGCGTACCGCCGCCGACAGCGTCGAGACCGGCGAATGGTGGCCGCCGACAGCCTCCTGCGCCTCGCGCAAATCGGAGGCGATCTTCTCACCCTGCATCATGGTGGTGCGGCGGTTGGCGAGCGAGGTTTCCTCGCCGTCCTTGGGCGCGAGCTGCTTCAGCTCGGCGGAGGCGTGGCGCAGATAGTCGGCCTCCCGCGCGGCGCGCTCCATGGCGGAGCGATGCTCCTCCAGCGCGGTGTTGGCGGTGCGGCGTGCGTCCCAGAGCGTTTCGACCGCGGCGACGTCCTTCTCCAGGCCGGCGAACGCGTCGAGCAGGCGGCGGTGGGTCGCGGCATCGACCAGCGCACGCTCGTCATGCTGGCCGTGGATCTCCACCAGGGCGGCGCCGACCGCCTTCAGCGTCTGCACGCTGATCGACTGGTCGTTGATGAAGGCCCGGGTGCGGCCGTCGGCGAGCTGCACGCGGCGGAGAATCATCTCGCCGGTGTCCTCGAGGCCGTTCTCGGCGAGGATTTTCGTCGCGGGGTGATTCTTGGGGACATCGAACACGGCGGTCACCTGCCCCTGCTCCACGCCGTGGCGCACGAGGCCCGCGTCGCCGCGGCCGCCGAGTGCCAGCGCAAAGGCATCGAGCAGGATGGATTTGCCCGCACCAGTCTCGCCGGTCAAAACCGCAAGGCCGGTGGCGAATTCGATATCGAGCCGTTCGATCAGGACGATGTCACGGATCGACAGACGCGCCAGCATGGAACCAAATTTCCTAGCCGAGACCCATCTTCTTGAAAGTCCGGCTGATCCAGGACCCCTGATTCTCGCTCGGTTCGAGACCGCCGGATTTTACAAGATTATAGGCGTCCTTGTACCAGCGGCTGTCAGGAAAATTGTGCCCAAGCACGGCCGCCGCGGTCTGCGCCTCGCCGACAATGCCGATCGCCATATAGGCCTCGGTCAGCCGGAACAGCGCTTCCTCGACATGGCGGGTGGTCTGGTACTGCGTGACGACGGTCTTGTAGCGGTTGATCGCAGCCGTGTAGTCGCGCTTCTGCGCGTAATAGCGGCCGACATTCATTTCCTTGCCGGCAAGCTGGTCGCGCGCACCCTCGATCTTGGCCTTGGCGGATGTCGCGTATTCCGAGTTCGGATATTTGCGCACCACCTCTTCAAGGGCGGCGATCGCCTTCTCGGTGCGGGCCTGATCGCGGCTGGTGTCCGGGATCTGGTCGTAATGGGAGGCGGCGATCAGATATTGCGCATAGGCCGCATCCGGGCTGCCGGGATGCAGCGTGACGTAGCGGGTGGCAGCGCCGATGCAGCCGTCGAAGTCGCCGCCCTGGTAGGACGCATAGGCCGACATCAGCAGCGATTTACGGGCCCAGTCGGAATAAGGATGCTGGCGGTCGACCTCTTCGAACTTCTTGTTCGCCGCCTTCATGTCCTTCTTCTCGTTCATGAGGTACAGGCCCTCATTGTAGATCTTGTCGGCGGGCTCCTCGACGAAGGTGTCGTCCTTGGCGGTGAACTTGTCCCAGAGCGAGCCGGTGCCGCAGCCGGCCAGCGGCACCGCGAGCATCATGAAGGTGACGGCCTGAAGCAGCCCGCGGGCTCGCGACGAGACCGAGAAGTATCCGCGCGTCGTACGCTGTGCCGACATGAGTTTAAGCCCTGACGCCCTGTGATGCGGTGCCGCCAGCCCATGAACCCCGTCATGGGCGCGAAATGTAACCGTGGTGCCTGCCATGCGACCACGCCGATGTATCCGAAAAGCGATCTTTAACCAACCGGATAGGCAGGCATTTCGCCCGGATTAAGGCGAACGTGCCGCAATCCTAGCCGATCGTGGTTACCAGGAGTTTCCCGGGGTAAGCCGCTGCCTGAGGCAGGCGGCAACAGCTCTGTTCAGGACACGTCCGGCCCATAGGCCGCAGCGATCCGGCCGCCGACGATACCGCGACCGACCTCGCCCACGGGGCGCGTGGTGCGGCGGGCTGCCTCGCCCTCGACCACCCGCCAGGCGGTACGGTCGGCGAGCAGCGCGGTCAGCACAGCGTGGTTGAGCTTGTGGCCGCCACGCACCGAGCGGTAGGCGCCAAGCAGCGGCAGGCCGGCCAGCGACAGGTCGCCGATCACGTCCAGCACCTTGTGGCGGGCGCATTCATCGGCGTAGCGCAGGCCCTCGGTGTTGAGCAGCCGCTCGTCGTCGAACACGACGGTGTTGTCGAAGGAGGCGCCGAGGGCATAGCCCGCGCTCCAGAGCCGCGCGACGTCGCTCATCAGACCGAAGGTCCGGGCTCGGCCGACTTCGCGGCGGAAACGCTCCGGGTTGAGCTCGAAGGCGTAGCTCTGCTGGCCGATGACGGGATTGGTGAAATCGATCTCGACCTCGACGCAGAACCCATTGGCGTAGGGCCTGATCTCGCCGAAGGAGTCGCCGATCTTGACCGAGATCGGCTTCAAAACCTGGATGAAGCGGCGCTGCGCCGGCTGGGTAACGATGCCGGCCTGGTCGATCGCCGCAATGAAGGCCGCCGCGCTGCCGTCCATGATCGGCACTTCGGGACCGTCGATCTCGATGGTGGCGTTGTCGACACCCATACCCCGCAGTGCAGCAAGCACGTGCTCGGCGGTGGACACCAGCGGACCGTTGCGATCGCCGAGGACGGTGGCGAAGTCGGTCGCGATCACCTGCTCGGCGGTCGCCTGAACTTCGCGGTCACTTCCCTCGAGGCCGGTGCGGACAAAAATAAAACCCGCGTCGACAGGCGCAGGCCCAAGGGTGAGAGTGACGGGAAGACCGGAGTGAACGCCTACGCCTGCCACGGAGGCTTGCGCACGAAGCGTTGTTTGCCGGCTAAATTTCATCAGGAACCCGCCCCACTACGACCCACTGCGACTTATACTGGACTCACTTGGCCGGCCAGTGCCGGGCCCCTGCGAATCCGTATCCCCAAGTCACGCCAAACCATAGTCACTGCCTCAAACAGCGCCAACTCACGCTTTTTTACCGATTGTTACCCCAAACCTGCCGTATTCGCGCCAAGGCTTAACCAAATTGCGCCGAGGTTTTGGGTCGCTTCCGGCAGTTTGACTGAACACCCAAACACGTAATTAATGATTTAAAATCAGTTGCTTGTCTGCGCAATCCGGACATGCACGGGACAAAAGGAAAGGTCCCGGCAAGCTTGTTGCCGGGACCTTTTTTCGTCTGCCTTATTGTAATAATCCTCAGGTCGCCTGCCGCCGCAGGAAGGCCGGGATATCAAGATGGTCGTCGCCCTGTGGCGCCGGCGCAACAGGCGCCGGACGGCCGTGCATGTCCAGCCCCTGCGGCGCGGGGCGGCGGGCATACTCAGATACCGGCTCGCTCGATGCGATCTGCTGCGCCACGGTCTTCTGCTGGCGGCGCTCGGGCAGCGGCGGCATCGCGGGACCGGCGGTGCGGGCCGCGACCGGCGGCTCGCTTTCCTCGTCGCGACGGCCGAGGCCGACATTGGCGAGGCGCTGCAGCAGCGACAGGCGGGTCTTCTGCGGGGTCTCCTCCTCGACCTCGCCGCGGGCCTGGCGAATCTCGGCCTGGGCCGGCATCGGCAGCTCATCGAGGCGCGGCATCCGCGGCGCACGAACCGGCGCACGCTCGGCCTGCGGCGGAATGAAGTTCTCCGGCGTCATCGGCTCCTGCATCGCGGTCGGGGCCATGTCGGGCTCCGGGAACAGCGTCGGCTTCTGCGCGATCGGGCGCACGGTGACGTCGCCATAGGTCTGCATCGGCGCGGGCGCCTGCGGGACCTCCGCAACAGCGGCGGCGATGGCGGCGAGCGCGGCACGCTCGACATTCGGACGGGGCGCCATCGGCGCGGCAGCGACCGGGGCTGCGGCCGGAATCTGGCCTTCCAGCTTCTGGGCGCGCTCAGCCATACGCTGATTGTCGGCGCGGAGCCGCGCGGTCAGGTCGGCCAGACGGCTCTCGGCGGCGACGGCGGGGGCTGCGGGAGCCTGCTGCGCCTGCGGCGCCGCGTTCGCAACCGGAGCGGAGGTCGCCTGGCTGTTGCGGGCGATCGCGGCCTGCTCGATGCCGGTGGCAACGACCGAGACGCGGATCAGGCCGTCGAGCGCTTCGTCGAAGGTCGCGCCGACGATGATGTTGGCGTCCTGGTCGACTTCCTCGCGGATACGGGTCGCGGCTTCGTCGACCTCGAACAGCGTGAGGTCCTTGCCGCCGGTGATGGAGATGAGGAGGCCCTTGGCGCCCTTCATCGAGCTGTCGTCGATCAGCGGGTTGGCGATCGCGGCTTCCGCGGCGGTCAGCGCGCGCTTGTCGCCGGAGGCTTCGCCGGTGCCCATCATCGCCTTGCCCATCTCGCGCATGACGGCGCGGACGTCGGCGAAGTCGAGGTTGATCAGGCCTTCCTTGACCATCAGATCGGTGATGCAGGCCACGCCCGAGTACAGCACCTGGTCGGCCATCGCGAAGGCGTCGGCGAAGGTGGTCTTCTCATTGGCGACCCGGAACAGGTTCTGGTTCGGGATGATCAGCAGCGTATCCACGACCTTGTGAAGCTCGTTGATGCCGGCTTCGGCCGTGCGCATGCGGCGGCCACCCTCGAAGTGGAAGGGCTTGGTCACGACGCCGACGGTGAGGATGCCCATGTCGCGCGCGGTCTTGGCGATCACGGGAGCTGCACCGGTACCGGTGCCGCCGCCCATGCCCGCGGTGACGAACACCATGTTGGCGCCCGAGAGATGGTCGCGCAGCTCGTCAATCACCTCTTCCGCCGCCGCCGCGCCGACGTTCGGCTGCGAGCCGGCGCCGAGGCCTTGCGTGACCGCCGTGCCCATCTGCACGATGCGCTGCGCCTTCGACATCGTCAGCGCCTGCGCGTCGGTGTTGGCGACCACGAAATCGACGCCCTGAAGGCCCGCCGTGATCATGTTGTTGACGGCGTTGCCACCGGCGCCACCGACGCCGAACACGGTGATCCGGGGCTTCAGTTCGTGAATATCAGGAACATTGATGCTGATGGTCATGTTTGCCTCTCGATCACGCGCGCGTGGGTTCGCCCCGGCCGGCGGCCGCGGGAGTTGGTGAAAGTCGGGAATTGCGGAAATGAATCATCAGAAGCCCTCGCGTAGCCATCGTCCGACCTTTCCGAAATAACCGCCGGTCCCTGTCTTGACCTGCTGCCGCGTATGCCGCGGTTCGACATGTTCGTGGTGAACATATTGCGGGTAGACGAGGAGTCCGGCCGGCACCGCGAACGCGGCGTTCTTCGCCTCGTTGGGCAGCCGGCCGAAGCCGAGCGGACGTCCGACCCGCACGGGCCGGCCGAGAATCTGGGTGCCGAGTTCGACGAGGCCGGTCAGCTGCGAGGCGCCGCCCGAGAGCACGACCCGGCCGTTGGGCTCTGAGGCGAAGGGGGAATCCTTCAGCTTGTCCCGAACCATTTCGAAGACTTCCTCGGCACGGTGCTTGACGATGTTGGCGATGGTGGCGCGGGAGACGATCTGCGGCAGATCCTGCTCGTCACCGGCTGTCGGCACAGACATCAGCTCACGCGAGTCCGATCCGCCGGTGATGACGGTCCCGTATAACGTCTTGATTCGCTCGGCATCGGCAATGGTCGCGGAGAGTCCGCGCGCAAGATCCATCGTGATGTGTTGCCCGCCGACCGCAAAACCCGCCGCATGCACGAAACGGCCGCCTGAATAAACGGCAATCGTAGTGGTGCCGGCGCCCATCTCGACAACGGCGGCGCCGAGATCGGCCTCGTCGTCGGTCAGCACCGACAATCCGGCGACGTAAGGGCTGGCCGCCATGGCTTCGACATTGATGTGGCAGCGCTCTACCGCCAGCATCAGGTTCCGCGCCACGGTGGCGTCGCAGGTGACGACGTTCATGTCGACGCCGAACTGATGCGCAACCATGCCGCGGGGATCGCGGATGCCCTTGACGCCGTCGAGCGTGTAGCCGACCGGGAGCGCGTGCAGCACGGTGCGGCCTTCGCCGGTGGCATGACGCATGCCGGTGGAGGTGACGCGGCTGACATCGGCCTGCGTCACGGCGCCACCACGGATATCTGCGGCGGCTTCGACCAGTTGGCCGGAAAGCCGGCCGCCGGAGACCGAGAGCAGCACGGACTCGACCCGCACCTTGGCCATTTTCTCCGCGAGCGCGACGGCCTGGCGCACGGCCTGCTCGCATTCGGTAAGGTCGATCACCGCGCCGGCCTTCATCCCGCGCGACTGGATCTGGCTGTAACCGATCAGTTCCACTGCATGGGTGCGGCCGCGCAGCGCCTCGCTCGGCGGCGACGGCTTCAGCCGCGCGATCATGCAGGCGATCTTGCTGGTGCCGATGTCGAGGCAGGCGACCAGGCCGCCGCGCTTGTGCGGCATCGGGCGCGTCTTCGGGGTCTGGGTGCGATCAAGACCGGTCATGCGGAATCCCCGGCCTTCTTTTTCTTCTTGTCCTTGAACAGCTCCTCGCGCGCCTTGGCGGCGTCCTCGGACAGCTGCACCACCAGGCGATCAGGCAGGCGCATGTCGACGGCGACGATGTCGCGCGAGAACAGCCTGTCCTCCTTGTCGAGCTTGGACAGCATCGCCAGCGCGTTGCCGACGTCCTGCTCGGGCAGACGGATGTCGAGACCGTCCTTGAGCCTCAGGTTCCAGCGCCGCTCACCGACGAAGATCGCGGCCTTGGTGATCGAGTTGACCTGCGGATAGCGCGCCAGCAGCGCGAGGAAATCGCGGGCCTGGGTCTCGGCGCCCTTGCCGACCACGAGCGGCAGCGACAGGAAGCGGCGCGAGACATAGGGTTCGAGCACGGCGCCGTCATCGGCGATGACCGAGAGCCGGCCGGCCTCCTGCCACAGCGCGAATGCCTTGCGCTCGGTGAGCTCGATCATCAGCTGGCCCGGATAGAGCTTCAGCACGGTCGCATCCGCGATCCACGGATTGGCCTTGAGCTTGTCGCGCACCGCGTCAGCATCGAGGAACAGCAGCGAGGAACGGCCGCTGACGCCGCCGATGGCCAGGATCTCGTCCTGGGTCAGATGCTTGCGGCCATTGATCACGACGGAAGTGATGCGGAACCCGGCGGAATTGGCCAGCGCGTTGCGGGCATCGCTGACCGCGGTGATGAAATCCTGGAGATGGCCGCCCTTGACGATGCCGAAGCCGGTGCTGCCGATCAAAAGCAGCACGGTCATGCTGATCCCGACCCGGCGCGGCAGATAGCGCTCCACCAATGCGACCACGCGCGGCGGCGGCTCACGCTCGATGATGGCCTTGGCCTTGATCTTGGCGGCAGCACGCGCGGCGTGAAGTCTTTGCTGGCGCTTGTCCTGCAGCCACTCGCGCAGAAGCACGACCGCTCCGACAGCGGCCGCCTTCAGGTCAGCTTGGGGCCTCAGCGATCTGAAAAACGACCGGGTGAGGCTTCCTGCTCCATCCATTGCACGAGCTCGTCAACAGTTTGCCCGCGACATCGCGCGGATCCTGGCGAACATGACGTCTTCGACGTGCCGGGCCGGGTGCTGGTCTTCAGCAGAAGAAGCCTCTCCCCTTCAAAGCGTTCGCTGGAGGTGACATCACCCCCGACAGCTCACGCGCCGGCAGCCAAAGCGCCATATGCGCCGCCAGCGTTAACCTTCGGACGTCCTGGTAAACAAAAGGTAAAGTTCGTTAACGTCCGGCGCATTTTGCCCCGCGAGGTGAGGCATTTATGCCGCGATGTCCGGCATTTTACCGGTTTTGGACCCCAAACTGGCCCGTTTGGCCGATTCGGCCGTTAACCAGTCCTAATTATTTCCGCACGCGCTGCCCGGCGAGCTCCACCAGGCCGCGCAGGAAGTCGACGAATTCGATGCCCTCGGCTTTCAGCGCCTTGGGGTAGAGCGAGGACTTGGTCAGCCCGGGCAGCGTGTTGGTCTCGAGATAGACGAGGCCCTTGTCCGAGACGATGAAGTCCGACCGGGAATAGCCGGCGCAGGACATCGCGCGGTGCGCCAGCATCGCCTGCGCCTGCAGCGCCGCGGTGATCTCGGGTGCGAAACGGCCGGGGCAAATCTCCTGGGTCGACTTCAGGAGATATTTTGCGGCGTAATCGAAACTGCCCTCGCCCGGGATGATCTCGATCGGCGGCAGCGAGATGATCGAACCATCGGCGCGCTCCAGCACGCCGCAGGTCGCCTCGACGCCGGCGATGTAGGGCTCGATGACGTACTCTTCGTGCTTGGCCGCGTTGCGGACGGCGACGAGATCCTGCTTGGCGTTGACGAAGATCAGGCCATAGCTCGATCCGTCGCGCGCGGGCTTTGCGATCAGCCTTCCGTATTGGGCAAAAGCCTCGTCGATGTTGTCGAGCGCAACGTTTTCCGGCGGCATCACACCGCCGAGCGCCGCAAACCGCTTGGCCGCGAACTTGTCGAAGGCCAGATGCGAGGAGGCCGAGCCCGAGCCGGTGAAGGGCACGCCGCGCGCCTCGCACATCACCTGCAATTCGCCGTTCTCGGCACGTCCGCCATGCAGGCCGAGCACCAGCACCCGATCCTCGGCCCTGGCCTGGTCGAGCGCCTGCGCAAGCGGGATGCCGCGCGTTCCGGGCAAGAACTCGTCCTCGAAGGGGCGGGCATGTTCGAGCAACTGCTTCGACTGGACGGTGTGTACCTTGTCTTCGACGTCCCACCACCACAGATCGGCCTCGGGCAATGCCTGATGCAGGGCCTGGGCCGAGGCGACCGAAACCAGGCGCTCGCGGTTGGAGCCGCCGAAGAGGATGGTGATGCGCATTCGCTGCCTCGTGCTTTGTCATTCCGGGATGGTGCGCAAGCACCAGACCCGGAATCTCGAGATTCCGGGTTGCGCCGCGCGCCCCCGGAATGACTGTTAGGGGGAAACCCCAATCCGCTTGATTTCCCAGTGTAGCTCAATTCCGGAATTTGCCTTCACGCGTTCGCGCACGGTCTCGCCCAGCGTCTCGATGTCGTGCGCGGTGGCATCGCCCGTGTTGATCAGGAAATTGCAGTGCATCTCGGAGACCTGCGCGCCGCCGACGCGCAAGCCGCGGCAGCCGGCGGCATCCACCAGCTTCCAGGCGGAATGGCCGGGCGGATTCTTGAAGGTCGAGCCGCCGGTCTTCTCGCGGATCGGCTGCGCGGTCTCGCGATGGGTCTGCACGTCCGCCATGCGCGCGCGGATCGCCTCGCTATCCCTGATCTCGCCGCGAAAGCGCGCGGAGGTGAAGATGATGGAGGGATCGACGCCGCTGTTGCGGTAGACGAACTTCATGTCGGCGTTGGAGAACACGTGCTTGCTGCCGTCTCGCCCGACGCCGCGCGCCTCGATCAATACGTCCTTGGTCTCGCCGCCGTTGGCGCCGGCATTCATGCGCAACGCGCCGCCGATGGTGCCGGGGATACCGAAATAGAATTCGAGCCCGCCGACATTGGCGGATGCAGCCACTTCCGCCACGCGCTTGTCGAGCGTGGCTGCACCGGCAGTGACGATATCGCCGCTGGCGCTGGCCTCGCCGAAGGCGCGCGGCGCCAGGCGGATCACGACGCCCGCAATGCCGCCGTCGCGCACGATGAGGTTGGAGCCGACACCGACGACGTAGACGGGAACGTCGGGAGAAAGATGCGCGAGGAAGTAAGCGAGATCGTCCTCATCCGCCGGCGTGAACAGCACCTGCGCGGGACCGCCGACGCGAAACCAGGTCAGCTCGGCCAGCGACTGGTTGGCCAGCAGCCGCCCGCGCAGCTCCGGCATCGCGGCTTTGAGAGCGGGAGTGATGTCGGGGAAGGTCATGCGTGAACACTCACCTCGTGTGAGGGACGCAAGCTTTCTCCATTCCCTCCCCCCTTGTGGGGGAGGGGCAGGGAGGGGGGTAGCCCCAAGAGAGATCGGAGTCTGTGGCTACCCCTCTCCCCCGCCCTCCCCCACAAGGGGGGAGGGAGCGCAGTTTGCCGTGCGGCTGCCTGCAAGCCTCCCATCGGCATTCTCACCCCAGCGCCTTCAACTGATCCGGCAAGGCATATGCCCATTGCGTGATGTTGCCCGCTCCCAGGCACACGACGAGATCGCCGCTCTTGGCGATGCCGTGGACGATATTGGCCAGCTCGCCGGCATTCGGCAGCGGGACCACCTCGCGATGGCCGTGGGCGCGCAGGCCCGTGACGAAATGATCGCGGTCGATGCCATCGATCGGCGCTTCGCCGGCGGCATAGACGTCGGCGACAACGACCGCATCGGCATCGTTGAAGCAGGTGCAGAATTCCTCGAACAGCGATTGCAGGCGGGTGTAGCGATGCGGCTGCACCACGGCGATGATCTTGCCGTTGGTGGATTCCCGTGCCGCCTTCAGCACCGCCGCGATCTCGACCGGATGGTGGCCGTAATCATCGATCACGGTGACGCCGTTCCATTCGCCGGTCTTGGTGAAGCGGCGCTTGACACCACCGAAGCCGGCGATCGCCTTGCGGATTGCTTCGTCGGACACGCCGAGCTCGCGCGCGACAGCAATCGCCGCCGTCGCGTTGGAGGCGTTGTGACGTCCCGGCATCGGCAGCATCAAATCGGAAATCTCGTGCACGGCTCCGGTCTTGCGATCGCGGAACGCGACCTTGAACTTCGATCCGCCGCCCATCGGGGTCAGATCGACGAGCCGCGCATCGGCCTGCGGATTCTCGCCATAGGTGATGATGCGGCGGTCCTCGATCTTGCCGACGAGGCTCTGCACAATGGGATGATCGATGCACATCACCGCAAAGCCGTAGAACGGCAGGTTCTCGACGAAATGACGGAAGGCGTCCTGCACGGCCTCGAAGGTCTTGAAGTGATCGAGATGCTCAGGGTCGACATTGGTGACGATGGCGACATCGGTCGGCAGCTTCAGGAAGGTGCCGTCGCTCTCGTCGGCTTCCACCACCATCCAGTCGCCCGCGCCAAGGCGCGCGTTGGAGCCATAGGCGTTGATGATGCCGCCGTTGATCACGGTGGGATCGAGCCCGCCGGCATCGAGCAGCGTTGCGACCATCGTCGTCGTGGTGGTCTTGCCATGAGTGCCGGCGATGGCGACGCAGCTCTTCAGCCGCATCAGCTCGGCCAGCATCTCGGCGCGGCGCACCACGGGAATGCGCCGTTCGCGCGCCGCCATCAGTTCCGGATTGTCGCGCTTGATCGCGGTGGACACGACCACGACCTCGGCGCCGTCGACATTCTCGGCCTTGTGGCCGACCGAGACTTTTGCGCCCTTCTTGCGGAGGCGGTCGAGATTGTAATTGTCGGAAGCGTCCGAGCCCTGCACGGCATAGCCGAGATTGACCAGCACCTCGGCGATGCCGCTCATGCCGATCCCGCCGATCCCGACGAAGTGGATGGGTCCGATCTCGCGCGGCAGTCTCATGCTGTGTTCCCTGACCTCGCCGCCTTGCGCAGGCGGCATCTGGCGAAGGTCACGGCCAAATCAGCCGCGCGCCTTTCCTACTGGATGCCCCGCTTTAGAAGGCGAAGACAAGGGCTTTTTCGCGTCAGATTCCCGCGACCTTGACCACCAGATCAGCCAGTCGCTCAGCGGCGTCGAGCCGACCGGCGCCGCGGGCGGCCTGCGCCATGGCGGCAAGGCGCGCAGGCTCGGCGGCGAAGGCGGAGATTTCGGACGCCAACCGGTCGGAGGTGAACTCGGTCTGCGGGATGCGGATCGCGCCATCGACCTTGACCAGCACGCCGGCATTGGCGAACTGGTCCTGGTCGATCGAACCTGGCAGCGGCACCAGGATCGAGGGCCGGCCGATCGCTGCGAGCTCGGCCACCGTGCCGGCGCCGGAGCGCGATACCACGAGATGGTTTGAAGCGAGCCGTGCCGGCAAATCGGTGAAGAACGGCGCCAGCTCCACCTTGATCTTGAGCTTGTCATAGAGCGCGCGCACACGTGCCATGTCCTCGTCCCGCACCTGCTGGGTCAGCATGAGCCGGCTCCACAGCGCAGGCTCGAGCCGCTCGATCGCACCAGGCACGATGTCGGCCATGATGCGCGCGCCCTGACTGCCGCCGACGACGAGCAGGCGCAGCGGACCGTTCACCTCGGGCACTGCGTAAGGTACTGCAGCGGCGGCGAGCACCGCCGGGCGCATCGGAGTGCCGACCGTCGTGGTCTTGCCTGATAGCGCCGGATCGCGGTCGAGCACGCCGGGCAGCGACGTCGCGATCGCGCGTACGCGGCCCGAGAGGAACCGGTTGGCGCGGCCGAGCACCGCGTTGGCGTCGTGAATAATGCCGGGTACGCCGGCGAATTTGGCAGCGACCAGCGGCGGCAGCGTCGGATAGCCGCCGAAGCCGACGACGGCAACGGGCTTCAACCGCTTGATCAGACTATACGCAGAGAGCGTGCCGGCAGCGAGCGTGAGCCCGGCATAGGCGAGCTGCAACGGATTGCGGCCCCGCGCGGTCTCGCTCGAAACAACGTCGATCATGTCCTTGCTGAACAGCCCGCTGTAACGTAGCGCGCGCTCATCCGTGACGAGGCGGACTCGAAAGCCGCGCCGGATCAGCTCGACGCCGAGTGCCTCGGCCGGAAACAGATGGCCGCCGGTGCCGCCCGCGGCGAGAAGAATCAGGGGGGAATTGTCCATGGTCGGGGAGTTTTACAGGGAGTTTTCAGTCATTGCGAGCCGGCGACACGATGCTCGTGCCCTGGGCGCAGCGCAGCACGCCGCCCTTCGCGGCGTGGTGCGCTGCTGACCGGGGCCCAATCCTGCGATATGGGCGCGGCATTCTGGGTCCCGGCTCTGCGCTGCGCTTGTCCGGGACACGAGAGCAGCTACGCGTAACTCCGCATCGCGTCGGCATGGCCGCTGGCCTCGACCTCTGTGCGTGGGCGCAGCCGCGTCAGGGCCAGCATCATGCCGACACCATAGGCGAGCGACACGATCGAGGAGCCGCCATAGGAGATGAACGGCAGCGTCATGCCCTTGGCGGGGATGAGCTGGAGGTTCACCGACATGTTGATCGCGGCCTGCACGCCGAACAGGATCGCAAGACCCGAGGCGGCGAAGCGCGAGAACATGTCCTCATTGGCATAGGCGCGCGACAACGTGCGGATGACGACGAAGGCGAACAGCGTCAGCATCGCCAGGCACAGGATGATGCCGAACTCTTCGGCCGCGACCGCGAACACGAAGTCGGTGTGGCTGTCCGGCAGGCTGCGCTTGGCGATGCCCTCGCCCGGCCCGAGCCCGAACCAGCCGCCGTTGTAGAAGGCCTCCATGGCGGTATCGACCTGAAAGGTGTCGCCCGAGGCCGGGTTCATGAAGCGCTTGATGCGGCCTGCGACGTGCGGGACGAAGAGATAAGCGCTGAACAGGCCGGCCGCCCCGAGGCCCGCCAGGCCGAACACCCAGATCATGCGCATGCCCGCGATGAAGAACAGCGAGCCCCACACCATCAGGATCAGCATGGTCTGGCCGAAATCCGGCTCCATCACCAGCAGCGCGACCAGCATCATAAGCAGCACCAGCGCCATCGAGGTCGCCGGCATCTCCGGCCGCTTGGTCGATTCCGCGAACAGCCAGGCGGCGATCACGACAAAGGACGGCTTTGCGATTTCGGAGGCCTGGATGTTGACGCCGAGCAGCGTGATCCAGCGCCGCGAGCCCTTCACCTCCGGGCCTATCGCGAGCGTGAGCACGATCAGGATGATGCTCGCCGCGAAGATGATCAGCGCCGAGCGGCGGATTGCGCGCGGCGACAGGAAGGACACCCCGAGCAGCACCAGGCAGGACGGGAGCAGGAACAGCACGTGACGGCTGAAGAAGTGGAAGGGATCGAGCCCGATGCGGGTCGCAACCGGCGGACTTGCCGCCAGCGACAGGATCACCCCGGTCAGCATCAGCGCCAAAATGGCGCCCATCAGCGGCTTGTCGACGGTCCACCACCACTCGGAAAAGGGGGTGCGTTCTTCACGGGAGAGCATGGGCGGCCGCTTTCGGACAGAGGTCCGTCCATTGGTCGCCGAGGTTGGTTACCGCAGGGTTAATGGGACGGGTAACTTTTGAGAGAAGCCCCCTACCGGACTACGGACCCGGTGCCCTGACGAACCGATAGGGCAGGCCGCCAAAGGCGAGGGTCAGGACGCCATCCTCGGCGAACGAGAATTGCGTGCGTTCGAGTTGTGGCGCTGAGGGCTGATCGGTGACAATCGTCGAGCCCTCCACCCGATATCGAAGATTGATGATTTGACGTTTGCCCTGCTCCCGAATTGTGTAGCGCAGTCCACCATTGTCATCGAACTCAAGCGGGACATTTCCGAGTTGGGCCAGCGCCAACTCATCGGTCTCATCCACCAACCAGACGCCCAACAAACTCATGCGTCGTCTAGATCCCGCTTGGGCCGTTGATGCTGGCGCATTTACACCACCGGCTTCACGCCCGGCAGCGCCTGCACCAGCTCGCGGAACTTGGTGCCGCGGATCTCGAAGTTGCGGTACTGGTCGAAGGAAGCGCAGGCCGGCGAGAGCAGAACGACGGCGTCGGTGAGGTCTGAGGCTTCCGCGTCGCGCGCGGCGTTCTCTACCGCGACGTCGAGGGTCTGGCTGATCTCGTGCGCCACTTGCGTGCCCAGCGTTCCCGAAAACTCCTGCGCGGCCTCGCCGATCAGATAGGCCTTGCGGATGCGCGGGAAATAGCCGGTCAGGCCAGTGATACCTCCGGCCTTCGCCTTGCCGCCGGCGATCCAGAAGATATCGGCAAAGGAGGACAGCGCGTGCGCCGTGGCATCCGCATTGGTGCCCTTGGAATCGTTGACGAACAGCACGTTGCCGCGGCGGCCGACCTGCTCCATGCGGTGCGCAAGGCCGGGAAAGCTGCGTAGGCCGTTCTGCAGCACGTCCTGGCTGATGCCCATCGCCAGCGCGGCGGCGGCGGCGCAGGCCGCGTTCTGCGCGTTGTGCTGGCCGCGCAGCGAGCCGATGCCGCCGAGCGCGGCGATTTCGCTGCGGGCGCCGCCCGCGGTGCGCACGATATTGCCGTGCTCGACATGGATGCCTGATGCCAGCGGGTTCTTGACGGAGATCCGCACCACGGTCTTGCCGGCGCGGTCGAGCCGGTCGGCGATGTCGCGGCAAAAGCCGTCATGAACGCCGACGATCGCCGTGCCGCCAGTTTGCACGCCGGCAACGAGGCGCTCCTTCACCGCGGCGTAGTGCGCGATGGTGCCGTGGCGATCGATATGGTCCTCGCTGACATTGAGCAGGATGCCGACGGAAGGATCGAGCGAGGGCGTGAGGTCGATCTGGTAGGACGACATCTCGATGACGTGGACGCGGCCCATGCGCGGCGGCTCCAGCGACAGGATCGCTGTGCCGATATTGCCGCCCATCTGGGTGTCGTAACCGGCGACCTTGGTCAGATGCGCGATCAGCGCCGTCGTGGTGGACTTGCCGTTGGTGCCGGTGATCGCGACGAACGGCGCATCCGGCGCGTGGCGGCGCCGCTCGCGGCAGAAGAGCTCGATGTCGCCGATCACCTCACAGCCTGCCTCGCGCGCCTTCAGCACGCTCCAATGCGGTACCGGATGGGTCAGCGGCACGCCGGGCGCGAGCACGAGCGCGGTAAAATTCGCCCAGGACACGTTGCGCAAATCGGCAGTGATGAAGCCGGCCTGCGCGGCCTTGGCGACATTCTCGGCATTGTCGTCGGCGGCGATCACCTCGGCACCGCCGGCCTTCAAGGCGTGGCAGGAGGCAAGCCCCGAGCCGCCGAGGCCGAACACCGCGACCGTCTTGCCGGCGAAGGACGTGACGGGGATCATCGATCGATCACCGCAGCTTCAGCGTGGAGAGACCGGCCAGCGCCAGCATCACCGAGATGATCCAGAAGCGGATCACGATCTGCGGCTCGGTCCAGCCAAGCTGCTCGAAATGGTGATGGATCGGCGCCATCCGGAAGATGCGCTTGCCGGTGAGCTTGAACGACACCACCTGCACGATGACGGAGACCGCCTCCAGCACGAACAGGCCGCCGATCACCGCGAGCACGATCTCGTGCTTCACCGCGACCGCGATGGCGCCGAGCATGCCGCCGAGCGCGAGCGAGCCGGTGTCGCCCATGAAGATCGAGGCCGGCGGCGCGTTGAACCAGAGGAAGCCGAGGCCGGCGCCCAGCAGCGCACCGCAGAGCACCGCGAGCTCGCCGGTGCCGGCGACATATTTGATCTGCAGATATTCGGCGAACACCGCGTTGCCGGCGAGATAGGCGATCATCGCAAAGCTCGCGGTCGCGATCATCACGGGAACGATGGCGAGGCCGTCGAGCCCGTCGGTGAGGTTCACCGCGTTGCCGGAGCCGACGATGACGAAGGCGCCGAAGATGACGAAGAACCAGCCGAAATGCAGCACGGTGTCCTTGAGGAACGGAATCGTCAGCGCGGTCGATGCGGGATCGCGGTTCAGCCGCACCAGCGCGTAGCAGGCCACCAGCGCAATCGCCGCCTCGATCAGCAGGCGAAGCTTGCTGCCGAACCCGGTCGTGGTCTGCTTGGTCACCTTGAGGTAGTCGTCATAGAAGCCGACGAAGCCGAAGCCGAGCGTCACCGCCAGCACGATCCAGACATAGGGGTTGAGCGGATTGGCCCACAGCACCGTGCCGACCGTGAGGCCGGACAGGATCATCAGCCCGCCCATCGTAGGCGTGCCCTTCTTGGCGAGATGCGATTGCGGACCGTCGGTCCGGATCGGCTGGCCCTTGCCCTGGCGGATGCGCAAATGATCGATGATCCAGGGCCCGAACAGGAACACGAACAGCGCGCCGGTGACGACGGCGCCGCCGGTGCGGAAGGTGATGTAGCGGAAGACGTTCAGGAAGGTGCGAACGGCACCGAAGCCCGGAAATGTGTTGGAGAGCTCGATCAGCCAGTAAAACATTCAGACGGTCCTATGGCGCCTTTGCGCACGCGGTCTTGGCCTTGATCTTCTTGAGCTTGGCCTCAACGTGCCTTACGCGCATTCGCTGGTCTTCATCATGGTCGCGCGACCTCCGGGAAACCGGACGGCTTCGCGCCGCAAAGGGTGGGGTTCGGGAACAGCGCCTTCCAAGCAGTTTACGCCTTTGCCTGCAAGGCGGCCACCAGGCCCGGCACAAACTTGTTGACCCAGAACATCTTCTTGCTGCCCTTGACAACCACGACGTCGCCTGCCTTCAGCAGGTTCGCGACCTCACTCGGCTTCAAGGTGGCGGGATCGTCGTGCCAGCCGAGGCCCTTGCCGGCCGGGAGCACATCATAGAGATGGCGCATCAGAGGGCCGACGCAGTAGATCCCGTCGATCCCGTCGAGATGCTTGGCAAGGCCGGTGTGATAGCCTGGTGCATCATCGCCCAGCTCCAGCATGTCACCGAGCACGGCAACGCGACGGCCGCCGGTCACATTGCGCGCCTGGAGGCTTTGCAGCGCAGCGGCGACGCTGGCCGGATTGCCGTTGAAACTGTCGTCGATCACGGTGATACTGCCGACCGCCTGCTCGACGCCGCGGCCGGTCATGATGCCGACCCGGTCGAGCTTGATCGCCAGCGTCGCCGCATCGAGGCTCGCGGCGCGGATGGCGGCGAGCGCGGCCAGCGCATTCTGCACGCGGTGCGGCGCGCCCGGCGTCAGGCTGAAGGCGATCTGCTTCTTGCCGATCATGGCCACGACCTGCCAGCTCTCGCCATGCGGCGCGTGCGTGACCTCGTGCACCTCGGCATGCTCGCCGAAGCGCACCACCTTGCCCTTCCATTCGGATGCCTTCAGCCCGGCCGGCAGCACCAGCACCCCGTCCTCGGGCAGGCCGAGCGCGATCGACACCTTCTCGCGGCGGATGGCTTCGAGCGAGCCGAGCTTTTCCAGATGCACGGGCTGGACGTTGACGACGAGTGCGACGGTCGGCTGCGTCAGTTCGCTGAGCCGCGCGATCTCGCCTTGCTGGTTCATGCCCATCTCGACGACCCAGAGGCTGGCATCTAGCCTGGCATTGCACAGCGTCAGCGGCACGCCCCAGAAATTGTTGAAGCTCGAGGGGCTTGCATAGGCGTTCGGATAGGCCGCCAGAAATTCTTTGGTGCTGGTCTTGCCCGCGCTGCCGGTGAGCCCGATCACAGGCCCGCGGAAGCGGGCGCGGGCGGCGCGCGCGAGGCCCCAGAGGCCGTCGATCAGCGTGTCCTTGACGACGATCTGCGGAATGCGAATGCCCGCGATCTCGTGCGGCACGATCATCGCGACCGCGCCGGAAGCCTCGGCCTTGTCCGCGAACTCCCAGCCGTCGCGCGCGCTGGCGAAGGCCGAGACGAAGCCGCCGCTCGGCGTGCCGCTCAGCGCAACGAACAGGCTGCCCGGCTTCACCAGCCGGCTGTCCTGGGTGACGAAATCAATCGGCGTATCCGGAAATGATCCGGCAGCGCCCAGCGCGCGCGCGACTTCGGCAACCGTCCATATCGGCGCGCTCATGCAACCCTCGACGCTAATGCGGCGGCGACCGCCTCGTGATCACTGAAGGGCAGCACCTGGCCGCCGACGATCTGCCCGGTCTCGTGTCCCTTGCCGGCGACGAGCAGTGCATCGCCTTCCTGTAGTTCCTCGATCGCGGTTCGGATTGCCGCGGCACGGTCGCCGATCTCGCGGGCGCCCTTCGCCGCGGCGAGAATCGCGGCGCGGATGGCTTCCGGTTTCTCGCTGCGCGGATTGTCGTCGGTGATGATGACGCCGTCGGCATTCTCGGCCGCGATCTCGCCCATGATCGGACGCTTGCCGGCATCGCGGTCACCGCCGGCGCCGAACACGACGACCAGCTTTCGTTTCGCATAGGGCCGCAGCGCCTGCAGCGCCTTGGCGAGCGCATCGGGCTTGTGCGCGTAGTCGACGAAGATCGGCGCGCCATTGCGCTCGCCGACGCGCTCGAGCCGGCCCTTGGCGCCTTCGAGATGCTCGAGGCTTGCGAACACATTGGCGGCATCGCTGCCGGTACCGATCGCAAGTCCGGCCGATACCAGCGCGTTCTCGATCTGGAATTCGCCGACCAGCGGCAGCCGGACGGCATGGCGCTTGCCGCGATGCTCGACCGTCAGCTTCTGAGAAAATCCTTCGACCTTGGCGTCGGCAAGACGGATACCATCGCCTGCCCCGTCGCCGTTGCGGCCGACTGCCATCACGCGCAGGCCGCGCGATCTCGCCGCCTCGATCGCTTCCGCCGAGCAATCATGATCGGCCGAGATCACCGCTGCGCCGCCCGGAGAAACGAGTTCCCGGAACAGGCGGAGTTTAGCCGCAAGATAATGCGCGACGGTCGGATGATAATCCATGTGGTCGCGCGAAAGATTGGTGAAGCCGCCGGCCGAGACGCGCACGCCGTCGAGCCGGTACTGATCGAGCCCGTGCGAGGACGCTTCGAAGGCGAGGTGCGTCACGCCCTCGCGCGCGATCTCGTCGAGTTGCCGGTGCAGCGCAATCGGATCCGGCGTGGTCAGCGAGCCATAGACGGTGCGCTTGGGCGAGACGAGGCCGATGGTACCGATGCTGGCGGAGGCGTGCCCCAGCCGCTCCCAGATCTGGCGCGTAAACGCTGCGACCGAGGTCTTGCCGCTGGTGCCGGTCACCGCGGCGATGGTCGCGGGCTGCGACGGGAAGAATTTTGCCGCAGCCAGCGCCAGCGCGTGACGCGGATTGGCGACAGTGATGAACGGCACCTTGCAGGCAGCCGGCGCGTGGTCGCCGACGACGGCCACGGCGCCTGCGGCCACCGCGGCATCGATGAAGCGCGCACCGTCCGTCTTGCTGCCCGCGAGTGCGAAGAAGAGGTCGCCGGCCTTGACCACGCGGCTGTCGAGCGCAAGGCCCGTCGCCTCGAGCGCCGCGATTGCGGGCTCGATCGCGGCATCATTGCCTAAGAGGTCGCGCAGCTTCATGGTCTTCCAGTCGCCGTACCGAAAGCCGAATCTTGAGGGAAATCCCCGACTCAGCAGCGGCTACGGCCCACCCGATTGATTACTGGGTTGTCCTGGATGCTGCAAGAATAAGGCGCTCGGACGGCGGCAAGTCGAACCGCGGCTCGACGCCCAGAAGCGGCGCGATCCGCTCGATCACCTTGCCGCCGGTCGGCACCGCGTTCCAGCCGGAGGTGATGAAGCCCTTGGTTTCGGGAATCGCCTGCGGCTCGTCCAGCATGATCAGGATCTGATATTTCGGATCGTCGCAGGGCATGATGGCGGTGAACGAGTTGAGCACGCGCTTCTTGGCATAGCGGCCGTTGATGACCTTCTCGGACGTGCCGGTCTTGCCGCCGACATAATAGCCCTTGACGTCGGCTGTCTTGGCGGTGCCGATTTCGGCGTTGAGCCGCATCAGGAACCGCATCTTGTCGCTGGTCTCCGTCTTAATGACGCGCTTGGCCATCGCCGCCGCTTCGGATTCGCTGCGCTTCATGAAGGTCGGCGGAATCAGATAGCCGCCGTTCACCAGCGCGTTGATGCCCATCACCGCCTGCAGCGGCGCCACCGACATGCCCTGGCCGAACGCGATGGTGACCGTGTTCAGCTCACCCCAGCGGCGCGGGATCAGTGGAGCCGCGCTCTCCGGAAGTTCCGTGCGCAGCCGCGTCAGCTGGCCCATCTTGGCAAGGAACGCCTTGTGAGCCTCGACCCCCTGGCCGAGCGCGATCCGCGCGGCGCCGATGTTGGACGAGTAGGTGAACACTTCCTTGGTGTTGATGAAGCGTCCGAGCGGGTGACTGTCGTGGATGGTGAACTTGCCGTAGTGCAGGTTTCCGCGGGCATCCCACGACGTGTTCAAATTGATCTTTCCGGAATCGAGCGCCATCGCCAGCGTGAACGCCTTGAAAGTCGAGCCCATCTCGTAGACGCCGGTGGTCAGGCGGTTGATGCGGTCCGGGTCGTGCGCTTCCTTCGGATTGTTCGGATCGAAGTCCGGAAGCGAGACCATCGCCACGATCTCGCCGGTCTTGACGTTCGAGACGATGCCGGAGGCCGCCTTGGTGTGGAACTTCTCCTTGGCCTTCAAGAGCTCGTCCCGCAGCGCGTGCTCGACGCGCAGATCGATCGAGAGCTCGATCGGCTTTTGCAGCCGGTCGGTGGCAAAGCCCGCGCGATGGAGATCGGCGAGACCCTGGTTGTCGAGCCACTTCTCCATGCCGGCGATACCCTGGTTGTCGATGTTGACGAGACCGATGAGGTGGGCGACCTCGTTGCCGGTCGGGTAGACGCGCTTGTTTTCGCGCAGGAAGCCGATGCCGGGAATGCCGAGCTTGTGGATGGCCTGCTGCTGCTTCGCCGTGACCTCGCGTTTGAGCCAGACGAAGCCCTTGCGCGTCCTCAGGCGCTCGCGCACCTCGGCCTCGTCGAGGTCGGGCACGGTCGCCGTGAGAAGCTCGATCGCCTCGTCCTTGTCGATGATGCGGCGCGGCTCGCCGAACAGGCTCGCCGCCTTGACGTCGGTCGCAAGAATGGCACCGTTGCGGTCGACGATGTCGGGGCGTGCGGTCGCCACCACCTCCTGCGCCGCGGCGCGGCGTGCGCCATGGGCATCGGCGCCGATCGCGAACATCACGAGCCGCCCGCCGATCAGGGCGTAGACCGAGGCGAAGGCGAGCATGGCAAGACCAACGCGCGCGCGTGCCTTCGCGGCGCGGTCGACATTGCGCCCGTAGAGCATGCTGCGGATCAGCCGCTGGCGCCAGGGTTCCGTTGGTTTGGCCGGAGTCGCACCGCTCATTGCTTGTCCTCGGGCTGAGGCACGGAGCCCGTCACATTGTCAGGATCGCTCGCGGCTTCGATGGTGTTGAGCATGGCGCCGATCGGATCGGGCTCGCCCGGCCTGAACATCCGCGGCGGACGCTCCGGCAGGTTCTTCAGCTGGTCATATTGCGTGCCGTTAACCGGTTTGAGCTGCAGATGCCGGTCGGACAGGCCCTGCAGCCGATGGGGCGCATCGAGCTTGGCCCATTCGGATCGCAGCGAAGCGATCGCGTCGCGCTGTTCGCGGATCTCCGCATGCAGCCGCAGCACCTTCTCGACGCGCGCCGTGGAGTCCATCTTGATCCGGTAGACATAGGCCGCCGCGAAGATCAGCGCACCGATGACGAGGAGGTGGATGATGCGCATGCGCTAGCCGCCCCTCATCACGTCGGAGAGTTTTGGCCAGGACGATGGTTCGCCATCCTGATGCGCGGGCGCCGAGGTGCGCTCGGCGGCGCGGAGCTTTGCGGAGCGCGCGCGCGGGTTATGCGCGACTTCGTCCTCACCGGCGATTACGGGCCGCCGCGTCAGGAGCTGGAAGCTCGGCGGAACCTGCGCCACCTCCGGCAAATGCCGCGAGCCGCCGCCGGTTTTGGAACGCTCGGAGAGGAAATTCTTGACGATGCGATCTTCCAGCGAATGGAAGGAGACCACGACGAGGCGCCCGCCCGGCTTGAGCACGCGCTCGGCCGCAGCGAGCGCGGTCTGAAGTTCCTCGAGCTCTTCGTTGACGAAGATGCGCAGGGCCTGGAACGTCCGCGTCGCCGGATGAATGTCGCCGGGCTTGGAGCGCACCACCCTGCCGATGAGGTCGGCGAGCGCGCGCGTGGTCGTGAACGGCGTCTCCTGACGGTCCGCGACGATGGCGCGGGCGACGCGGCGCGAATGCCGCTCCTCGCCGAGGAGATAGATGATGTCGGCGAGATCGGCTTCCGAGGCGCGGGCGACGACGTCCGCCGCGGTCGGCCCCGCCTGCCCCATCCGCATGTCGAGCGGACCGTCGAGCCGGAACGAGAAACCGCGACCGGCCTGATCGAGCTGCATCGAGGACACGCCGACGTCCATCACGACGCCGTCCACGGCCTCGACGCCCTGCGCCGCGCAGACCTCGGCAAGATTGGAGAATCGGTCCTCGACCAGCGTCAACCGGCCCGCGGAGCGTTCGACCAGCTCGGCGCCGCCTGCGATGGCGGTGCCGTCGCGGTCAATGGCGATGAGCCGGGTTCCCGGCACGTCGAGGATGGCGCGGCTATAGCCGCCGGCGCCGAAGGTGGCATCGACATAGATACCGCCATCGCGCGGGGCGAGATGGGCGATGGCCTCACGGCCAAGAACGGGAATGTGCGGAGCCGGGCTCATGCGCCAGACCTGCTGGAGGCCCAGCCTGACGTCCAAGCGAGATTGGGGACGAACAAGCCCATGACGCCTCGAATGACTCCGTATCGCGGCGGTTCCACGACCGCACCGTCCAGCATGGTTACCGCGCCCAGTCGTCCCGGGCGGCAAACCCAATGTTCCCAGCGGAATTTGTCGGGCAGCCATGGGATTTCGAGCCAAAATACGCTTTGGCCGCCTCCGGACGCGGGTCGGCTCTTCATCCCTCAGTAACGGCCCTTAGCGTTAAGAAAGCGTTGCTCGGCTCGTGACAAGTCGAAAAGCTGATGCGGCGGTGATGCTTCATCCACACACTTGCGCCAAAATGCATCCGTTAACCGCGCTGCGCGATTGCGCGGGGTGGAGGGTAAAGGAATAGTAAAGAGAAGGGCTTGGCCCACTCTCCGTCCCACCTTGGTTTGCCTATGCCGCCGTCCGGTTCGTCCACACCGTCTGGATCTGATTCGAAGCGTCAACGCGTTCTCCCGGTTCCCAAGGCCGCGGCGAGCATGAGGGCGTTCGAGCCGGATTCCTCGATCGTGTCCGACATCATCCCCTCGCCGAACTATGGCGAGCGCAGCAAGGCACGGCAGCCCGATATGATCGTGCTGCACTATACCGGCATGCCCGATGTCGAGGGCGCGCTGGCGCGGCTGTGCACGGCCGGGACCGAAGTCTCGGCGCATTACGTCGTGCTGGAGGACGGCCGCATCGTGCAATGCGTGCCCGAAACCAGGCGCGCCTGGCACGCCGGCGTCTCGTCCTGGGCCGGCGAGGACGACATCAACTCCTGCTCGATCGGCATCGAGATCATCAATCGCGGCCACGACTGGGGCTATCCGGAATATCCGCTGCGCCAGATCGCCGCCGTGATCGCGCTGTGCCGCGGCATCATGCTTCGCCGCAAGGTGCCGGCCCACCGGGTACTCGGCCATTCCGACGTTGCACCCGCGCGCAAGAAGGACCCCGGCGAAAAATTTCCGTGGCACTCGCTGGCCAATTCCGGCGTCGGTCATTGGGTGACGCCGGCTCCGGTCGTGCGCGGCGAGACTCTGATGCTGGGCACCATCAGCGACGAGGTGCTGAGCCTGCAGCAAGCGCTCGCCAGATACGGCTACGGTGTGCCGCTGACAGGCAAATACGACGCCGCGACCATGGAAGTCGTCACCGCCTTCCAGCGCCACTTCCGCCCGGCGCGGCTGGACGGTGTCGCGGATCATTCGACGCTGTCGACATTGCAGGCGCTGCTGGCGAGCCTGCCGGCAGAGGGGACGACCGTCGCGTCGAAGTGACGGCGCTAGTTATTCATCTCCCTCACCCGCCGCGCATAGAGCCGCCGCAACGGCTCGAGCTGCGTCGCCTCCGTCGCTGCCCGATACGCCTCGCATGCTTCATCCTTGCGCCCCATTCGCCGCAACAGATCCGCGCGCACTGCGGGCAACAGCTCATAGCCGCGGAGCCCGCCTCGGGCGCTGATCGCATCGACGAGATCGAGCGCACGTGCCGGCCCGTCGACCATCGACACGGCGGCAGCGTGGTTGAGCTCGATCACCGGAGAGGGAGAGATGCGCAGCAACACCTCGTAGAGCCCGGCGATCTGCCGCCAGTCGGTCTGCTCGAAGCTCGGCGCGCGGGCATGCAGCGCGGCGATCGCGGCCTGCACAGCATAAGGCTGCGGCCGTCCGGGCACGCGCAGCGCATCCTCGACCAGGCCCAAGCCCTCCTCGATCTGCCCGCGATCCCACAGCATGCGGTCCTGCTCCTCGAGCAGCACGATATCGCCGGCCGCGGTCTCGCGTCCGGCGCGGCGCGCATCGTGCAGCAGCATCAGGCCCAGCAGGCCCCTGATGCCGCCGCGATCCGGCATCAGCCGATCAAGCAAGCGGCCGAGCCGGATGGCTTCGGCCGCAAGATCAGGCCGCATCAGATCCGCGCCAGCGGTCGCGACATAGCCCTCGGTGAAGACGAGATAGATCACGGCGAGCACGCCATCGAGCCGCGGCGCCAGCGCGTCGCGCTCGGGCACCTCGTAAGGGATACCGGCGAGCCTGATCTTCTGCTTGGCGCGGACCAGCCGCTGCGCCATCGCCTCCTCGCCCACGAGAAAGGCGCGCGCGACCTGCGTTGTCGACAGCCCGCAGACGGTGCGCAGCGTCAACGCGACCTGAACTTCTGGCGCGAAGGCCGGATGGCAACAGGTGAAGATCAGCCGCAGCATGTCGTCGTCGAGCGTTGTCGCCGGCTCGTCGACCGTTTGCGCGTTGAGCTCGATCTCGTGCAGGAGCGCCTGCTGCTTGCCGCGGAAGACAGCCTGGCGCCTGACACGATCGATCGCCTTGTGCCTGGCGACGTTGACCAGCCAGGCGCGCGGATTGTCGGGGACCTCGCACGCCGCCCAGCGTTCCAGCGCGACGGCAAAAGCATCCTGAAGCGCGTCCTCGGCGAGATCGAAATCGCCGACGAGGCGGATCAACGTGGCCAGCGCCCGCCCCGCCTCGTCGCGGAAGATTTTGTCGATCTCGCCTGGGGTCATGCGGCGACGCGCGGCCCGGCCGTCACTTGTCGTAGACCCAGATCGGCCGCACCTCGATCGAACCGACGCGCGCGCTCGGAATCCGCGCCGCGATCTCGATCGCGGCGTCGAGATCCTTGGCCTCGATCAGATAGTAGCCGCCGAGCTGCTCGCGGGTCTCCGCAAACGGTCCATCGGTCGTCAGCATCTTGCCGTCGCGCACACGCACCGTGGTCGCGGTCGTGGTCGGTCGCAGCCGATCGCCGGCCTTGAAATTGCCGTTCCGGATGATGGATTGCGTGAAGGCTTCATACTCCGCCGACATCTTCTGGCTGGTTCCGGTGTCAATCTTCGCGTACTCGGCCTCGTTCTGGTAGATCATCAGCAGATATTGCATCGCTTCACTCCTGTTGTTCGGCTGTGTCGCCGACATCCAGTCGAACGGGGCACGCAGCAAACGACATCTTCAGGATAAATTATTTCGGGCGGATCGTGGGCCGCGATATCGGCTTGACGAAACCGTCACAAATGCCCCATGCGTTGTCAGTCAGTCGGCCGGACGGCCGCTCCGGCAGGTGCCGAAAGGCCGCCGGGGAGGAAAGTCCGGGCTCCCTTGACATACGGTGCCGGATAACGTCCGGCGGGGGCGACCCCAGGGAAAGTGCCACAGAGAACGAACCGCCCGCCTTCGCCCCTACGGGGCTTTGGCGCGGCAAGCCCTCGGGCCTGCCGCGTCGTAGCAGCGAACGCTGCGTAGACGGGTAAGGGTGAAAAGGTGCGGTAAGAGCGCACCGCGGGTCCGGCAACGGAGCCGGCATGGCAAACCCCACCGGGAGCAAAACCGAATAGGGACGGCGTAGCGGGCTGTTCGCGCAAGCGATAACGCCGCGGGGCGATGTCAGGCCCGCCGTCCGGGTAGGTTGCTCGAGGCCATGTGCAAACATGGTCCCAGAGGAATGGCCGTCACGTATGGTTCGCGCAAGCGGACGATGCCTTACAGAACCCGGCTTACAGGCCGGCTGATATTCTAAAGCGTTTTCGAGCGAAGTGGGTTTCCGGTTCGCGTGAAGAAAACGCGTCTTGCTAAGGAAGCAACGAGGGGTTCGATGCTGACCGCATCGAACCCCTCACCATTTTCAGGAACGCCTTAACGTCGCCGCGCCTCAGGCCGCGCGCGTGTCCGCTTTTACCAGCACCGGCGCGAGCGCATCGGCTTCACGCCGCTGCTTGCTCACTTCAAATCCGTGCATGCCGATCTGCCATTGCAGCCCGACGATGGCGCCCTTGGTCGGCTGCAGCAACGCGAGCGAGGCGAACAGCGTCACCGGCAACCACACCGCAAGTTGCAGCCAGACCGCCGGCGCATACGCGGTCTCGACCGCCAGGATCGCCGGCACCACGAGATGGCCGACCAGGACGATCACGAGATAGGCGGGAAAATCATCGGCGCGCTGGTGGAACAGCTCCTCGCCGCAATGATCACAGCTGTTTGCGACCTTTAGGAAACGGCCGAACAGATGTCCTTCGCCGCAGTTCGGGCACTTGCCGCGAAAGCCGCGCCACATCGCCTTCGCCAGAGAGACTGAACCTGCCGCCATGACCCCACCTCTTCCTTTTCGACGATCCATACAATAATATCTTGCATCCATACATTCAAAGGTAACGGGCCCAAATTGCATGGATTGGACCCCGACAATCTCGGAGCTATCAGGGCCGCGCTACCAGCGCATCGTCGAGGCCATGGAGGCCGACATCGCCGCCGGCCGGCTCGTGCGTGGCCAACAACTGCCGACGCAGCGCGCGCTTGCAAAGGCGCTCGACGTCGACCTCACCACGGTGACGCGCGCCTACACCGAGGCGCGGCGTCGCGGAATCATGGAGGCGCGGGTCGGACAGGGCTCGTTCGTGTCGGAGACCAGCGCGCGCCGCGCGGTCGATCTGCCGCATCCCGTCGCGATCGATCTTTCGATGAACGTGCCGCCGCATCCGCTGGAGGCGCAGCTCGACGAGCGCATCATCGCCGGGATGGAAGCGATCCGCGCGCAATCGGGCCTGACGGCGTATCTCAACTATCAGCCGCCTGGCGGCAGCGCGCATGAGCGCGAGGTCGCCGCGCGCTGGATGCGCGCACGGGTGCCGCACGCGCATGCCGACAGGCTCGTAGTCTTTCCGGGCACGCAGACGATCCTGTTCAACCTGCTCGCCCATCTGGCGCGGCCCGGCGACATCGTGCTGACGGAGGCGCTGACATTCCCCGGCATCAAGGCCGCAGCAGCGCGGCTCGGCATCAAGCTCGTCGGCATCGCCATGGATGACGGCGGCATCCTGCCCGATGCGCTGGCAAAGGCCTGCCGCGTGCACAAGCCGAAGGCCGTCTATCTCATCCCGACCCTGCACAATCCGACCACCGCGACGCTTGTCCCCGAGCGGCGCGGCGCGATCGCAAAGATCATCCGCGATACCGGCACGATCCTGATCGAGGACGACGCCTACGGCCTGCTCGACCGCTCGGCATCGCCGATCGCCAATCTCATTCCGGAGCGGACCTATCTTGCGACCACGCTGTCGAAATGCATCGCGCCGGCGCTCCGCGTTGCCTATCTGGTGACGCCCGACGGCGAGGCGCAGCGGGAGATGCGGACGTATTTGCAGGCGACCGTGCAGATGCCGGCGCCGCTGATGGTCGCGCTGGTGACGCATTGGATCGAAAGCGGCATTGCCGATCGCATCATCACCGCCATCCGCAGCGAGGCGGTCGGCCGTCAACAGCTCGCGCAGCGCACACTGAAAGGCTTCCAATTCCTGGCCAAGCCGGCGGCGCATCATCTGTGGCTGCGGCTGCCTGAGGACCGGCCCGATGTCGCGGCGCATCTGTTGCGAAACGGACTTGCGGTCGTCGCCGGCGATGCCTTCACGGTCGATGGGACACCGCCGCATGCGGCGCGCGTCTCGCTGGGCGCGGCACGGAACAGGTCTGAACTAACGGAAGCGCTGCGCATCCTGGTCGGCGCGCTGCAGAAGCCCGCCGACACCAGACAGATCGTCTAGATCATCGACGATGACGGCGATGGCCGGAGCGGACGACCGGTGCCCCAGGCGACGGATAGGCCTGCAAAGCATATGCATCGCTGGGCGCGCCCCGCTGACCGAGAGCCGCCCGCGCCGCAGGCGTGAGCTGGCCGCCATTCAGCACGTCGCGGTCGGGATGAGCGGCCTGATAGGCCGCAGGCTCTGAAAGCTGCGCCTGGGCCATTGTCGGCATCAAGGCGGCCGCCAACAGCGCGGCTGCAGCGGCGATTTCAGTGCGGGTCATGGTCATTCTCCATCGTCGCTTTCGGGGGCCGTCCGATCCGAGCGCAGATAGCGGCGGCCTCGATTTGAAGTACGACCGTCATGTAGGCGTGTCTTTCGCGAACGCCCGGCGCCGCAGATCACGCTTGCGTGCAGGGCGGATTGACTTGCACGGCAGCAAGCATGCTATGCGGGCGACGGCGATCAACAGTTCGGGATCGCCCGGCGACGAGGACATTCTGTTGGAAACGCTCACCTACGCGCTGCTGTTGCTCGGCGCATTGGCCGGCGGCTTCGTCTCGGGCCTGGCCGGGTTCGGCACGGCACTGATGGCGCTCGGCATCTGGCTCTACGTGCTGCCGCCCTCGCTCGCGGTGCCCCTGGTGCTGATCTGCTCGGTGATCGCGCAAACCTCGACGCTGCCCTCGATGTGGAAGAGCTTCGATCTCTCGCTGGTCTGGCCGTTCCTGATCGGCGGTCTGATCGGCGTGCCGCTCGGCACCATGCTGATCGCCTCCGCCGATCCAAAAGTGTTCAAGCTGAGCGTCGGCATTTTGATTCTGGTCTTCTCGAGCGCGCTCTATCTGAACAAAAGGCCGCTCGCGATCAAATTCGGCGGCCGCCTCGCCGACAGCGCGATCGGCTTTGCCGGTGGTATTCTTGGCGGCCTCGCCGGCTTGTCCGGACCACTGCCGATCCTGTGGGCCAACATCCGCGGCTGGAACAAGCATGAGCGGCGCGGCATCTTCCAGCTCTTCAATTTCACGGTGCTCGCGACAGCACTGGTGCTGCAGACCGCATCGGGCCTCGTCGAGCTCAAGGTGATCTGGCTGGCGCTGGTCGCGTTTCCCGGCACTTTGATCGGCGCCTGGGCCGGCGCGCGCGTTTATCACGCCCTCAACGACAAGCATTTTGGCGACGTCGTGCTCGGCCTGCTGTTCCTGTCGGGCCTGACCCTCGTCTGGAACAGTCTCGGCGCACTCTAATTCTGCGTCTTCCTGCCAAGCGCCATGCCGCCGGCGACACCGACGCCGAGGACGTAGATCCAGCCCGGCGTGAAGTCGAACAAATGCGTGTTGAGCAGCGAGGTCAGCATGTTCTGCACCACGACCAGTAGGCCGATCCAGCAGGCCAGCCCCGCGCCGCGAAACAGCGAGAGATGCGCAAACCAGAGCGCGTAGAGGATCAGGACACCGACGACACCCCACTGCACGGCTACGCTGAGGGTCTGATTGTGCGGGTTGCTGACGACCTCGCCGCGCAGCGGATCGATCTTCGCATCGGCGGCCACGCTTGCGAACAGGCCGCGGATCGAGCCGGTGCCATGGCCGACCAGCGGCGCATCGGCGATGAAGCGAAGGGACTTCCTCCAGTATTCCAGACGTGAACCCATGCCACTGACCTGACGATCCTGCACGCTCGTCTCATAATCGGCCTGAAACTTCGCAACCGTCATGCGCAGATGCGGCGACACGCCAAAGAGCAGCACGGCCAGCAGTCCCATCGCGCCCGCGGCAAGCAGCGCCGCACGCAGGCGCAGATACAGCAGCGCGAACAGCACCACCAGGATCGGCAGCGTCACCAGCGCCGTGCGCGAGACCACGACGAAGAACATGTTGGCGAGAAATCCGATCGCGAGCACCGCGAACAGCGCCGCGGCGGCGGCGCGGCGTTGTCGCAGCAGCGACACGATCGGATAGACCAGCGCGAGCGCACAGAGCGCGAATTCCTGGCTCTGGTCGATATAGTTGCGCACTGCGATCCCGCTTTCGACCCTGAAAGGCCCACGCGACAGATAGAGCTTCAGCGAGAGTGCGGGGTCGAAGGCGACGGCGAAGGAATAGAGCATCAAGGCCGCGCAGGACGCCAGAAAGGCGGAAAACACCCAATGGCCGTAGGGCCAGCGCTCGAACTGGTAGATCAGGAGCGGAATGACCAGCAGCTTCGCCGACGGCCCGATCGCGTGGATTCGCTCCGACCATGGCGCATCCGACCAGAGCGTTCCGACGACGGCGAGCGCGACCAGCGCGATCGGCAGCAGGCAGATCGGGCGAAGCAGCGAACGTGGAAACGCGCGAAGATCGACGAATGCGAACGCGATCAGCCAGGGTATGAGCGCGAAGATCAGCCCGGTCGTGGTCCACGGCAGCAGCAGCGCGATCAGCGCAACGAAGCGGGCTGGCGTGCGATAGCGCGCCGCCCAGATCGCGGAGAGCCATGACGCCGCCCGCGGCTCGTTCGTCACTCCGGTCATTGGCCCTTCTGCAGCCCACCATCCTCAACCGCCCGGCAAGTTAGCCGGAGCAGCCGGGATGGAACAAGCCACCGTTACGCAGGCTCGCGGGCGAGAGGCACAATGGGTTCGGCGCTCTCCTGCTCTGGGGCCTTCTCCTTCGGCGCCGGAGTCAGGCGCTTCCTGAACTCGCGGCGCAGCAACCACAGGCTCAAGCCCGCCTGCAACATTGTCGCCGCGACCGACAAATACCAGACGTACTCCATGCGAAAGCCCGGCCGCGTCGACAGCCAGATCGCCGGCAGCGAGTAGGTGAAGACGCGCGTCGCCGAGCTCAAGAGCACCGGCCTGGTGTTGCCAAGGGCCTGGAACATGCTCGAGCAGGTGAAGATCAGCCCCTGTGCGACCATGTTGAGGGAGATGATCCGCAGGAACAGGTAAGCGATGTCCATGGTCTCGCGGTCGTTCGAGAATCCGGCGAGCAGCAGCTCCGGCTTCACCTGCGCAAGGATCATGAAGCCGGTCATCACGATCGTGACGATCAAGGCGGCCTTGACGAAAGTTTCCCGCACGCGCGCAGCGTTGGCTGCGCCGACATTCTGGCCGGCGATCGGCCCGGCCGCCAGCCCGACCGCAAGCGCCGGCATGTTGATCAGGCCGAGCACGCGCTGCCCGATGCCGAAGCCGGCCTGCGCCGCCGCGCCGAAATCGCGCAGCACGTAATAGACCACCGCCATGAAGATGAACATCATCGCGAACTCGCCGCCGGCCGGCAGGCCAACATTGAGGATGCGCTTCAAATGGTGCGGCTGCGGGCGCCACTGCGCCGGATTGAAAGCGACATAGCGCTCGACCTTGCGGAAATAGGCCAGCAGCACCAGCACGCCGATGGCGACCGCGATCGAGCTCGCCAGCCCCGCGCCAGCGACCCCGAGCGGATGGCCGGTGCCCCAGCCCGTGATCAGGACCGGCGCCAGCGCGATATTGATGGCCACAGCAAACGCCTGCACCAGCATGGTGGGACGCACGATACCGGTCGCGCGCAACGCAGCCCCCATGACTTGGGTCGCGAACTGCAGCGCGAGCGCCGGCATGAACCACAGCAGATAAGTGGTCCCGGCCTCAATCGTGGCCTGGTCCGCTGCGATCGAACGCATGTAGGCGCGCGACAGCGCGGCACCTGCGAGCAGGGTCGACAGTCCGAACAGCACCGACAGCACGATCGCCTGGTTGAAGATCAGGTTCGCATCCGGCCGGTCCTTGCGTCCCACGGCATGCGCGATCAGTGCCCCCGCGCCGACACCGAGCACCTGCATCAGCCCGTTGACGAGAAAGCCAGCATTGCCGGCCGCGGCGACGCCCGCCACGGCGGCATCGCCCAGGCCCGACACGAAGTACAGATCGACCAGTTGGCAGATCATGATCGAGATCATGCCGGCCATGATCGGAGGTGCCATGGCCAGGATGTGTCTTACGATGGAGCCGTTCGTCAGATCTTTCATCTCATTCCATCCTTGACGCATTCCTTGACGAATTCCTTGGCGGCGTGACAGAGGGACGTTCGCCCCGCTGCCGCCCCCTCACTCCGCCGCTGCGACGCGCCCGAGCTCCACCACCTGGCGCTCGAACAGGCCGCGATAGATGCCTGCAGGCTTGCTCGCGAGCACGGCGTGGGTGCCCTGCTCGACGACCTCGCCGCGGTCGAACACCAGGATGCGATCGAGGCTGCGCACCGTCGACAGCCGGTGCGCGATCACGATCGAGGTGCGGCCCTTCATCAGCCGCTCCATCGCCTCCTGGATCAGCGCCTCCGATTCCGAATCGAGGCTCGAGGTCGCCTCGTCCAGGATCAGCACCGGCGCGTCCGCCAGGAACGCGCGCGCCAACGCCACGCGCTGCCGCTCGCCGCCCGACAGTTTCACGCCACGCTCGCCGACCAGCGTGCCGTAGCCCTTGGGCAGGCGCAGGATGAAGTCGTGCGCGTTCGCAAGCCGCGCCGCCTGCTCGATCGCCTCGAGGCTGGCGCCGGGCCGGCCATAGGCGATGTTCTCGGCGAGCGAGCGGTGAAACAGGATCGGATCCTGCTGCACGATCGCGATCTGGCTGCGCAGCGATTGCTGCGTCGCCATGGCGATGTCCTGCCCGTCGATCAGCACATGGCCGCCGGTGACGTCGTAGAGCCGCTGCACCAGCTTGACGAAGGTCGTCTTGCCGGAGCCGGAGCGTCCGACGAGGCCGACACGTTCACCGGCCCGGATCGTCACCGACAGCCCGTCATAGAGCGGCGCGCGATGGCCGCCATAGTGGAACGTCACGTCGTCGAACACGATCTCGCCGCCCTCGATCGCGATCGGCCGCGCATCGGTTGCATCGGCGATGCCGATGGGCTCGGCATGGATCGCCACCAGCTCGTCCATGTCGTTGACCGAGCGCTGGAGGTTGTTGATGTGCATGCCGACGTCACGCAAATAGGCGTGGATGATGTAGTAGCTGGTCAGCACATAGGTCACGTCGCCAGGCGAGGCGCGTCCCGACATCCACAACAGCACCGCGCCGCCGATCACGGACGTGCGGAGGCAGAGCAGCAGCGACAGCTGCGCCATGGACGTGTAGTTGTAGCGCAGCCAGGTCCGCCGCACCCGCACGCGCCATCGGTTGATGACGCGGGCGAGCCGCGTATCCTCGCGCGCTTCCGCGCCGAACGACTTCACCACCGCGTTGCAGGTCAGGGCATCCGCAAGCGTGCCGCCGACCTTGGTGTCCCAGGCATTGGAGACTCGGGCGGCCGGAGCGATGTAGCGCGTCGAGAACACGACGGTGATGGTGACGTAGAAGAACGCGCCGACCGCGATCACCACGCCGAGCGAGGCCCAGTGCATCCCGATCAGGACCATCGAGCCGATCAACACCAGCAGCGAGGGCGCCAACGCCATCAGGATAGTGTCGTTGAGCAGGTCGAGCGCCCACATGCCGCGCGTGATCTTGCGCACGGTGGAGCCCGCGAAGGAGTTTGCGTGCCAGTCGGTGGAGAGACGCTGCACACGGATGAAGGCCTCCTGTGCGACGTCCGACATGGTCTTGAGCGTGAACGGCACGATCGCCTGCAGGCCGGCCAGCCGCAGCGCCACGGAGGCTGCGCCCAGCGCCACGATGGCGCCGAAGGCAACCAGGGCGGCATGCCGCGCATCGGGATCGGACGGGCCACGCGTCAGCGCATCTACCAGCCGGCCCGAGAAGACCGGCATGAACAGGTCGGCAATGGTCGCACCCAGCAGGCCGCCGGCCACGATGAGCCCCCGTCCCGGCTGCTTCAGCCAGTGCCGGAATACGAAGGGCAGCACCAGGCGTATCGCCGCGGGCTTTTTTGACAGAGCGGTCATGACATCATCCGGCCGCTTTTGGCGCGGGCCGGCTCCATCGATGGACGCAGGCCGGCCGCAAGGGCCGAGACGGCGTCACTTAAGGTTGGCTTTGGCTTGGGAAAGAAAGCGATCGGGACGCTTGGTCGAAAACTTGGCCCAATCGAAACTGGCGGAGGAGGCCTCTAACAGGCCGCGTACATACCGAACCAGAACATCATCGAGCGCGGGCGTACGATCTGCGAATGCGACGAAATCATGCAAATCTCTCCCCGGTTCGAGTGAATGAGGTGCGCTTTATAGATGTGTCGTTCGCGACTTGCAACGGGGCTCGCGCGAGATCACGGATGAGTGTTGCAATTTGGTGCGGGCGGCCTTGGTGCGCTCCACAGCCGCCCCGCCCTCCGCCGTGATGCTCCGCGAAAGCGGGGCATCCAGTACGCCGCGGCGGATGTGGTGAGAGCGAGTTCACCAACGCCGGCCTCTGGAAAACTGGATCGTCCGGTCAAGCCGGACGATGACACCGCGTGTGTGGCAAGATCAATGCGCGTCGCCGCCGCCGCCGGTCAGTGGGGCCGGCTTGCTCAGCAGTGTCACCAGCAGGCTGAGGCCGAGATAGAACAGCGTCAGCACGAAGAAGGCATCGCCGAAGCTCATTACGACGGCCTGGCGGTGCACGAGCTGGGAGAGCTGCTTCATCGCCATCAGCGTGGAATCGCCGAGGCCCTGGAACTTCTGCATGAACATGGTCAGAGTTTCAGTCGCCGACGCATTGCCCCAGGTCACGCGCTCCTGCAGGCGGGTGATGTGCAAATCGGTGCGGTCGTTGAGCACGGTGTTGATGACCGCTAGTCCGACCGCGCCGCCGAGATTGCGCATCAGGTTGAACAGGCCCGAGGCGTTCTTCACCCTATCAGGCGCCAGCGTGCCGAGCGCGATGTTGTTGGTGGGCACCATCGCGAACATCATGCCGATGCCGCGCAGGATCTGCGGCACCAGCAGCTCGTAGAAATCGTAGTCGCGCGTGATCCAGGTCATCTGGTAGGAGCCGATCGCGAACACGACGAGGCCGAATGCGATCATGTAGCGCATGTCGAGCTTCACCATGAGGCGGCCGACCAGCGGCGCGACCAGGAACATCGTGATCCCGGAGACGAACATGGTCTCGCCGATCATCAGCGCGCTGTAGCCGCGCACTTCGGCGAGATAGCGCGGATAGATGTAGGTCAGGCCGTAGAGGCCGATGCCGATGCAGAACTGCAGGACGCAGCCGATCGCGAAATTGCGGTTGGAGAAGGTGCGCAGGTTGACGATCGGCTCGGCCGCCGTGAAGACGCGCCAGAAGAAGGCGATCGCCGAGATCGCGCAGATCCAGGCGCAGATTGCGACCGAGGTATCCTGCATCCATTCATATTGCGGCCCCTCCTCCAGCACATATTCCAGCGTGCCGAGGAAGCCGGCCATGAACAAGAGACCCCACCAGTCGAAGCGGTCGAGCAGCTCGAAATGCGGCTCGTCGAAATCGACCAGCGCCAGCACGCCCAGGGTGATGCCGATGCCGGGTACGACGTTGATGAAGAACAGCCAGTTCCACGACATCAGGTCGGTGATGTAACCGCCGACCGTCGGCCCGATGGTTGGGGCCAGCGTCGCGACCAGCCCGATGATGGGACCGACGATGTGAAATTTCGTGCGCGGGAACACGGTGTAGGCCGAGGCGAACACCGTCGGGATCATTCCGGCGCCGAGGAAACCCTGCAGCGCGCGCCAGAGGATCATCTCCTCGATGGTGGTGGCGAAGCCGCAGAGCAGGCTCGAGGCGGTGAATCCGGCCGCCGAGATCGCGAACAACAACCGCGTGCCGAAGGCGCGCGACAGGAATCCGGACAGCGGGATCGCAATGACCTCGGCGATCAGATAGGCGGTCTGAACCCAGGAGACCTCGCTGGAGCTCGCTGACAGGCCGGCCTGGATTTCGCTCAGGGAGGCCGAGACGATCTGGATGTCCAGGATCGACATGAACATCCCGAACACCATGATGATGAACGCGAACAGCCGCTTCGGCGCGATGCGCTCCGAAGCGGGATCGGCCATCATGGCAGGCGAAGCGGTGGTGGCGTTGGCCATGGTCTGACCTCGCAGCGCTCAGGCTGTGGCTACTGCGGGTGGATCGCGGTGGGATCGTCGAGGTCGACCTCGCTGTCGGCGTCGGCCGCGCCCTTGTTGGTGTCGACGGTCGCATAGACCGACATGCCGGCGCGAAGCAGGTTCTGCTTCGCCACCGACTTCGGCACGCGGATACGGACCGGCACGCGCTGCACGATCTTGGTGAAATTGCCGGTGGCGTTGTCGGGCGGCAGCAGCGTGAACACCGAGCCCGCACCCGCCGCAATGCTGTCGACGACACCGGAGAACTTGCGCATGCCGTAGGCATCGACCTTGATCGTCACCGACTGGCCGGGACGGATGCGCTTGAGCTGCGTTTCCTTGAAATTGGCGTCGATATAGACGGCGTCCAGCGGCACGATGTTGCCGAGGCGCTGACCGACCGCGACGAAGTCGCCGGTGTTGACGAGGCGATTGGAGAACGTGCCGTCGACCGGCGCGCGCACCGCGGTAAAGGCGAGGTCGCGCTCGGCCTTGGCGAGCGTGGTCTTGAGCTCGGCGAGCTGGGCCTGCGCTTCGGCCTGCTGCGCCTTGGCGACATCGACATTACTGATTGCAACGTCGTAGGCGGCCTGCGCGGCCTTGACCGCAGCGGCGCCCTGGTCGCGTCCGGCTTCCGAGCTCTCGAAGGTGGCGCGCGAGGCAAACCCCTTGTTGCTCAGGGCCTGCTGGCGCTCATAGTCGAGATCGGCGCGCTTGAGGCCGGCCTCGGCCGAGACGAGCTGTGCCTTGGCCTGCGCCACCTGGCTGTCGAGCGCGGCGACCTGGCGGCCGATGCGATCGATGGTGGCCTGCTGGGTCGCGATCCTGGTCGCGGCGGCATCGACCGCGATCTTGTAGTCACCCTCGTCGATGCGGAAGACAATGTCGCCCGCTTTCACGGTCGTGTTGTCGCCGGCAAGGATCGAGGCGATGTGGCCGGAGACGCGCGCGCCCAGCATGGTGTTGTTGGCGCGGACATAGGCGTCATCGGTGGAAATGTAGAAGCGGCCAACCAGCGTGTAGTAGCCGGCATAGCTCGCGGCCGCGAGCGCCAGCAGGAGGCCGACGCCCATCAGGACGAACTTGCGCTTGCCGGATTTGGGAGCGCCGGCAGCGGGTGCCTCCGGCGCAGATGCGGCCGGCTTGTCGGTCGCGGGCTTCTCCGGCGCCTCGGCAGTGCGGCGCTTGGCTTCCTCGGCCAATTGAGCGCGCAATTGCTCGGCAAGGGGGGCAGCGTTCTCGATCGCGGCATCACCGTCCGCGTGCTCCTCTACCGGATCCTGGCGAAGGACGCGCGCGGCCTGGTCTCTCGATACGGCCATAAAGGCCTCCCCAAAAAAGCGCGATCAAAGGGGCACCCGGCGTGCGGCCTGTTCCCTCTCGCTAATCCAAATATCATTGACCGAACGGTTCGGTCAATATACATAATAATCCCGGCCGCACCCTACTGACGAGAATCCTTTATTCGGGTTTCATGGCCGCCGACCCGACTCAAAAACCTGCCGAGACCCTGAACCAATGGTTGTAGCCGGCCGCGATCATCTGCACGTCATCCAGGAGGAGGACGGCTCCAAACGTCGCCAGATCCTGGATGGCGCCCGCAAAGTGTTCATGGATCTCGGCTTCGACGGCGCCAGCATGGGCGAGATCGCGCGCGCCGCGCAGGTCTCCAAGGGCACGCTCTACGTCTACTTCGCCGACAAAAGCGCGCTGTTCGAAGCCATCCTCGAGCAGGAGGCGCTCCAGTTCGGCCAGGTCGTGTTCAATTTCGATCCCACGCGCGATGCCGAGACCACACTGAAGGAGTTCGGCCGGGCCTACATCCACTTGCTCTGCCGGCCCGGCGGCGGATCGGCGATCCGCACCGTGATGGCGATCGCCGAGCGCATGCCCGATGTCGGCCGCCGCTATTATGCGCGAGTGCTGGACAAGACCATCAACCGCCTCTCCGATTATCTCAAGATCCATGTCGCCTCCGGCGATCTCAGGATCGACGATTGCGACCTCGCAGCGTCGCAGTTCATGGAGCTGTGCAAGGCCTCGCTGTTCCTGCCCTTCGTGTTCCAGGCCGCGCCCGCGCCGTCGGAAGAGCGCATGACCGAGGTGGTCGACAGCGCGACGCGGATGTTCCTGGCCGCGTATAAGGCGAAGTAGCGGCGCGTTGCGCGGACCAGTCAGGCGGCCCTATATTTGCGGCCATGTCCCGTGATCTTCGCCCGCCCGTCGATATCCTGCATTACGAGATCGTCCAGGAACAGGCCTCCGCGCTTGGACGAATGGGCCGCTCACTCGAACAGGCGCTGACGCGCTTGCGCGAGTTCGACGCCGCGCACCCGTCCTCGGAAGCGCCGGCCTCGCTGCAGCCGGCCAGGCGCAAGCTGGTGGCGGAAGCCGGCCAGGCGCTCTGGATGTTCGTGGTGCAGCGTGAGGCGTCCGGTCTGCGCGACAGCCGCCATATCATGCGAACCTACAACGTGCCGGGCGAGGTGCAGCTCTGCATGGGGCTGGTCCCCGCACCGGCGAAGCCGAAGTAGATCGTAGCCTCCGTGAGCGCAGCTACAAGAGCAACTGCTCCGTCTAATCGTCGGCGTAGTCGTCTTCCTCGCGCTTGTGCCCCGTGCTCTTGCGCGCACCAAGCGAGCCGGTCACGGAAGGCTCGCGCGCATTCGCGTACGGCCTGCGCGACTGCGCACGCGAGGCGACCTCTTCACCGGAGACGGCGGCGGGCTGACAGATCAGGCGGCGGCTGGCACGGCGCATCAGATCGACGTGGATGTGATCGTAGTGATAGACGTTCGACCCCGGCGCGAGCACCGTGGTGAAATGCGCGCAGGCACCCGACTGCACGTCGCGCAAAAATCCCTGCTCCTCCGGCATGCCGCGCCAGCCATCCTTCACGGTAACGCGGCGGCCGTCGGCGAGCACGAAGGCGGAAATGTCGAGCGCGTTGCCGAAGGCGTGTTCGGAGATGTGAGAATGCGGATTGCCGTTCATGCCGCGGCAGGAATAGGCGGAGATCTGCTTGATCTCGGCGACGCGGACGCCGAACCAGCGCATCGCGGAGGGCTGCACGGTGTCGGCGAGCCAGCGGTCGAGCTCGGACACGATCGGACAGGCGAGCGTCGCGGTCGGCTTGATCGCGACCGGACCGACGGCCGTGACGGGATTGCCCTGCGCCGGGCCAAGGCGCGGCGGCGGCTGCTGCGCAGGCGCCTGGGAGTAAGGTGCAGGCCGCGCCGGATAGCTCGGCGCATTCATGTAGCGTGCCGCTCCCGCGGCGTCGGTGCCATCGGGCGGCAGGTCGATCTCGTCCTCCTGCGCGGCGACGCCGGGCGCGTTTAGCGACACCGGCCCGCTCGAGCTGCCATAGCCGGAGGGTTGGCGCACCGCGCTTTCGGGATAGTTCGATCGTTGCGGATAGGACGATGCCGGATAATTCTGGCTCTGGGGGTAATTCGACCGCGGCTGCGTCACCGGCCAGCGCGGCTGGCCGCCGATGCTGCCCGGCGGGCGCAGCTCCTCGTCGGCAAAGCCGTAACTGCTCGAGGCTTCGCCGATGGCGGCGACCTTGAGCGGAAACTCGGCGCCGCACATGCCGGGCCCGGAGATCGGGTCGATGCGGACGAGATCCGGCCCCTCTTTCACCGCGCCCGATTTCAGGCATGCGGCTTCGGCCTCGGCCCGCCACGGTTCGCGTTCGGCCTGGAAGAAGCCGCGTCCGCAACCCGCTAGCGAAACAAGGACGATGGAGCCGACGAGATACAAACGAACTCCGCGCGTCATGCACGCACGTTCGGTGAATTTACTTAAAGACTCTTCAACACGTTGATTTCAGAGTTCTTTAACCATACGGGCTTGCCGCGCGCCCGGAGCCGGCAGGACCGAGCGACAGCAAGCCTGACTTTTTCGCGAGGAGACTCTCTGTTAACCATAATGCCCGCGCGCAAAGCGGCGCGCACGGAGGGAGCGACCTCATGACGTTCGCCGGGAGACTGAGCATAGTCACCGCGTACCTCGCCATGGCGTTCGTTGGCGCCATCGTGCTCGGCATGATCTAGCATCGATCAACCACATCGCGGCCGCTTACCCTCCCCTGGAGGGGGAGGGTCGGCTCACATGAAGCGCAGCGGAATGTGAGACGGGGTGGGGTGACAGTCTCTCCTCATCGAACAGTGCCCGAGTGGAGAGATCACCCCACCCCGCTCGCGCTTTGCGCGATCGACCCTCCCCCTCCAGGGGAGGGTAAGAGAAACGCTACGACCGCGCACTCCATTGCCGCGATGTCGTGATCAGTTGCTCTCGCGGCGCCTCGATCCGCGTCCAGTCATTGCCGGAGCACCAGAAACGGCCGAGCGCACAGGCTTCGACATGGAGCCTGCCGGAGCTCTTCAGCGTCATGGTCGCGTAATAGGTGTTGCCGCTGGAGCGGCTGTAGATGTTGCCGGTCCAGACGTCGTGCGACTTCGGCTTCATGTTGACGAGCACGCTCTCGCCGCGGCTCGACGCCTCCGTCAGCGCGTAACCGCACAATGCAGGACCACAGCGCTCGATGCGGACCGTGCCCTTGGCGCCGGGGCTCTCCCATTCGCCGAGCGGCATATAGGCCGGCTCGTCGTCGCTGGGCTGTGCGATCGTTGCGGTCTGCTTGATCTCGGGACTCGGGAAGGGCGGCGGCTCCATGCGCGGCGGCAGGTCGACCCGCGGTGGATTGAGGTTCGACGCCGCGAGTGTCGGCGTCTCGAGCCCGGTCGGCGGCACGACAACGGGCTGCGACGTCATGGCGGCGACAACAGGGCCGGTCGGCGCTGGCGATGCCGCGACGACGCTCGCTTGCGCCGGTTTGACCGGCGCCGGGGGATAGGCCGGCTGCAGCGCCGCGACCGCAGGCGGCGCGGCTGACGTCGTGTTGACGTCCTCTGTCGGTCGAAGGCTGCGGCTGGACACCGAAACACAAGAAGCAGACCGGCAATTGCGCGGCGACTCAACGCGGAAGCGGTGACCGCCGATCGAGAAAGAATAGGAGCCGGCCACGGCCGCGGGCGTGATCGCCATCAGTGCGATCAAGGTGCCAAGCGAAGTCGCAAGCCGTTTCATCCACACCTCCTTGAGTGTCGCCACGAGCTTACGCAGAGGCCTTGCCGCTGAATGTGCGCTGCCTCACCCAGACGGCGCGCATCGTTGTGACCCCCATCACAGAACGCCCGGCCGGTCCGGCGTAGGGTCGAACCACGCTTCATCCACCAGCGACTTCAGTCCATCGGGATCACGCCATTTTCGGAGGTTGTCATGAACAAGCTCACCGTCGCCGCCGCCGCGCTCTTTCTGGCGTCGACCGCCGCCCATGCCGGCGGCAACACGATCTCGTTCCAGATCGAGGGCCAGCACATCCGCATCGAGACGCCGCGCAACTGCGCCTCGCTCAACTGCGTGACCATCGTTGCGCCGGGCCTGTCGGACAAGCCGATCAAGCTGAACAACATCAACCTGAAGGGCCTCGGCGGCTCCAAGGACGATGACGTCGACACCACGCCGGCTCCCGCCACCACCGCGCAGCCCGCCCCGGCGCCGCAGCCCGTGCAACAGGCGCCCGTGCAAGCGATCGCGCCGGCCGCCCCCGTTGTTGCTCCCGCGGCCCCTGCGACGACCGTCGCCGCCGCGCCGTCCATCGATGCGACGACGCAGCCCGCGCCCGTTGCGGCTCCTGCTCCGGTCGCCGCTGCGCCGGCTCCTGCTTATGTGCCTGCTCCGGCTCCGGCGGCCGCCGCGCCCGTGCAAGCCGCCAACACGCCGATCGGCGTTTGGGCAACCGAAGAGAACAAGGGCAATGTCCGCGTCGAGCAGTGCGGCGCCAATCTCTGCGGCTATGCCGTGAAGACCAATGCGCGCATCCTGATCAACATGAAGCCAGAGGGCTCGAAGTGGAGCGGCCGCATCCACGATCCCGACTCCGGCCGCAATTACGACTCGACCATCGCGATGAAGGGCCCGAATGCGATGCGCGTGCAGGGCTGTGCCTTCGGCGGCATGTTCTGCGGCGGCCAGACCTGGAAGCGCGTGAGCTGACATTATCCTCGTCATCCCGGGCGATGCGAAGCATCGACCCGGGATCTCGCGCGACAGCCTCACTCTATCCCCTCACCCTGAGGAGCCTGCATAGCAGGCGTCTCGAAGGGCGAGGCCCGGATCGACAGCGGGCCTGCATGGTTCTCGCGGCGACGCGCAGCGTCGTCCGCCACGCGCGCAAAGGGGCGCGCTCCTCCACCATAAGGAGAGAGAGCGCCGTTTGAATGTTCGGCCCTCCTCCTGCCACACACGTTCATCCGCCATTCAGGTCCTCCCGGCTGATATCAACCGATCTCGCCTCGCGTTCTCACCGGGACTTCCTCGTGACATCAATGCTGGCTTGGCGCCGCTTCGTGTTCGCGCTCGCCCTGCTGGCCCTGCCGCTGGCCGGCGCGAGCGTTGCGATCGCATCCGATGCGATCGAAGTCGCCCAGGCCCAGCCACAAGCGCAGCCGGCGCCAGCGCCCTCCCCGGCGCCGTCGGCTTCACCGACACCGGCCGCGGACGCACAACCCGGCGCCGTTGAGCCGATCGGCAACGTCGCGACGGTGACAGGCATCGCGACCGTGATCCGTGACAAGAATTCCTATCCGCTGCGCGTGCGCGACGACATCTATCTCAACGACGTCGTGCAGACCTCGTCGAACTCCACGGTTGGCATCACTTTCGACGACGCCACCACGTTCAATCTTTCAGCCAGCTCGAAGATCACCATCGACAATTACGTCTATGAGGACGGCGGCAAGCAGAACTCCGCGATCTTCGACATCGGCAGGGGCACGGTCGCCTTCGTCGCGGCTGCGGTGGCGAAGACCGGCAACATGAAGATCACGACGCCGACCGCGACGCTCGGCATCCGCGGCACCACCGGCGTCGTCGACGTGCCCGAGGGCGCGGCAGCGAGCAACGCGCGCAACGTCAACATCAAGCTCTATCCCGACGCCGACGGCCGCGTCGGCCACATCGACGTCGACGACCGCAGCAGCGGCACGCGGCTCGGCGCACTGACGCAAGGCGCGAGCGGCTTTGCGATCCGGCCCGGCGCGGGCATTGCCGGCGCGATGCGCTTTGCCGCGGTGCCGATCACGATTCCCGCGCAGCAGATCGCGCGCGACCGCGGCTTCGTCGGCCAGGTGCACCTGGCGCAAACCACGGGCCGCCAGATCGTTACCGAGCAACGCGACTTCCGCCGCGCCAATCCGACCGCGCTCAGCCGCATTCCGCGGCCGGCCCAGCCGCCGCAGCAACAACAATTGCGGCCGATGACCGCGCCGGGACAGCAGCCGCAGCGGCCGAACGGCCACCCCGGTCAGAACAACCGTCCGGGTGAGCAGCAGCCGGGCACACCAAGCCGGCAAGGCGCCCAGCCACCGCAACGGCAGGGACAAGGTGGCGCGGTGCAGCCGGGTGGCCAGCGTGCGGGCCAGGGGCAGCAACCGCGAGGCCAGCAGCAAGGCCAGCCGCAGCGCGGCGAGCAGCAAGGCGCCGGACGTCCACGTGCACCGCGCGAAGGACAGGGCGCAAAGCCAAACGGCACGCCGCAAACACAGCCGCAGCGTGGTGGGCAAATTCAGCCCGGAGGAGTCATGCCGTCACAGCCGGGCGGGACTCATCCGCAGCCGCAACTGCCGCGCACCGGGATGCAGCCGGGCCAGCCGCCCGCAGCTCAACAGCCGGGCATGCAGCGCCCCGGCGGCTTCCAGCAGCGCCTCCCTGCCGCGCAACGCCCCGCCGCACCGCGCAGACCGGTGCCGAAGGAGAAGGAGCGGCGGTAAAGTTCGGCGTGCATGAGCGCGCTCGGTGCGCACCCTCGCCCCGCGCTCTTGTCCGCCGTAGCCCGCCTTCGGGCGAAGGCGGATGCGGGGAGAGGGTCAGGGTGAGGGGCTGCTTCCGCAGGAATAGTGGCAGTGAGACTCGCGGAGAGTCCCCCCTCACCCGGATTGCATCTGCGATGCAATCCGGCCTCTCCCCGCAAGCGGGGCGAGGTGAAGACACCTCACGCCTCGCCGCGCAGCCAGGCCTTCACCTTCTGCAGCAGACCATGCCGCAGCTCCTCGACAGATGCGGCTTCGGCGGGTGTCAATGTCTGCAAGGCGGCATCGATGTCGTCGCTCGACGGTACCGGCTCGGCCACCGGCGCGGACGCCAACCCCGCGGCCGCAAGCGCGATCGGGCCGATCTGGGTCAGGAAGGCGCGCTCATATTCCCGCGACAGGCGCGCAAGCGCGTCGTCCAGCGGCAGCCAGTCGACCGCCTTGATGTCGTTCATCAGCTTGCGGACCGGACCGCCGTCGGCCTCCATCCGCCAGAAATGCACGACTTTTGAGCGGCCGCCGGACTGGTAGACGAGCGTGCCCAGGAATTCGTGGATCGCGACGTCGTGGCCGGTCTCTTCAAGCACCTCGCGGTGCGCGGCCTCTTTCGGAGTCTCACCGTCGTCGAGCTTGCCCTTGGGCAGGACCCATTCATTGCGCTTGCGCTGACGCACGACTGCAACCAGCGGCACCGCTCCCCGCCGCAGCACAATACCACCCGCCGCCATCACCGGCGCTCGCGCCATCACTCACATCCGTGTCGATCTATGCATCCCCGAAGGACGATATAGGCGGCGGACGCGGCGGATTGAAGGCTATCCTCTCCTCAACAACGCCTCTCCTGCGCGAATGCGTGTGCCCTCGGCGATGCCCTCGCAAAAGGTAAAATCGCCGGGCGCGAGGATGATGATGGTCGAGCCGTGCTCGAACCAGCCGAGCTCCTCGCCCTTGGCCACGTTGACGTCGCAGGGGAAATTGACCGGCCCGCGGGTCTGCGCGTTCAGCACCATGTCGAGGAAGTGCAGGCGGATGCTCGCGACCAGGATCGCGGCGACCGGCACCAGCGTCACCGCCTCGCCGGTCGAAAGATGCGTCCGGATCACCGCGCGCTCGTTCTTGCAGAAGAGACGCTCGACCCGCTTCAAGGCGATCGGATTGACGTTCCAGACATCGCCATGGATCAGCGTGACCCGCTCGATATGCGCGTCATAGGGCGCGTGAAAGCGGTGATACATGCTCGAGGTCAGCCGCAGCGTGACGAAGGAGCCGTTGCGGTGCTGGTCGACCAGCGCGGAATCGCCGAGCAGGTCGAGCAACGAATAGGGCGCGCCCTTGACCTGAAACAGCTCGGTGTCGGCGATCTTCCCGTGGGCACCGACGATGCCGTCGGACGGGCTGGCAACGACCGCCGGGTCCTGATTGAACGGCCGCAGGCCCGGCTTGAGCTCCCGGGTGAAGCAGTCGTGCAGACTCCTAAAATGCGTCTTGCGTGCCTCGGACAGATCGAGGTCGGAGAACAGCTTCCACAGCGCAATCGAGAAGTCTCGCACGAGCGGATTCTCGATCTTGGAGAACCAGCCCATGAAGCGGGTCAGGGCCGCGCGCGGAATGCGGTTGGTCAACAGGAAGTTGAGGTCTTCCTGCTGGGTGAAAGAGGCGATGAGGGCTTTGACTGTCATGAATCTGTCAGCTCACAGTATTAGCGCTTGTTGTCATGGAAACGACACTCCCGATTCTCTCGATGTCCGTGGCCGCCGCAGCGTCTGCTGCCGCCGTCTTCCCGAAGATCAAGGCGCGGGTCGAACTGTCCCGCGCCAAGCACCGCTCGCTCGCAGGGCACTCCAAGATGTCGCGCCGGGTGGCAAAGCTGCTCCCGTTCTACGAGTTCAGCGGGGATCAGTATTTCGGCTGCGATGGCGCGCCTGATCACGTCGTGACGCAGCGCAAGGACGCCTTCTTCCGCCTCGCCAAACTCTACGCCGAGCGCTATCCCAAGGGACGCGCGATGACGAAGGAAGCGGCGGAAAAGATCTCCGACCTGCACTTCACCGAGACCTACCGCGTGCCATTCCAGTTCTCGCGCCTCGTCCGCGAGCACCTGGGCACCTCGACCTTCATGGAATCGTCCAGCGGCGTCACCGTCACGGATGTCGACGGCAACACGTCCTACGACCTCACGGGATCCTACGGCGTCAACATCTTCGGCAACGACTTCTACAAGGAATGCATCGAAGGCGCCGAGAAGCGCGCGCATGCGCTCGGTCCCGTGCTCGGCCCCTATCATCCCGTCATCCTCGAGAACGTGCAGCGTTTGTGCCAGATCTCCGGCCTCGACGAAGTCTCGTTCCACATGTCCGGCACCGAAGCCGTGATGCAGGCGGTGCGGCTTGCGCGCTACCACACCAAGCGCACGCATCTGGTGCGCTTCGCCGGCGCCTATCACGGCTGGTGGGGCGACGTTCAGCCCGGCGTCGGCAACCCGATTCCCGCGCACGAAACCTACACCCTCGCCGAAATGTCCGAGAAGACGCTGCACGTCCTGCGCACCCGCAAGGACATCGCGTGCGTGCTGGTCAATCCGCTGCAGGGCCTGCATCCCAACGCCAACGCGCCCGGCGATTCCTCGCTGGTGGATTCCTCTCGCGGCGGCAATTTCGATCGCGCGGCCTACACCGAGTGGCTCACGAGGCTGCGTGAAGTCTGCACCGAGCGCGGCATCGTGCTGATCTTCGACGAGGTCTTCGTCGGCTTCCGCCTCGCCGCTGGCGGCGCCCAGGAATATTTCGGCGTGCGCGCCGACATGGTGACCTACGGCAAGAGCCTCGCCGGCGGCCTGCCGGTCGGCGTGGTCTGCGGCAAGCGCGAGCTGATGCGCCGCTTCCGCGACGACCGGCCCGCCGACATCTGCTTTGCCCGCGGCACCTTCAACTCGCATCCCTACGTCATGACCGCCATGGACGAGTTCCTGAGCCGGCTCGCCAGCCCGAACTTCCGCGCCATCTATGACGGGCTGGACGCGACCTGGAATAGCCGCGCGCAGAAGCTCAACCAGATGATGACCGACGCCGGCCTGCCGGTGCGGTTCGCCAACTTCTCGTCGATCTGGACGGTGAAATACACCACGCCGTCCCGCTACAACTGGATGCTGCAATATTACCTGCGCGCCGAAGGCCTGTCCTTGAGCTGGGTCGGCACCGGCCGGCTGATCTTCGGCCTGAACTACACCGACGCCGACTTCACCGAGGTTGCCGAACGCTTCGTCCGCGCCGCCGGGAAGATGAAGGCGGACGGCTTCTGGTGGCACGACGGCGTGCTCACCAACAAGCAGATCAAGCGGCAGATCCTGAAGGAGATGCTGGCCAAGCGCTTCGGGCGCTGAGGCCACACTGCGCGAGCTTGCTCGGCCTCTCCCGCTTGCGGGAGAGGCCGACGCGCCCCGGGCGATGCGAAAGCATCGTCCCGCGCGCGGCGGGTGAGGGTTCTCACCGCACTGGGTCATCCTCGGTAATCCCCAACAATCCCGACGCGGAGACACCCCCACCCCAGCCCTCCCCCGCAAGCGGGAGAGGGAGCCCGCTGCCTTTGCCGCTGCACTGTGTGCACCATATGCGATTGTCCGACCGCAAGCGGGGAGAGGCGAAGAAGAAGCCCCCAAGACGTGGATGCCCGGGACAAGCCCGGGCATGACGCAACCATTAGACATCGGAGTGTGTCGTGTACGCAGCGCGCTCAGGCGTGCTGCTCTTCGAGCGTGGGCTCGCCGATGAGGCCCAGCGTGTGCTCGGGGTTGAGGTGCAGGCCGGGGTCCATCAGCTCGCCGCGCATCAGGGCGAGCGGCGCGCTGCGATAGAGCATCAGATCGTGGAAGGGATCGGTCAGGATTTTGGTCATCCAGACGAGGCCGGTTTCAACGTCACGGATGAAGAACAGGTGCACGGTGCGGAACAACAGACCGCCGCCGCCGACCACGAGCCAGATCTTGGCAACCTGCCGCATGAAGTCGGTCGCGCTCGCCCAGGGTGTGAACAGACCGAACAGCGTCGGATCGGCGAACAGCACCAGCGGCGAAGCTGCCCAGATCGCCATCAGCACCACCTTGCGCTGAAGGTTGTAGCCGACCTTGATCTCTTCCTTGTGCTCGTGGGTGGCCTGGTTGATGTGGTCGTAGCCGTGCGGCTCGAAGAAGAAGTGACCGGCCTGGCGCGAGGTCATCGAGACCAGCCAGCCGACCAGCGCGGAGACGACGGGATCGATGAACAGCCAGACATAGGCGAAGAGAAAGCTCAGCGCGCTGACGAAGTGCAGGCTCTGGTTGATGCGGCTGTGGTGATAGTAGCGATGGTCGTCCCAGCGCTGGATCCGCAGCTGCTCGAGATAATTCTTGATCATGCTCTCCCCCAAAATGCTTTCGGGTACGGGATTACAGGGATTCGATGTAGGCCGTGTGACATCATCATTTTGTCATGTGACGATGTGCAGCGGCGCGATGACGCACTTAACGCGTGAGCTTCAGCTCACGCCGCTTTCGCGACGTCGACCTTGCGGAAGCGCACCAGCGAGAAATGGCCGAGCGGCGGAATCAGGCGGCGCTCGGCGAGCTCGATGCCGTGGGCGCTGGCCAGCCATTTGGCATAGCGCGACCAGGCGAACTCGGCGGTGCGGAAGCCGAGCGGACGCACCACCGGCTGCAGCTTCTGCTCGATGAAGCGGCGCATGCCGGCGTCGGCGCTGACGCGGGTGAGGATGATCAGCTCGCCGCCAGGACGCAGCACGCGGGCGAATTCGTCGAGCGCCTTCTCCGGGTTCGGCACGGCGGTGACGACATACTGCGCCATCACGACGTCGAAGGAATTGTCGGGGAATTCGAGCTTCTCCGCATCCATCACCGCGAGCCCCTCGACGTTCTTCAGCTTGCCCTCGGTGACGCGCTGGCGCGCCTTGTCCAGCATCGCTTCCGAGATGTCGGTGCCGAAGATGCGCAGGTTCGGAGCATAGAGCGGCAGCGAGATGCCGGTGCCGACGCCTACCTCGAGCACGCGGCCGCCGATCTTGTTGGTGGCCGCGATCGCAGCCTGCCGGCCCTTGGCGAACACACCGCCGAACACGAGATCGTAGACGGGCGCCCAGCGGTCATAGGCCTGCTCGACCGTGCCACGCGTGAGGTCGAGCTGCTGGGTTCCGTCAAGGTTCATGATCTTAGCCATCGATGAGGTTCTCGCTGTGGTTCAAATGAAAGGTCAACCGCGCACCGGCCGCCGCGCCATGCGAGGCGAGGCGCGCAGGACGCGGCTGGGCTGAAGTGAGGTGAGATTGCCGACGAACTGGCGCGCGCTGTTTTCCCAGGAACGCTCCAGCGCGAAGTTGCGGCAGGTCTCGCGCGACATGGTGAGCGCGCGCAGGCACGCGGTACGCAGATCGTGGTCGATCGCGCCGATCGGATAATCGGCGATGACGTCCTTGGGGCCCGTCACGGGAAACGCCGCAACCGGCGTGCCGCAGGCCAGCGCCTCCAGCTGCACCACGCCAAACGTATCGGTCAGGCTCGGAAACACGAACACGTCGGCGGCGGCGAGATGCGCGGTGAGATCCGCGCCCTTCTTCTCGCCGAGGAACACCACGTCTGGATATTTCTTCTCGAGCGCCGCCTTCTGCGGGCCGTCGCCGACGACGACCTTGGTGCCGGGCAGATCGAGCGAAAGAAACGCTTCGAGATTCTTCTCCACCGCGACCCGGCCCATGGTCATGAAGATCGGCCCCGGCAGATCGAGCCGAGCCGGATGATCGGGATGAAACAGCTCGGTGTTGACGCCGCGGGTCCAGAAGCCGAGCCGCTTGAAGCCGCGTTCGGAGAGCTCCTGGCGCAGCGAGGGCGTCGCCACCATCGTCATCGCGGCGGCATCATGAAAGTGGCGCAGCACGGCATAACCGACGGCGGCGGGAATGCCGGTCCGCACCGAGACGTATTCGGGAAAGCGCGTCGTGTAGGACGTGGTGAAGGCAAGCCGGTTGCGACGGCAATAGGCCCGCGCCGCCCAGCCGATCGGACCTTCGGTCGCGATGTGGAGCGCGTCCGGCGCAGCCTTCTCGATCCGCCGCGCGATCTCCTTTCCGCTCGGCAGCGCGATGCGCAGGCCCGGATAGGTCGGCAGTGGCCAGGACGGAAAGCCGTCCGGCGTCAGGAAGTCGATCTCGACATCGAGGGCCTTGGCGGCATTCGCCAGCGAGGTCAGGGTGCGGACCACACCGTTAACCTGGGGATGCCAGGCGTCAGTCGCGATTAATACCCGCATGGGGAAATCCCGAGAGTTTGATGATTCTCGGTTTCCGACCATCAACGAAGGATATTTCAGGCGTGTGACGTCACAGAAGTGTCGGCCCACCGTTTTGTTCGTTAACGGGCGCCTGCGGCCACGAAACTGTCATGAAACAATCCTTGCCGCCGTGAAACCGTTTTCGGTTTTCCGCGCAAATGTCCCGAAACGTTTTGCCGTTAGTGATCTTGCGCAACGGAGCACCGCAACGGTGCCGCGGTGGCCGAGACCACCGAGCAAACAGGGGCGATCACATGTTCAATCTGGACACGTTCAAGACGTTTTCGCGCGCCGTTGCTTTTGGCGCAGTCGCGGTCTCCGCGATCGCATTCGCAGGCGCAGCCAAGGCCGCGCCGGTGCAGCTCTTCCCCTTCTTCCAGCCGCTGCCGCCGTTCGCCGCGCCGCAGCCGATCCAGCCCTATCAGCCCTACCAGGCGCCGACCTATCAGACCGAGCCGTCCGAAGATCAGGATGCCGTGGAGATGCCGGCACGCTTCCGTCGCCAGACCGTGTCCTACGCGACGCGTGAGGCCCCGGGCACCATCATCATCGATACGCCCAACACCTATCTCTATTACGTGCTCGGCAACGGCCAGGCGCTGCGCTACGGCATCGGCGTCGGCCGCGATGGCTTCACCTGGTCGGGCACGCAGTCCGTCACCAGAAAGGCCGAGTGGCCGGCCTGGACTCCGCCGCCGGAAATGATCGCCCGCCAGCCCTATCTGCCGCGCCACATGGCCGGTGGCCCCGGCAACCCGCTTGGCGCCCGCGCCATGTATCTCGGCGGCACGATCTATCGCATCCACGGCACCAACGCCCCCGACACCATCGGCAAGCGCGTCTCCTCCGGCTGCATTCGCCTGACCAATGATGACGTTTCCGACCTCTATTCCCGCGTCAACGTCGGCACCAAGGTGATTGTGCTGCCGATGACGGAACGGAGAGCGGAGCTCGGAACCGCGACGCGCTGAACTGACAGGACATTGTGACGCAAACGGCCCCGGAACATCCCCGGGGCCGCTTTCGTTTGCCCTCGACATTCCGGCGCGCGCTTGCTGCGGCGCGGGTCCCCGATGGAGGCGCAAATGCAATCACGCCTGCAGACGTCACGAAGTTCATCGCTGCGCACGATTGCGGCCGCCGGAGCAGTGACTCTGCTTCTCTCGACCCCCTCGCTCGCGCAGCAGCCTGCGGGCAACGAGGCAGCCCACCAAGCCTTCAACAATTCCTGCCGCACCTGCCATTCCGTGAAGGAAGGCGACAACCGTCTCGGCCCCAACCTCAACAAGATTCTGGGACGCAAGGCCGGCGCGCTCCCGGACTATAATTATTCCTCTGCGATGAAGGATGCCGGCTTCGTCTGGGACCAGGACAAGCTCGCGCGCTTCATGGTCAAGCCGGACGAGGTCGTTTCCGGCAACAAGATGCAGCCCTATGGCGGCATCTCGGCGGAGGAAGCGGGGAAGATCGTTGCTTATTTGCAGGCAGGCGGGACGCCCTAACGAATCCGCCGCTCCGCAATCAACCTCAGCCACGCCGCCGAGTGAAACGCGCTCATCAAGAGATACATCGGCACCATGCCGCCGAGCACAGATCCCTGCCCGGCGCCGCACAGCATGTCTGGCCCACCCCCGATCATGGCCGTCAGCACGGCCATGATCGCGAAGGCTGGCGTCGCCGCCAAGGCCAGCCACTTGGCGAGATGGCGCGCAGCCACCACGCCATCGCGACCGGCGCCGGCCGTTGCGTTGAGCGGACTAGTCACGTCCTTCCGCGGCCTCGTCGCGAAAGGCCTTCTCGCCGGCGTCGGAGATCTCGACCCATTTTTTGTCGGGCGCCGCGCCTTCGGTGTAGCTGTCGTGCCAGTTCCACCATTTGTAGGTCGGCGTCTGCGGATAGCCCTTCGGCGAATCCTCCCAGACCTCCTGGCGGCCGAGCGGCGTGATGTCGAGATAATTCCAGGTGCCGCCCATCTGCTCGTCGCCGCGGCTCTTGACGAAATAGGTGCGGAGGATGCGGTTGCCGTCGCGGTAGAACACGTTCGTGCCATGCCATTCGTCGACGCCGAAATCGGCGTCAAAGCTGTCGGTAACGGTGACCCACGGCATGGTCCAGCCCATCCGCTGCTTCAGCCTGATGATGTCGGCCTGCGGCGCGCGCGAGGCGAACACCAGCGTGGTATCGCGGGCGTTGAGGTGCGCGACGTGGGCGACCTGGTCCGCCACCATGGAGCAGCCGCGGCAGGCGTGATCGGGCCAGCCGAACACGCCGGGCTCGAAGAAGGCACGGTAGACGATCAGCTGCCGCCGGCCCTGGAACAGGTCGAGCAGGCTGACCTTGCCGCCGGGCCCCTCGAACGCATAGGTTTTGCTCACTTCCATCCACGGCATGCGCCGGCGCTCGGCGGCCAGGGCGTCGCGGGCACGGGTATGCGCCTTTTCCTTCACGAGCAGTTGCTGACGGGCGGCCTCCCAGTCCTGCGGCGACACCACCGGCGGTGTTTGCATGCCTGCCTGTCCGTTGTTCCGTTCGTTTTGGGCTAATGTCATCATGACTCTCCGAATCTCTTGCTTGACGTCTTGCCTGGGTGATCACTCCGCGTCTCGCGGAACCGCTCGCCCTTCACCGCACCTTGTCGGCCGTCAACGAATTCTGGCACCTCGCGGTTGCGCGGTGGGAGTAACAAGTGTGGCGGGATTGACATGGAGTCGCTGATCACCGCCGCCGCGCGCGCGCTCGAGGCCGGCGATCCGCTCGGCGCTCTGAACCGCGTCGCGCTGCGCAACGATGCGCCGTCGCTGGCGCTGCGCGGCATCGCGATGGCGCAGCTCGGCGATCTCGCGAAGGCGAAGACGCTGCTGCGAAGCGCGGCGCGCGCGTTCGGTCCGCGCGAGGCGGTGGCGCGCGCCAGATGCGTGGTGGCCGAAGCAGAGATTGCGCTGGTCTCGCGCGATCTGAGCTGGCCGGCGAAGACGCTCGCGGCGGCACGGACGACGCTCGAAAAGCACGGCGATGTCGCCAATGCCACGCATGCGGGCCACATCGAGGCACGCCGTCTTCTTCTCGTCGGACGGCTCGACGACGCCGAGCGTGTCCTCGCCGAGCTCGGCACCTCTCCGCTTCCGCCTGCCCCGCAGGTCGTCCGCGAGCTCGTGGTCGCCGGCATCGCAATACGGCGGCTCAGAACCAAAGACGCGCGCGCGGCGCTTGCCCGGGCGGCCCACGCAGCGAGCCTGGCGGGCATCCCTGGGCTGACAGCCGAGGTCGAGAGCACGAACCGCGTGCTCGATACGCCCGCAGCACGCCTGATCACGGATGGCAACGAACGTCCGTTGCTGCTGGAGCAGGTCGAGGAGCTCGCGACCTCGGACGCGCTGGTCGTGGACACGTTCCATCATTCGGTGCGCAGGCGAGGCGCGATCCTATTGTTCGGGACTCGCCCGGTGCTGTTCGCGCTCGTCCGCCTCCTGGCGCAGGCCTGGCCCGCGGACGTCTCGCGAGAAAAGCTCATCACCGGGGCGTTCGGCGCCAGGCATGTCGATGAATCGCATCGCGCGCGCTTGCGCGTGGAGATCGGCCGCCTCCGCGTCAAGCTCAAGCCTGTGGCCGATGTGACTGCGACGAAGCAGGGTTTTGCACTGACGCCTCGCAAGACGCGGCAGGTCATGGTGCTGGCGCGGCCCGTCGAGGAGAAGCACGCCGCTGTCCTCGCCTTCCTCTCCGATGGCGAGCCGTGGTCGAGCTCTGCGCTCGCATTAGCGCTGGGAACCAGTGCGCGCACGGTGCAGCGCGCGCTCGACGAGCTGGCGCGGTCGAACAAGGTGCAGTCGTTCGGACATGGGCGGGCGCGGCGCTGGATGACGCCGCCCGTCCCGGGTTTCCCGACAGGCTTGTTACTCCCCACGCCGCTGCTGAAGACGTAAGGTAGGAGCACATCACAGGGAGCGAGACATGAAGCGTTCAGCCGCCGAAATCGTCAGGGAGTACGGGCCGTTTGAGGGCGTTGAGGCCGTGCACGGCGTCACCTATGATGGCAGCCATGTCTGGTTCGCATCCGGCGACAAGCTGAATGCAGTCGATCCTGATAGCGGCAAGGTCGCGCGCTCCCTCGATGTCGCCGCGCATGCGGGAACGGCGTTCGACGGAAGGCACCTGTTCCAGATCGCCGAGGATCGCATCCAGAAAATCGATGCGGCCTCGGGCAAGGTGCTCACCAGCATTCCGGCGCCCGGCGGCGGTGGCGATTCCGGCCTGGCCTGGGCCGAGGGCTCGCTGTGGGTCGGACAATATCGCGAGCGCAAGATCCATCAGGTCGATCCGGACACGGGCAAGGTCCTTCGCACCATCGAAAGCAAGCGCTTCGTCACCGGGGTGACCTGGGTCGACGGCGAGCTCTGGCACGGCACCTGGGAGGGCGAGGATAGCGATATCAGGCGGATCGATCCCGCCACAGGCAAGGTGCTCGAGCAGCTCGACCTGCCTGCCGGGACGATGGTGTCAGGGTTGGAGTCCGACGGCGGCGACCGCTTCTTCTGCGGCGGTGGCCCTAACGGCAATGTGAGAGCGGTCCGCCGTCCCCGGCGCGGCTAGCCCCCGACGATGACCTGAATGCACGGCAGCGATGCGGTCGCTGCCGTTAACCCATTCGCCCCAATTCCACCCCATCGGTGCGCTCTAGCGCCCTTCTCGCCTGCCCTGTAGACTTCTGCCCCGGGGCGGCCTGGGGGATTGATGCGACTGACGTTAAACTTGAAGACCATCACGATCGCCGCCGTAGTGCTCGCGGCGTCGTTCTTCATCAGCTTGAAGGCCATGGACTGGCTGTCGCCGCGCGCGACGAATTCCGCGCCGCCGGTGGCGCAGCTGCCGCCGTTGCCGCCGGTCGCGAAGAGCTCGATCGTGGTAGCACCGGTCGCCATCGCGCTGTCGGCGATCCGCGACCAGGCCGAGAAGGCCGCCCCGCGCAATTTCGCAGGAAAGGCCGACAACCCGATCTCGCAGATCCTGGAGAACGCCGACATCGGCTGGACTGCCGTGCGCGGGCCGATGGCGACTGCCGGCGACAAGGACGTGCTGACGATCTCGACACCGCTAAGCGGCAAGCTGAACGTGACGGGCTCGCTGTCCTCGAAGGCCACAGGCGCGCTCGGCGACGCGCTCGGCAGCGTGCTTGGTGGTGACGCAGCGAAACGGATCGGCGCGGTCAACATCAAGAATTTGAACGCCAGCGCCGAGATCAAGGGCAACGTGGTCGTCACCTCGCGCCCGAAGCTTGCGGCCAACTGGCATCTCGAGCCCAATCTCGGCGCCCAGGTCAATCTCGGCGATACCAATCTCAACGTCGCCGGCGCCAAGGTCAACGTGCCGGCGCAGGTCAAGCCGCTGATCGACAAGAATGTCGGCGAGCAGATCAACATCGTCTCCGAACGCATCCGCAACGATCCCTCGCTGCGCGAGAATGCGAAGCTGCAATGGGCCAAGGCCTGCCGCTCGATCCCGCTGCAGGGCTCGGGCTCGACCGCGCTTCCGCCGCTCTGGCTGGAGATGAAGCCGATCCGCGCCATTGCCGCGCAGCCGAGGGTCGATGCCCAGGCCGTGACGCTGCTGATGGGCCTGGAAGCGGAGACGCGCGTGACGTCGACGCAGACCAAGCCGGACTGCCCGTTCCCCGACAAGATCTCGATCGTGCCGCCGACCGGCACCGGCGTGAACATCGGCGTGCCCATCGACGTGCCCTTCACCGAGATCAACAAGCTGATCGCCGCGCAGATGGTCGGCCACACCTATCCCGAGGACGGCTCCGGCCCGGTCGACGTCACCGTCAAGAGCGTCAACGTGGTCCCGTCGGGCGAGCGCCTGCTGATCTCGCTTTTGGTCCGCGCCAAGGAAAAGAAGAGCTGGCTCGGTCTCGGCGCCGAGGCGACCGTGCACATCTGGGGCCGGCCGGTGCTCGATCAGGCCCAGCAGACGCTGCGGCTCACCGACATCCAGCTCGCGGTGGAGTCGGAAGCCGCTTTTGGCCTCTTGGGTGCCGCGGCGCGCGCGGTGGTGCCGCAGATGCAACAGGCGTTGCTGCAGAGGGCGACACTTGACCTGAAGCCGATTGCGGCGAACGCGCGCGAGAAGATCGCTGGCGTCATCGCCGACTTCCAGAAAAGCGAGGATGGTGTCAAGGTCGACGCCAAGATCGACAGCCTGACGCTGGCCGACATCGCCTTCGATTCCAAGACGCTGCGCGTGGTCGCGGAAGCCGGCGGCACGCTGAATGTGTCGGTGACGAAGCTGTCGGGGATGTAGCTCGCCTTCGCTCGCCGTATCTGGGCGCCTCTTGGTTGCGCCGCTGGCATTCTGATCGGAGGGTGCTAAGCTGTTCCTCGCAACCTCGAATGAGGTGCTGACAGCACTGTATTGGGTAACGCGAGGGACAAGATGGAAGCCGGCATGGTCACGCCTGCGCCGGCACTGGTGCGCTTCTCCGGCATTCAGAAGACCTATGATGGCGAGCATCTCGTGGTGAAGAACCTCGACCTCGACATCAGAAAGGGCGAGTTCATCACGTTGCTTGGCCCGTCGGGCTCGGGCAAGACGACCACGCTGATGATGCTGGCCGGCTTCGAGGTTCCGACCCATGGCGAGATCTACCTCTCAGGCCGGCCCATCAAGAACATGCCGCCGCACAAACGCGACATCGGCATGGTGTTCCAGAACTATGCCTTGTTTCCACACCTGACGATCGCGGAGAATATCGCCTTCCCGCTCTCCGTTCGCAAGACGAACAAGGCGGACGTGGAGGAGCGCGTCGGGTCGGCGTTACGCATGATCAAGATGGAAACCCTGGCGCACCGACGGCCCGGACAGCTGTCCGGCGGCCAGCAGCAGCGCGTGGCATTGGCCCGCGCGTTGGTCTTCAATCCGCAACTGGTGCTGATGGACGAGCCGCTAGGGGCGCTGGACAAGCGCCTGCGGGAGCAGATGCAGCTTGAGATCAAGCAACTGCACGAGACGATGGGCATCACCGTCGTTTACGTCACCCACGATCAGAGTGAAGCGCTCACCATGTCGGACCGCATCGCCGTGTTCAATGACGGCATCGTGCAGCAGATCGACAAGCCCGACGCGCTGTACGAGCACCCGGTGAATAGCTTCGTCGCCCATTTCATCGGCGAGAACAATGTGCTGGCCGGCACCGTCGAGACGGTCGACAAGGATTATTGCCGCGTCGCGCTGGCTGGCGGCGGCACTGTCAGCGCACGGGCGGTCAATGTATCAGGCGCGGGCGCATCGACCTCGCTGTCGGTGCGGCCGGAGCGGATCACCATTATCCCGGAGGGCACCTCCAGTGACGGACCGAACCGGCTGCCGGCCAAGGTGCAGAACACCATCTATCTCGGCGACCACGCGCTGGCCGTGCTCGATGTCTCGGGGAATGCCGAGTTCATGGTCAAGCTTCAGCCGGGCGCGCATGACAGCCTGACACATGGTGCAAACGTGGTCGTCACCTTTCGCCCCGAGGACTGCCTCGCCCTCGATCCCGTCTGATCCAGCGATCGAACTCAATGCAACGCACATGAAGAAGGAACAATGACCATGCTGAAGCGCAAGATTGGCAAGATTGCTCTGGGTTTCGCCGCGGCCTTCACCGCCAGCGCCGCGCTGGCCACGGTCGGGCAAGCGCGTGATCTCACCGTCGTGTCGTGGGGCGGCGCGTATCAGGATGCCCAGAAGAAGGTCTATTTCGAACCGTTCAAGAAGGCGGCCGGAATTGCCATGAATGACGAGTCCTGGGACGGCGGCGTCGGCGTGTTGCGCGCCAAGGTGCAGGGCGGCGCCGCCACCTGGGATGTCGTCCAGGTCGAGAGCGACGAGCTCGCGGTCGGCTGCGAGGAAGGCCTGTTCGAGAAGATGGACTATTCCAAGATCGGCGGCGAGGCCGCCTATATCCCGCCGTCGGTCAATCCCTGCGGCGTCGGCGCCATCCTCTATGACTTTGTGCTCGGCTACGACAAGGACAAGCTGAAGGAGGCTCCGAAGGGCTGGGCCGACTTCTTCGACACCAAGAAGATTCCCGGCAAGCGCGCCCTGCGTCAGGGCCCGAAGACCACGCTGGAGATCGCGCTGATGGCCGACGGCGTCGCGCCGAAGGACGTCTACAAGGTGCTGGCGACCGACGAGGGCGTCGACCGCGCGTTCAAGAAGCTCGACACCATCAAGAGCGACCTCGTCTGGTGGAAGGCCGGCGCCCAGCCGCCGCAGCTGCTCGCCTCTGGCGAAGTCGCGATGACCTCGGTCTACAATGGCCGCATCGATACCGCGAACAAGAACGAGAAGAAGAACTTCGGCATGGTCTGGGACGGCGCGCTGTTCACCCTCGACAGCTGGGTGATCCTGAAGGGCAGCCCGAACAAGGACGCGGCCTACAAATTCCTGGATTTCGTCGGCAAGGCGGAGAACCAGTCCAAGCTTTCCGAGAACATTGCCTACGGCACCTCGAACAAGGACGCCGCCGGCAAGCTGCAGCCCGCCGTTCTGAAGGACCTGCCGACGGCGCCTGACAACATCAAGAACGCGGTCGAGATCAACGTCGGATTCTGGCTCGAGAACATCGACCGCCTGACCGAGCGCTTCAATAAATGGGCCGCGAAATAACGCGCGCCGCGAAGCTCGCCCCATGACGGATGCGCTCTTGACCGGCGGCAATGCGTCGACCGAGGTGCCGCTCAAGCGCCGATTGAGGCGCGCGGAGCGGACACGCCAGGTCAAGGCATTGGCGCTGGTCCTGCCGCTTCTCGTCTTTCTGCTCTTCACCTTCGCAGGCCCGATCGCCGGCATGCTGTGGCGCGCGGTCGATGACAGGGAGGTGCGTCAGGTTCTGCCTCACACCGCCGCGGCTCTCGCCGATTGGGACGGCAAGGACCTGCCGGACGAAAAGGCGTACGCTGCGCTGGCAAGCGACATCGTGGCGGCGCGCGCCTCTGGCACCATCGCGATTGCGGCGAAGCGGCTGAATTACGCACTCAACGGTTTTCGCACGATCCTGACCAGCACGGCACGCAATTTGAAGACGATGCCGGAGCCAGGCTCGGCCAAGGAGACGCTCGGCAAGATCAATCCGGCCTGGCGCGAACGCGCCACCTGGACGACCATCAGGGACGCCAGCGGCCCCATCACGGGCTTCTACCTGCTGGCGGCGCTCGACCTGGTCAGGAACGTCGACGGCGCGATCGTCGCGGCCCCGCCGGACCAGGCCATCTATCGCAGCCTGTTCACCCGCACCTTCATCATCAGCCTCAGCGTCACCGCGCTCTGCCTGATCCTCGGCTTCCCGGTCGCCTACCTCCTGGCGACACTGCCGCCGGGACGATCGAACCTGCTGATGATCTTCGTGCTGCTGCCGTTCTGGACGTCGCTCCTGGTTCGCACCTGCGCCTGGATCGTGCTGTTGCAAAGCAAGGGCGTCGTGAACGACAGCCTGCACTGGCTCGGCATCATCGACGAGCCGTTGCGCCTGATCTACAACCGCTTCGGCGTCTGCGTGGCGATGACCCACGTACTCCTGCCCTTCATGATCCTGCCGCTGTACAGCAACATGAAGGCGATCTCGCCTGCTTACATGCGTGCCGCCGCCTCGCTCGGCGCGCCGCCGTTCACCGCTTTCTTGAGGATCTACCTGCCGCAGACGCTGCCCGGCATCGGCGCAGGAAGCCTGCTCGTCTTCATCCTCGCGCTCGGCTACTACATCACACCTGCGCTCGTCGGCGGCGCCGCCGATCAGATGATCAGCTACTTCATCGCGCTCTACACCACCGAAACGGCCAATTGGGGTCTTGCTTCGGCGCTCGGTGCGGTGCTGCTGCTCGCCACCATTCTGCTGGCACTGGTCTACGGCAAGCTGGTGCAGGGCCAGCAGGTCACGGGAGGCATGAAGAATTGAGCGACAATGCTTCCCTCCGCACGCCGAGCCAGCGCATTGCGTGGACCGCAACCGTCATTGTCTCCGCGCTGGTGTTCATCTTCCTGATCGCGCCGATCCTGGCGATCATGCCGCTGTCCTTCAGTTCGGGCTCGTACCTGACCTATCCGCTTCCGGGCCTGTCGTTGCGCTGGTACGACGACTTCATCAGCTCGCCGCGCTGGATGAATTCGCTGAAGAACAGCATGATCATTGGCGTCGCCTCGACGCTGCTGTCCATGGTGCTCGGTACGCTCGCGGCGCTCGGCCTGGCGCAGTGGAAGAGCCGGTTCAAGCCGCTCGTGCTGGCTTTCGTGCTGTCGCCGGTCGTCGTGCCCGGCGTCATCACCGCGGTCGGCCTGTATTTCTTCTTCGCGCCGATCGGACTGACCGGCAGCTATCTCGGCTTGATCCTAGCCCACACCGCGCTGGCGACGCCCTTCGTGGTGATCACGGTCGGCGCGACGCTGCAGAGCTTCGACACCAATTTGGCACGCGCCGCCGCCTCGCTCGGCGCCTCGCCGCTAGAGGCGTTTCGCCGTGTGATCCTGCCGCTGATCCTGCCCGGCCTCGCTTCGGGCGCATTGTTCGCCTTCGCGACCAGCTTCGACGAGGTGGTGATCGTGCTGTTCATGGCAGGTCCCGAGCAACGCACCCTGCCGCGCGAAATGTTCAGCGGCATCCGCGAGAACATCAGCCCGACGATTACGGCAGCGGCGGTGATCCTGACGGCGGTCTCGGTGATCCTCCTCGCCACCCTCGAAGGCCTGCGCCGCCGCAATGAACGGCTCAAGGCCGGCGGCTGAGCGCTCTTCCTTCTCCACGATTGCAGGGTGAGGGGAAGTCTTCGCAAGGACGACGGCAGTATCGTAGGGTGGGCAAAGCGACTTGTCCGCCGTAGCTCGAGGAGCGAAGGCGGAAGCGTGCCCACCATGTCCCTCGATCATGCTGAGATGGTGGGCACGGCGCAAGTGCGCCTTTGCCCACCCTACGATCCTGAGCTCGCTGATCCTGCCGAGCCTCATCAGTTGCGGGGAGAGGCGAAGGGAACACGCCCGCCCCTTCTCTTTTTGCATTCCGCTATGGCGCGCATCGCTTAGCTGCCGCGGTCGATTGTCGCTAGAACAATCCCCGCAACAAAGCCCAAACAACAACACAGGGAGAAGAACAACCATGCAAAAACTCATCGCCGCCGTCGCGGCCGGTTTCGCCCTCGCCGCTACGTCCGGCGCGGCGCAGGCGCAGATTTCCGACGATGTCGTCAAGATCGGCGTGCTCACGGACATGTCCAGCCTCTATGCGGACGCGACCGGCAAGGGCTCGCTCGCCGCCGTCGAGATGGCGGTCGTCGATTACGGCGCGAAGGTCGCGGGCAAGCCCGTGCAGGTGGTCGCCGCCGACCACCAGAACAAGCCCGACGTCGGCGTCAACATCGCCCGCAACTGGTACGACAATGACAAGGTCGACGCGATCTTCGACGTGCCGACGTCATCGGTGGCGCTGCCGGTCTCGGCGCTGACGCGCGAGAAGAACAGGATCAACATCAATTCCGGCGGCGGCTCGTCCGACATCACCGGCACCGCCTGCTCGCCCAACACCGTGCACTGGACCTACGACACCTATGCGCTGTCGAACGTCGCCGGCAAGGCGATGGTCAAGCGCGGCGAGGATAGCTGGTTCTTCGTCACCGCCGACTACGCCTTCGGCATGGCGCTGCAGCGCGACGCCGCCAACGTCGTCAAGGAGAGCGGCGGCAAGGTGCTCGGCGAAGTCCGCCATCCGCTCAATTCGTCGGATTTCTCCTCGTTCCTGCTCCAGGCCCAGGCCTCCAAGGCCAAGGTGGTCGCGCTGGCCAATGCCGGCGGCGACACCACCAACGCGTTGAAGCAGGCGTCCGAGTTCGGCCTGACCCAGGGCGGCCAGAAGATGATCGCGCTCCTGCAGGAGATCACCGACTCGCATTCGCTCGGCATCAAGGCAACCCAAGGCCTGATCGTCACCGACGCTTTCTACTGGGACATGAACGAGGAGACCCGCGCCTTCTCCAAGCGCTTCAACGAGAAGGTCGGCCACATGCCGACCATGATCCAGGCCGGGCTCTACTCGGCGACCATGCACTATCTGAAGGCGATCGACGCCATCAAGAGCGACGAGGCGCCGAAGGTGATGGAGCAGATGCGCAGGACGCCGGTCAACGACTTCTTCGCAAGAGGCGGCAAGATCCGCATCGACGGCCGCATGGTCCACGACATGTATCTGTTCGAGGTCAAGAAGCCCGAGGAATCCAAGGGAGAGTGGGACCTCTACAAGCTGATCGCCACCGTGCCCGGCGACGAGGCCTTCCGCCCGCTCGACAAGGGCGGCTGCCCGCTGGTGACGCACTGAGAGCCGTCTCCCTCGCCCCGCTAGCGGGACGAGGTAAGAAATAGACACGACAGCGCGCCCGGCGAAAACCAGGCGCGCTTCGTTTAGGAAGTTACGCGGGCTGCATTACTCCGCGTACTTGAACTCCGGCATGTTCTTCAGCTCGTCCTTGCTGGCATTGAACACGGCGTGGTCCGGATACCACTTCGAGGTGGACGACGTCGTGGTCGCAGCCGGCCTGTCGGTGCCGGTCGCAGCGCCTGTCGTGGTCGATGCGGCGGGCTTGGCGCCCGGGTTCGTGCCGGTGCCGGTATAGGCGACGGCCTCGTTGACGAACTTCAATTTCTCATAGGGCACGGCGACCAGATGCTCGCCCATGCCGAGGAAGCCGCCGACGCCGATCACGGCAATCTTGACGTTGCCGCTCTTGTCCATCAGCAGCTCGTTGATCGAGCCGATGTTTTCGTTGGCCTCGTTATAGACCTTCAGGCCCGACATCTTCGACGTACGCCACTCGCCGGAAGCGGTCGTGGTGGCCGTCGTCGCGGTTGCCGCGGTCGGCGCCTTGTCGGTGGTGGCGGTCGGCGATTGCGCGAACGCAACGGTCGCAAGCAGTGCGGTGCCGGCGAGGCCGGCGGCGATGGATTTCGTCAGCATGTTGTCCTCTCCTTCACAGAAAAAACTCGTGTGGAGAAAACAGCGCTGATCACACGCAGTTCCGTGCGCGCCGCAATTTCGTCGCGCGATGCGCGAGTGCGGAAACCTCGCAGGGACTGTTCCTGCGTCACCCAGGAACATTTTGCGGCGCACGGTTCCCCGCCGACGATCATGCGCCCTGGGTGAAGCACGATCGTGGCGAGGACTCGCGCCGACCCGCGTCGCTCAGGGTCAGCTCTTGTAGTCGATCAGAAGCGCGGAGAGGTCGGAATTGCCGGACGAGCTGCCGTTGGCGCCGTAGGACGAGCTCGATGATTGCGACTGCTGCAGCGCCTGCAGGAACTGCTGGAGAATCTCGGCCGTGGAGGCATCGGTCGACGTGCTGCTGGTCGAGTCCGCAGACGACGCCGAATCCGAAGCGCTGTCGTCCGGCGGCGGACCGGGCGGAGGTCCGCCTGCACCGGCGGCGCCACCCGGCCCGCCCGGACCGCTCGCGAAGGCGGACTGAAACACGCCCTTGAGCGCTTCGGCCTGGTCCGAGGTCAGCGTGCCGTTCGACACCTCGTTCGAGATGAGGTCGTCGATCTTCGACTTCATGTCCTCCTTGGAGGGACGCGTGCCGCTCGACTGGTCGCTCGAGCGGCTCTGCTGGAGTGCCGTGTCGATGTCGGTCAGCGCCGTGGAGAGCGCTGACTGGTCCGACGACGAGATCGTGCCGGCGGACACTTCCGATTGCAATTCCTGCTGCAGCCGCTGCAGCGGCGAGGGGTGGTTGTTGGCGGAGGCCGCCGAAATCGAGGTCATGATGGCTCCGTGGATTTTGCGGGGTTTCGTCGCGGACCACGCCACGCTATGGTTAACGGCCTTAACGAGACCTTGCCGCTTCGCGACGGCGCGATTGCCGCCTGTTGCGGGAAGCCCGGCAGAAACAATCCGAAACAAAAATCTTCGCCATTTGGCCCGAATCCTGGACAAACAAAGCGCATGGCCGTTCCCAATCCCAACATCCTGGTCGTCGAAGACGACCGCGAAACCCGGACGTTGATTGCGAAGTACCTGCGCAACAACGCCTGCAACGTCACCGCCGTGAGCGACGGCCGCGAGATGTCGCGCGCCATGGCCGATCACCGCGTCGACCTCATCATCCTCGATGTCATGCTGCCGGGCGAGGACGGCCTCAGCCTGTGCCGCAAGGTGCGTGCCGAGGCGCAGACGCCGATCATCATGCTGACCGCGCGCGGCGAGGACGTCGACCGCATCGTCGGCCTGGAGATGGGCGCGGACGACTATCTGCCGAAACCGTTCAACCCGCGCGAGCTGCTCGCCCGCATCAACGCGGTGCTGCGCCGCCAGGCCGCGGCCCAGGCGGCGAGCGCGATCGAAGGCGCCTCCACGCTCACCTTCGAGGGCTGGCACATCGACCTGCGCCTGCGCGAATTGCGCAATCCCGAAGGCGCGCGCGTCGCGGTGACCAGCGCCGAATTCGATCTCTTGCGCACGTTCTGCGAACGGCCCGGCCGCGTGCTGTCGCGCGACAGCCTGCTCGACCTCACGCAAGGGCGCAGCACCGGTTCGTTCGAACGCTCCATCGACGTACTGGTCAGCCGCATCCGCCGCAAGATCGAGCCCAATCCAACCGATCCCACTCTCATCAAGACGGTGCGCTCCGGCGGCTATCTGTTCACGCCACGAACGCAGGTGGCGAGTCCTCAAGGCACTCAAGCAGCGAGCATTGAAGCGGTTGCGGCGCCCCTGAGCAGTTGAAGGGGACGCCAACGATGAAGCCGTTCGGATTCTTCCACCTCAAGGGGATCGGCGGGCAGATCGCCGCGCTGGTGCTGGCTTCGACCGTCGCGCTCCATCTCGTCGTCACCACCGCCTTCCTGATCAGCCGGCCCGACCGCCCCGACACGCCGCCGGACGGAGCGCATCAGCTGACCGATGCCGCGCTGCTGCTCGGCTCGGCCGAGGCCGGCGAGCGTCCGCGCCTCGTCGCCGATCTCGCGCGCGCCTTCCCCAAGCTCGGCATCGAAATGCTCGCGCCTGGCACCGCAAACGTCGCAGAGAGCGACAATCAGCATCTGCGCGGGATGCGCCGTCATCTCGGACGCGGCTACAGGGCGGTCCAGCTGACCTCGGGCGGCACAGCATCCCGCGTCGGCGTCGAGTTGCCCGACGGCACCGTGATCGCCGGACATGTCGAGGGCGGCCCGCGCCCGTGGTTCTGGGGCGGCCCCTGGCTGACGGCGCTGATGACCGCCTTCATCTGCGTCAGCGTGCTCGGCCTGTGGGCGGCGCGCGCGCTGGCAGCACCGCTATCGTCTTTCGCCAAGGCCGCCGAGAATTTCAGCGTCGACGGCGAGGCGGAGCCGCTGCCGGAGCGCGGCCCGGAAGAGATCCGCTCGGTAGCGCGCGCGCTCAACCGCATGCACGAGCGGATCGCCCGGCTGATGTCGGATCGCACCCGGATGCTGGCCGCGATCAGCCACGATCTGCGCACGCCGATCACGCGGCTGCGCCTGCGCGCCGAATTCATCGAGGACGAGGGCAACCGCAAGCGCATGCTGATGGACCTCGACCAGATGCGCGCGATGCTGGAATCGGTGCTGTCGCTGCTGCGCAACGACCGCAAGGTCGAGGCGGTCACGCTGGTCGACATCGCCAGCACGCTTCAGCTCGTCGCCGACCAGTTCGGCGACATGGGTCATGTCGTGCATTATGACGGGCCGGCGTCCGCGACCGCCGCCGCGCGGCCCGACGATCTGCATCGCGGCGTCACCAACCTGGTCGAGAACGCGGTGCGCTTCGGCGCCGAGGTGACGATCCGCCTCGACATCTCGGGCACCACGCTCGTCATCGACGTCGAGGACGACGGCCCCGGCATTTCGGATGCCCGAAAGCAGGAGATGCTGGAGCCGTTCGTGCGCGGCGACGATGCGCGCACCATGGACGAATCCACCGGCTTCGGGCTCGGCCTGTCGATCGCGCGCGCCATCGCGCTCGCCCATGGCGGCGAGCTGTCGCTGCTCGACCGCAACCCACATGGACTGATCGTACGGATGCAATTGCCGCTCTGGCAGCAGCCGCGGCTCGCCGCCTGACTCACGCCGCGAGCGGCGGGTGCTCGATCGCGGTCTCGTCGAAGATGGCCACGGCCTCGAAGCGATAATTGCAGGCGTGGCAATTCCAGAGATAGGAGACGCGCCCCTCGCCCGGCTCGATCCAGTCAGGCTTTGGAATCGGCGTGCCGCATTGGGCACAGGGGTTCTGTCTGGGGATGTCGCCGAGGTTTGCTTTTGTCATGGCACCTCTCCCGATTTGCAGCGTCTTCTTACTCGCTTTCGCTGGCACGCGCGAATAGACAGGCGTGCTGCCGCGAGCGGGGATCGTCCGTCCCCGAAGCTCTCTTGCGCCAGCTTTGAGTCGTAACCGCGGCTCGGCACCGCAAAATCGGGCGATGGCGGCGTTTGGTCACATCATCGCCGCGTTCGGAAGGCCTAACGGCGGCTGGGCGCAGGTCACTCTAGGGGACCTCAGGAATATCTGATGAAAATTTTATGCATTGCCGCGCTGCTCGCGGCCGGATTGACATTGCCGCAGGCCGCAATCGCGGGTGAAGCCGAATATGCCGAAATGGTCGCGGCCCATGCTCGCGCCAACGGCGTGCCGGAAGCGCTGGTGCATCGCGTGATCATGCGCGAGAGCCGCTACCAGCCGCACCTCGTCGGCCGCGGCGGCACCATCGGGCTGATGCAGATCAAGCTCGCGACCGCCCGCGGGGTCGGCTACACCGGCGACGCCGCCGGCCTGCGCGATCCCAACACCAACCTCACTTATGCCGTGAAATACCTCGCCGGCGCCTATCGCGCCGCCAATGGCGACCATGCCCGGGCCGTGCGTTATTTCGCCGGCGGCTATTACTACGCCGCCAAGCGCCAGCGGCAGCAGGCCGTGCAAATCGCCAATATGGGCGATACCAATATGGGCAATATGGGCCAACCCTGGCTCGAGCCCAACGGCAACCCGCAGCCGATGTTCGGCGCCACTCCGCACAGGAAGCTGGCCCAGCGCGTCCGCAATGCGCGGGCGCAGGCCTCGCAATAGCCGCTCGTGTCCCGGACGCGCTGCAGCGCGTAGCGTTGCTGCGCAGAGCCGGGACCAGCATCCCTGCATCAGCATGGGCCCCGGCTCAGCAGCGCAGCACTGCGTGATGCGCTGCGTCCGGGCATGAGGGTTCCCGCAACACGCGTTGACCACCCCGCCTCCGTGGCATACATTAGAGCCGTTCCGAGGGGTGCTCCGAGGAGGAGCTGAGATACCGCTAAATGGGCAATACCGCCCAGGACCGCGGTGACCCTTTGAACCTGATCCGGGTCATGCCGGCGAAGGGACAGGGATGTTGCAAACGACCAAGCGACCGGATTCACCGGTATCCATCATCGGCGCAGGCATCGCCGGAGCCTGGCAAGCCCTGCTGTTCGCGCAGGCCGGCCATGCCGTGACCTTGCACGAGCGCGGTGACGAGGCGATGACGGACGCCACCAGCCATTGGGCCGGCGGCATGCTCGCGCCCTATTGCGAGGCCGAGGTCGCCGAACCCATCATCAGCCGCCTGGGGCTGCGCTCGCTCGACCTCTGGCGGCGCGAGCTGCCCGACACCCCATTCAACGGCTCGCTGGTCGTCGCCCATCCGCGCGAACGCAACGATTTCGAGCGTTTTGCGCGCATGACCGAGGACCACCGCCGGCTCGATGCCGCAGGCCTCGCCGCGCTCGAACCATCGCTGGAGGGCCGCTTCCGCGACGCGCTTTTCTTCCCGGCCGAGGGCCATGTCGAGCCGCGCCGCGTGCTGCCGCGGTTGCACGATCGCATCCGCGCCGCCGGCGGCACCATCAAGTTCTCCAGCGACGTCGCAGCCGGGGATCTCGACGGCATCGTGATCGACTGCCGCGGCCTTGGCGCCCGCGACGAGCAGAGCGAGCTTCGCGGCGTCAAGGGCGAGATGATCCTGATCGAGACAGACGAGGTGCAGTTGGCGCGCCCGGTGCGGCTGATGCATCCGCGCTGGCCGCTTTACGTGATCCCGCGCGAGGACAATCTGTTCATGCTGGGCGCGACCTCGATCGAGGCCGAGGACACCGGCGTCAGTGTCCGCTCCGCGCTGGAGCTTTTGGGCGCGGCCTACGCCGTGCACCCCGCCTTCGGCGAGGCCCGCATCGTCGAATTCGGCTCGGGGCTGCGTCCCGCCTATCCCGACAATCTGCCGCGCATCGGCATTCGCGGCAAGACGATCTCCGTCAATGGCCTCTACCGGCACGGCTTCCTGATCGCGCCGGCGCTCGCCGAGCTGACGCTCGCCTATGTCGAGCGCGGCCAGATCGACAACGAGGTGATGCGATGCTTGTGATCGTCAACGGCGAGCAGCGCGAGGTGACTTCGGGAAGCGTCGATGCGCTGCTCTCGGAGCTCGACTACGAGGGCACGCATTTTGCGATCGCGCTGAACTACGACGTCGTGCCGAAGAGCCGCTGGGCCGAGACGGCACTGAAGGCCGGCGACGAGATCGAGATCATCACGCCGCGGCAGGGAGGATGAGGTGATGCCTGTCGCCACAAACGACGCCATCATCCTGAGGTGCGAGCCGTCTTCGGCTCGCCTCGAAGGATGGCCGCAAGCGGCGCTGTCATCCTTCGAGGCGCGCAAGTGCGCGCACCTCAGGATGACGGTCTGTGCAAGTCGCCCGCAAGGAAATTGAAGCCATGGTGACCTTCTACGGCAAATCCTTCGCCTCCCGCCTGCTGATCGGCAGCGCGCTCTATCCCTCGCCTGCGATCATGCAGGAAGCGATCCGCGCCTCCGGCTCGAACATCGTCACGGTGTCGCTGCGGCGCGAATCCGCCGGCGGCAAGACCGGGGACGCGTTCTGGAAGCTGATCCGAGAGCTCGACGTCACCGTGCTGCCGAACACCGCGGGATGCCGCAGCGTGCGCGAGGCCGTGACCACGGCCAAGCTCGCGCGTGAATTGTTCGGCACGAGCTGGATCAAGCTCGAAGTCATCGCCGACAACGACACGCTGCAGCCCGATGTCGTCGGCCTCGTCGAAGCCGCCACCATCCTGATCAAGGACGGCTTTGAAGTGTTCCCCTATTGCACCGAGGATCTCTCGGTCGCCAACCGCCTGGTCGATGCCGGCTGCAAGGTGGTGATGCCGTGGGCAGCTCCGATCGGCAGCGCGAAGGGCATCACCAATCGCGATGCCTTGAGGCTGCTGCGCGAGCGCCTGCCCGACATCACGCTGGTGGTCGACGCTGGCCTCGGCGCTCCCAGCCACGCCGCGCAGGCGCTGGAGCTCGGCTATGACGCCGTGCTGCTCAACACCGCGATCGCCAAAGCCGCCGATCCCGTCGCGATGGCAAGAGCCTTCCGCCTCGGCTGTGATGCCGGCCGCACCGCTTATGAAGCCGGGCTGATGAACGCCCGCGACTTCGCCTCCCCCTCCACCCCTGTCGTTGGGACTCCGTTCTGGCATGCCGTATCCTGATCGATTTTATCCCGTCGTCGACAACCTCAAATGGGTCGAGCGGCTGACAAAGCTCGGCGTCGGCACCATCCAGCTGCGCGCCAAGGAGCTCAACGACGCCGACGCGCTGCAGATCGTCACCGACGCGCTGGCGATCACCAAGGACACGCAGGCGAAGCTCGTCGTGAACGACTATTGGCGCGCGGCCGTCGTCGCCGGCGCCACGCATCTGCATCTCGGCCAGGAGGATCTCGCCGACGCGGACCTCAAGGCGATCCGCGAGGCGGGCTTGTCGCTCGGCGTCTCCACCCATGACGACGACGAGCTTGCGACCGCGCTCGCGGCGAAACCAGATTACGTCGCGCTCGGCCCGATCTTCTTCACCACGCTCAAATCGATGCGCTTCGAGCCGCAGGGCATTCCGAAGATCACGGAATGGAAGAAGCGCATCGGCTCCATCCCGCTGGTCGCCATCGGCGGCATCAAGTTCGAGCACGCCGCGGAGATCTTTGCGGCGGGCGCGGATTCCATTGCGGTGGTCAGCGACGTCACCCAGAACCCCGACCCGGATGCGCGGGTGCGGCAATGGCTCGGCCTGTCCACGGAGGCTGCGTGATGCTGACACTCTCACCCCACACTCCACTGTCATCGCCCGGCTTGACCGGGCGATCCAGTACGCCGCAGCTTCTCGGCCCTAGCCGCACCGCCTCGGAGTACTGGATTCCCGCTTTCGCGGGGATGACAGCTGTATTTGCTCTCGCGCAGCGAAACTAACGAATTAAACCGGAGGATCCCATGAACATCCGCTCCAACCCCGAAAAGACCGTCCCCGCCGTCACCACCGGCCCCCTGCCCTCCTCGCGAAAAATCTTCGCCTCGCCTGACGCTGCGCCCGATCTGCGCGTGCCGCTGCGCGAAATCATCCTGTCCGAAGGCGCGGGCGAGCCGAACCTGCCGGTGTACGACACCTCGGGCCCCTACACCGATCCGTCCGTGACCATCGACGTCAACGCAGGCCTTGCCCGCAGTCGCAAGGCCTGGGTGCTGGAGCGCGGCGGCGTCGAGGAATATCAGGGCCGGCAGATCAAGCCGGAGGACAACGGCAGCGTCTCCACCGACAACGCCGCGCGCGCCTTCAGCGCCTATCACCAGCCGCTGCGCGGCCTCGACGGCCACAAGATCACCCAGCTCGAATTTGCCCGCGCCGGCATCATCACCAAGGAGATGATCTACGTCGCCGCCCGCGAGAATCTCGGCCGAAAGCAGCAGCTCGAGCGTGCGGAAGCAGCCCTTGCCGACGGCGAGAGCTTCGGCGCCTCGGTGCCCGCGTTCATCACGCCGGAATTCGTGCGCGACGAGATCGCGCGCGGCCGCGCCATCATCCCCTCCAACATCAACCATTCCGAACTCGAGCCGATGATCATCGGCCGCAACTTCCTGACCAAGATCAACGCCAATATCGGCAACTCCGCGGTGACGTCGTCGGTCGAGGAAGAGGTCGAGAAGATGGTGTGGGCGATCCGCTGGGGCGCCGACACCGTGATGGACCTCTCGACGGGCCGCAACATCCACACCACGCGTGAGTGGATCCTGCGCAACTCGCCGGTGCCGATCGGCACCGTTCCGATCTACCAGGCGCTGGAGAAGTGCAACGGCGATCCCGTCAAGCTGACCTGGGAGCTCTACAAGGACACGCTGATCGAGCAGTGCGAGCAGGGCGTCGACTATTTCACCATCCACGCCGGCGTGCGCCTGCAATACATCCACCTCACCGCCAGCCGCGTCACCGGCATCGTCAGCCGCGGCGGCTCGATCATGGCGAAGTGGTGCCTGGCGCACCACAAGGAGAGCTTCCTCTACACGCATTTCGACGAGATCTGCGACCTCATGCGCAAGTATGACGTCTCGTTCTCGCTCGGCGACGGCCTGCGTCCGGGCTCGATCGCGGATGCCAACGACCGCGCGCAATTCGCGGAGCTCGAGACGCTCGGCGAGCTGACCAAGATCGCGTGGGACAAGGGTTGCCAGGTCATGATCGAGGGCCCCGGCCACGTGCCGATGCACAAGATCAAGATCAACATGGACAAGCAGCTCAAGGAATGCGGCGAAGCCCCGTTCTACACGCTCGGGCCTCTGACCACCGACATCGCGCCGGGCTACGACCACATCACGTCGGGCATCGGCGCCGCCATGATCGGCTGGTTCGGCTGCGCCATGCTCTGCTACGTCACCCCTAAAGAGCATCTCGGCCTGCCCGACCGCAACGACGTCAAGACCGGCGTCATCACCTACAAGATCGCCGCGCACGCCGCCGACCTCGCCAAGGGCCACCCCGCCGCGCAACTGCGCGACGACGCTCTCTCCCGCGCGCGGTTCGAATTCCGCTGGACCGACCAGTTCAACCTCGGCCTCGACCCTGATACCGCCAAGAGCTTCCACGACGAGACCCTGCCGAAGGAAGCCCACAAGGTCGCCCATTTCTGCTCGATGTGCGGCCCAAAATTCTGCTCGATGAAGATCACCCAGGACGTGCGGGACTACGCGGCGACGCTGAACGATCCGAACAGCGTGGGCATGTCGATCAGCGGCACCGCCGAGGACGGCATGGCCAAGATGAGCGCGAAGTTCAAGGAGATGGGGAGCAGCGTTTATCTGGATGCGGAGAAGGTGAAGGAGAGCAATCGGGTGCTGTGAGGGGCTTCACGCGCTTGTCGTCATGCCCGGGCTTGCCCCGGGCATCCATCCGAAAATTGAGAGGCCGGGCAAAAGCCTGGCCTCTTTTAATTTGGCACGGCGTCGATCAAACAAGATGCTAGAAACATGCGGCCAGCGGTTAACATTGGGTGCGCCGACCTTGGTACTCTTGCTCTGTGAGGTCCTCCGGATCTCGATCTCCGATTGCAAGTGACCAACCCGTTCTCTGGATGACCGGATCATTTTGGCGACCGCCGAGGAACCACCAGGACCTAAGCTCTGGATTATCGTAGATGGATAGCACGTCTCCATTTTCAAACATGAGATCGAGCTGATCCTTGCTGACAATCCTCGTCTCGACGATTTTCGTTCGTAGAATGCGATCAACATTCAAGGATTTTTCGTTGCCGTAGATCTCGTAAGAGAAATTGACCGCACCATCGGAGGATCGAAACGAGAAACGGTCCGCGACATTCAACAAGGCATGCTCGTCCTCAAACCAGAACATGATGTGATACTTGTCGATCGTCACCTGATAGAGTTCCCATCCTATGATGGGACCAAAATCAAAGCGTTCGCTAAATCCAATTGCCATTTCTATCGTCTTCCCGTTTTACCGCCGGTAGGCAAAGCTGGATAAGCGTAGCGAGGTCTGGTGTCTTTGTCGTCCCGCATATCGCTCCGCTCATGCGGGCTACACGTGGATCATTGACATTGCCCGGGCCCACTCCCCACCGCCTCCCCGACCAACTCCGCCCCAACCTCCGCCTCGTCTTCGTCGGCACTGCCGCCTCGACGCGCTCGGCTGAGCTCGGGCATTACTACGCCCATCCCGGCAACCGTTTCTGGCGGGCGATCCATGAGGCCGGGATCACGCCGCGGCGCTATCAGCCAAGCGAGTTTGCGGAGTTGATCGAGCTCGGGATCGGCTTCACCGATCTCTCCAAGTCGGGCGCGGGGATGGATCACCAGATCGCGGCGGAGGCGATCGACGTGCCGGGCTTCAGGGCGAAGATGGAAAAGTACCGGCCGCGGACGATTGCGTTCACGAGCAAGAAGGCGGCGAGCCTGTTTTACGGCCGGCCGTCGGCGTCGATTGCGCTGGGGCGGCAAGAGCGGGATGGGAGCTGGCCGGAGATTTTCGTGCTGCCCTCGCCGTCCGGTGCAGCGTCGGGGAGTTGGACACTGGAGCCGTGGCGGGAGTTGGCGGCTTGGATCGCGGCGTAGGATCGGCGAATGATAGCGCGTCACACTCCGCCGTCGTCCCGGCGCAGGCCGGGACCCATAACCCCAGGGAGGAGTTTGGCGAAGACTGGTCGCCCGGTACTACGACCATCCGCAACATATAAATCACGCGGTATGGGTCCCGGCCCCCGTGCGCAATTACGCACTAAGCCGGGACGACATCGTGGGTTTGACTCGAGGTCCTGCTCAAACACGAAGCCTCGTAGGGTGGGCAAGGCGCGTCAGCGCCGTGCCCACGATTTCTTCGCGAGTCCCAGCAGTGCGTGGGCACGGCGCGAAGAGCGCGCCTTTGCCCACCCTACGGCACCGTCGCCTCACCCCGCATACGCCTTGTCGAGCTCCGCGATCACGATCTTCCGCATCCCCATCATCGCCTGCATCACGCGGTTCGCCTTGGTGCGGTCGGGGTCGCCGAGATAGCGGCCGAGCGCCGTCGGGATCACCTGCCAGGACAGGCCAAATTTGTCCTTGAGCCAGCCGCACCTCGATTCCTCGCCGCCGTCGGCGGTGAGCGCTTGCCAAAAGTAATCGACCTCCTCTTGCGTCTCGACGCTGATGAAGAACGACACCGCCTCGTTGAAGCGGTAGTGCGGCCCGCCATTGAGCGCGTGGAAGCGCTGGCCTTCGAGCTCGAACACCGCCATGAAGTCGCTGACGGTCTCGACCTTGGCATTGGGAAACACCGATTTGTAGAACGCGACGGCCTCGGGGACGTTGTTGTCGAACCAGAGAAACGGCGTGATCGAGGTCATGAATGGGGCTCCTTTCGGCTCGGGCGCGGCGCCGGTGTCCCAAGGACGAAAGAGCGCGCGGCATTCCGACAGGGAGCCCCACTTTTTCCACTCCGCCGTCGTCCCGGCGAAGGCCGGGACCCATAACCACAGGGAGGAGTTTGGCGGAGACTGGTTGCTCGGTACTGCGACCGTCCGCAACACGGCGATCACGCGGTATGGGTCCCGGCCTTCGCCGGGACGACACCTTGGGTGGAGCAAAAAGCTGCGACTAAAATGAAAGCGGGCGCATTGTCGGAATCCGCCCCCACCATTCGTCCTTTGGACCAACACCGCAACCACCCCGGAGCCTCCCATGCCCACCATCACCGCCTTCGAAAACTCACCCGACCGCGGCCGCGGGCAGGCGCGCGACATGCGGGTTCGCTGGGCGCTGGAGGAGGTCGGCCAGCCCTACGATGTCCGCCTCGTCTCGTTCGCGGCGATGAAGCAGCCGGCGCATCTGGCGCTGCATCCGTTCGGGCAGATTCCAACCTTCGAGGATGGCGATCTCGCCCTGTTCGAAACCGGTGCGATCGTGCTGCGCATCGCCGAGTGTCATGCCGGATTGCTGCCTGATGACGCCAACGCCAGGAGCCGCGCGATCGCGTGGATGTTTGCCGCGCTGAACACGCTGGAGCCGCCGATCGTCGAGCTCGGCATGGCCATGCTGTTCGAGCGCGACAGGAGCTGGTACGCGGAGCGGCTGCCCGGCTTGCAGGATCGCGTGCGCACCAGGCTCGGCGAACTGTCCCGCCACATCAGTGAAGCCGACTGGCTCGACGGCGCCTTCAGCGCCGGCGATCTCATGATGGTGACGGTGCTGCGGCGGCTGAACACATCTGGCCTGCTGGACGAATATCCTGAGATCGCCGCCTATATCGCGCGCGGTGAAGCGCGGCCGGCGTTCCAGCGCGCCTTCGATGCGCAGCTTGCGGTGTTCAAGGCTGCATCGCGTTCGTAGGGTGGGTTAGCCGCGCGGCTGCGCAAAGCGCAGGCCGCGTGGCGTAACCCACCGCTTCTGTCGCCGCGGATGCAGACTTGGTGGGTTACGCCTTGCGCCGGAATCGTGTTGGGAGATCGAGTTTGTGAACGGCTAACCCACCCTACGAGAGCTTCGAACGACGCACCTGCTCCGTCTTCTCCCCATTGCATGCACCCCAGCGCCCCTTCATGCTGGCCTCCGCCACCCCAGGGAGCCCGCCCATGCTGACCCTCTATTCCTACCCGCAACTGTTCGGCGTCGCCGACAACAACGGCTACGGCCTCAAGGTCTACGCCTTCCTCAAGCTCGCAGGCGTGTCGTTCGTGCACGAGCATATCTTCGATGCCTCGGCCGCACCGCGCGGGCAGCTGCCTTACGTCGTCGACGACGGCGAGAGCATCGGCGACAGCGAGACCATCATCGCGCATGCGATCGGGAAATATCGTCTCACCATCGATGCCGGACTTTCACCGGCGCAGAGTCGCACAAATCTCCTCGTCACGCGCATGCTCGACGATCTCTATTGGGTGATGTCGTATTCGCGCTGGAGGGACGAGCGCTATTATCCGGCGTTCCGCGACGGCTTCATCGCGCAGCATCCGCAAGTGAGTGCGGAAGGATTTGAGAAGGCCAAGGCGTATAATGCGCAGCGCTATCATTACCAGGGCATCGGCCGCTACACGCCGGAGCAGGCTTACGCGCGCGGGCTCGCCGATTTGCAGGTGCTGGCCGAGATCGTGCCCGCCGCGGGCTTCGTGCACGGCGCGCCGCCAACGAGCGTCGATGCTGGCATCTACGGCTTTGTCGCGAACATCTATTATTTTCCGATCCCGACGCCGCTGAAGGCGTTCGTGGATGCGCAGAAGAATCTCGTCGCGCATTGCGAGCGGATTCATGCGGCGGTCGGAAAATCGTAGGGTGGGTTAGCGCAGCGGCTGCGCGAAGCGCGGGCCGATGCGCGTAACCCACCTCTTCTCTTTCCGCAGTGACAGAAGTGGTGGGTTACGCCAAGCGGCTAACCCACCCTACGGCACCCTGGCCTACCGCATCGTGATCGCGAGGCCGCTGAGATCCGCATTCGCCATCAACCCGACCTGCGTGCCCGTCAGCTCCAGCACGGCGCCCTTCTGGTTGGTGAGCACGATGGCACGGGCGCCGGCGCCAACGGCGAGGCCCGCGCCGGCGGCGCCGTAGACCCCGGCGACATCGGAGGGACGGTTGATGTTGGAGACGCGGCCGCGCAGCACCGTCTTTGAACCGCCGAAGACGAGGCCGTAGTCGAGGCCGCCGGTGGAGAGCCCATAGGTGCGGCCGCGGAAGTTGAGCACGCCGCTCCCGCCTGAGCCGCCGATGATCCAGCCGGCCTTGTAGATCGTCAGCGTCACGAAACCGCTGTCGGCCATCGCCGAGGTCGAGAGCCCGGCCAGGGCGGCAATGGCGACCAGCGCGGCGCGGAAGGTGGATGCAATCTTCATGGGCGTCTCCGGGGGCTATTTTTCAAGGGGGATTCGAATCAGACGCATCGAATCTATCCGATCGATCGCGGCGGCAACATGATGGGACTGCCCTGAGACACAAGGTGCAGCGTCGCACTCAACCGTCATCGCCCGGTTCAACCGGGCGATCCAGTATTCCAGAGGCGGCGGTGATTGAGCCGAGAGGCCGCGGCGTACTGGATGCCCCGGTCAAAGCCGGGGCATGACGGCGGAGGCTCGGGCACAAGGTCGCCCATCGCCATCATCCCATTCTGCCCTTGTTTTGCCCGACGGAGCAACTTGAGTGTTTAGCCTTTACCGAATTATAAAAAACTCAATGATCTCCGCATGATCTCTACTGTGCATGGGGTTGTTTTCGCGTTTTTGTTCTTGCCCGTCTCCGCAACCCGATTGCAAGTCTCCCGCATGTCGCTACGCTCATGCGGGCTACGCGCCCGCTCCTAATTCGAGGTGATGCCATGCCGATCCAGCATTTCGCGCCCCCGCCGCACGTGAAGGCGCCGCCGCTGTCCTTTGCGACGCGCGTCGGTGATCTCCTGTTCGTCTCGGGCATTCCGGGCTTCGATGCCAATGGTGCGCTGCCCGACGGTTTCGAGGCCCAGTTCGCCAATGTCGTCGTCAACATCAAGCGCGTGCTGGACGAGGCCGGCGCCGGTGTCCGCGACCTCGTCAAGGTCAACGTGCTCTTGACCCGCGCCTCCGACGTCGCCGCCATGAACGCGCTCTATGCCGGCGCCTTCGGCCCGCCGCCCTATCCGGCCCGCACCACCTGCGTGGTGCAGGCCCTGCCCGATCCGAAGATGCTGATCGAGATCGAGGCGGTGGCCTCGCTGGCGAAGTGAGCCACGGAGCGTGTGGCTTGCCGGGCACGCGGCCGAACCAAATGCTTGGGGAACAGCTGACATGTCCGTGAACGGCAGCTCCCCGGCTTGCAAAGGACCTGCTTTTACCGCACGAATTTTTGCGTCCCACTTCCCCACAAGGAGATATTTCATGCGTCGCGTTCTCGCCCTCTGTGCCGTTGCCGGCATCGCAAGTTCCGTGTTCGCCGTGCCCGCATCCGCCAAGGTCGGCTATTACGTGATCCGCTGGGACAACACCGGCATCTGCCAGGTCTGGAACGAGGACCTGCAATACAAGCCGCTTCAAATTGGGGTGTCGACCTACAAGGTCGTCAGCAAGCCGCTCCCGACCTTCCAGGCCGCTTCCGACGTCCAGATCAAGATGCGCGCCGAGCGCCGCTGCACGCTCTGAGCTTCTTGCAACGGACCGGATTTCGAGGGCGGGTCGCGCGAGCGGCCCGCCTTCTTCTTTTTGCGGGACCCGCGCGTTTTCCGGCCGAATTCAGCCATGTCCCGCCCGCGCGCTTTGAACCTGACCGGGCTGCGGAACTACTCACATCTTGTCCGGGGCGCATTCCCCAAGACGTCCCGCACCAGCCCTCCCCGTCATTGCCGGGAGGCACATCACATCATTCATTTGAGGAGCTGATCATGCGTCGTATTTCCGTGCTGTGCGCTGCCGCCGGTCTTGCCGTCACCGCCTTCGTCGCGGCGAGCCCTGCGGAAGCCAGCTATCACCTGATCCGCTGGCAGGACACGGGCCTGTGCCAGATCTGGGACGAGAGCATCCCGACCACACCGTGGCCGGCCGGCTATCATCGCGCCAGCGCATCCGTGCCGACCTTCATCGACGCCCTCGCGGTGAAGGATGCCGCGCTGAAGAACGGTCAGTGCACCTGGTAAGATTTTCGATCGGCGGACGAAGAGCGGGCGAGGACCATGCGTCCTTGCCCGCTTGTTTTTCCAGGATGCCGTAGGGTGGGCAAAGGCGCGCACTTCGCGCGCCGTGCCCACGCCTTTCAACAACGGGCAAATGGTAGGCACGGCGCGATGCGCCTTTGCCCACCCTACGAGATATCGTCAAGCCCGCTCACGCATCCTTATGCGCGCCGGGATGGATCAGGACGTCGCGCGCGGCGGCGAGATCGATGAAGGCTTGCGCGCTGCCGCCGTGGTCGGGATGCATGCCCTTGGCGGCGCGGCGATAGGCCTGGTTGATGTCCTCGCAGGTGAGCTGCACCGCGAGCGGCAGACCAAGCATCTTGCGGGCGCGATCCTCGCTGGACAGCTGTTTCGGCATGGCGTTGCGGCGGCCGAAGCGCGGCGCGGTCAGATCATGAACGACTTCGAGAACGACGCCGATGCGGCGCTGGGCCGCCAGCGTGACGCCGTGATCGTCATTGTCGACCGCCTGGCGCAGCACCGGAAGCGCCTGCTCGGCGGCCTGTCGCAGCGTGGCATCGCTGCTCATCCGCGCGATCTCGGCCACGAGCCGGCCCGCCTCGGCCCAATCGGCCGATTGCGCCGACCGCAGGCGTTCGAGGGCGGGTTTCCAGGAGTCGAGCCGGGAGTCGAGCCGTTCCATCATGCGCGCAACGTTTAGCAATGAAGATCAGTATGCCAAGGCTGCCGTTTCCGACCCCTTAATTTCGAGTTAGCGTTTCGTGAAACTTCGAAACGAAATCGGGAGGAAAATGTCATGGCATTGCTCGCAAACCACATCGCCGTCGTCACGGGCGCCGGTTCCGGCATCGGCCGCGCCATCGCGGCCGGCTACGCCCGCGAGGGCGCGCAAGTGGTGCTGCTCGACGTCAATGCCGACACGGTCGCGGAGGCCGCCCAGGAGATCCGCAAAGCGGGCGGCAAGGCCGAGAGTTTTGCGCTCGACGTTGTCAGGCGCGAGGACTGTTTTGCGCTGGCCAAGCAGGTCGCGGGCGAGGTCGGGCAGGTCTCGATCCTAGTCAACAATGCCGGCATCACCCGCCGCAACGCCTTCACCGCGGAGACCGAGACGGTCGCGAAGGACTGGAACGACATCATCTCGCTCAATCTCAACGGCGTCTTCAACATGACGCAGGCCTTCCTCGCACCCCTGCGCGCGAGCAAAGGCCGCATCGTCAATATCGGCTCGATCCAGTCCTTCGTGCATCTGCGCACGCCAAGCTCGGCGGCTTACACGACCTCGAAACACGGCGTGCTCGGCTTTACCAAGGCGCTCGCGGTCGAGCTCGGCAAGGAGGGCGTGCGCGTCAACGCGATCGGGCCGGGCTTCATCGAGACCAACATCAACGCCAATGTGCGCGCGACCAATCCGGCGCTGGTGCAGGCCTTCGTCGACCACACCCCGCTGGCGCGCACCGGCAAGCCCGAGGATATCGTCGGGCCCGCGATCTTCCTCGCCTCGGATCTGTCGGCCTATGTCACGGGAACGATCGTGATGGTGGACGGCGGCTATCGGACGGTGTGAGGCGCGACTCACTATCCCGAAGCACGAGATCATCGTCCGCCTTGTAGGCAATTGCGCCACTGGACCGGACGATGACACCGCGTGTGTGGAAGAGATAGTCCCGCATCACGATGCATCTGGCGCAAATCGCGGCGGCTTAGCGGCATTCCTGAGGTCAATTGGTGCGATCGTCCGCGATTAACCTTTCATTAACCAAACCCGCCCACCGTGGATCTACGGCTTGGGGGTCGTTGGTTCTCGATCCGCTTCCAAAGATGGCAGCGGGCGTTGATCGGGAGGTGTGTTGATGACCACTGTTCATGTCGCCGCGTCCGAGTCGGGCGCGCAATTCCTTGCTCCTAACCAGATCGTTCCGCTTCTGATCGGCGCCACCGTTGACGAGGTCGAGCGCGAGCTCGTGCTTCAGACGCTTGCGCGCTGCGACGGCAACCGCACACGCGCATCGCGCGTGCTCGGCCTGTCGGTGCGTACGCTGCGCAACAAGATCAAGCTCTATGCCGCGTCCGGCATCGAGGTGCCCGCCTATCAGGATTAGCGTCCGAGGACGCACCGCTGGATCAGTCCGCCGATGATGACCGCGAGCGCGATCATCACGACCGAGGCTGCGATCATCTCGATCGCGCGGAGGAAGAAGGCCGTCATGACAGCCCATGACGGCTGCGGCTCCTCGGCGAATGCGACCGGCACGACGTCGGGTACCAGCTGGTGAGCGAGGCCAAGCGCCGCCGCAAGGACGACAGCGAACAGGCAGAGGATTTTCCACGCTGCGCGCATCGGTCGCTCCTCGCAACAGTTCTGGCCGCACGATCGATGACACAGCGGCGCGTGCCGCCGATTGATGTTGATCAAGCGTTCTGAGCTGTCCCGGCGGAATTGCTGCTGTCGTCAAACGCCGCTAAGTAGCTTGCTTCCGATCATGGGGAGCAGTGGCGTGGCAGACGATCAGGGACGACGGCAGGGATCTCAAGGGCCGCGCGGACGGCAGGGTGAACCGGGACGGCCGGGACCGCAGGGTCATCCCGGCCGGCGCGGTCCCGACGGCGCGCGCGGCAAGCCGGGACCGCAGGGCAAGCCGGGGCCGCTCGGAAAGGCGGGACCTCAGGGCAAGCCCGGTCCGCAAGGCAAGCAGGGTGAGGCCGGCCCGAGTGGGGCCGCCGGCGCGCAGGGGCCTGCCGGACCTCAAGGGCCGGCGGGACCGCAAGGCCCGCGCGGCGAGGCTGGGCCTGCCGGTCAATTGCCCTCGATCGAACAGCTGCTGCCGTGGCTCGAGCAACTGTTCGACGCCTGGGACGAGCGCCGCCGCCAGCGCGAGCGCGACGCCGCCGAACGCGAGGCGCTGGAGGCCGCCGTGCAGGAGCCCGATGAGGCCATCGTCGACGACGCGAGCGACGACAGCGAAGGCGACGCGCACAAGAAAAAGAAGAAAAAGAAGAAGCACGGTCACTAGGATTAGTGGCGCCCCCGTGCCCCGACGCAGCGCAGCACGCAGTGACGCGCTGCTGGGCCGGCGCCCATCTGACCAAGAGCTTTTCTCGCGATTTTCTGGGTCACGGCTCTGCGTCGCAGCGCTGACGCACTGCGCCGCGTCCGGGACACGAGCCTCGGTTTAGGAAGCCGATGAATCATCCTTGCGCGGCAGCATGCCCATGCGCTCGAATTGCCAGCGCATGGCGCGATACCAGAGATAGCCCACCGCCGCGCCGCACAGGGCCAGGATGATCACGTTCGCGCTCGAGAACGAGCCGCTCCACCACATCATCCACGCGGTCCATAATAGCGTGAGGACGATGGCACCTGCTTTCAGAGGAAGAAGGGGGCGGCTCATGGGTCGTGCTCCGGCTGTCAAAACCCCGGCACACATCATTGCAGGAGGAGACGCCCCCGTACCGTGAGCCAGATCACGGAACGAATTACCCGAGGCCACTAACCGAAGCGCAGCCGCGAGCGCTCCCTGGCCCTTTCCGCCTCGACCTCACGGTCCCGCGCCGGCGCATGGGTGTGCAGCGAGGTCAGGAGATTTCGCGCGGCCTGCGAGACCTCCGCCACTGCGCGGTCGAACGCCGCCTCGTTGGCCTGCGACGGCTTGTTGAAGCCGGACAGTTTTCGCACGAACTGGAGCGCGCTGGCATGGATCTCATCCTCCGTCGCCGGCGGCTCGAAGTTGAACAGCGTCTTGATGTTGCGGCACATGCAGGGGCCTCTTCCGGATGTTTCCTTGAAGACGATCGGCGGAGCCGAAATCCTACATCCTTCCGTGCATTTCTGCTAAGTCCCGCCGCAACGCGGCCGCCGACCATGAGCCGCAATAGGGAGAAAAGCATGAAGGCTTCCTGCGCCGCGCTGTCGGCTACCCTGCTGTCCTTTTCAATCCCGGTCCTGGCCGCCGATTATCCGGCACCGAAGCAGGGCGACTGGATCGCCGGGATTTCAAGTTCCACACCGGCGAGACCATGCCGGAGCTGAAGCTGCACTACACCACAATCGGCGAGCCCTCGGGCCAACCGGTGCTGGTGCTGCACGGCACGGGCGGCTCGGGCGCAAGCATGCTGTCACCCGCCTTCGCCGGCGAGCTGTTCGGCGCGGGGCAACCGCTCGACGCCTCCAAATATTACATCATCCTTCCCGACGGCATCGGTCATGGCAAATCGTCGAAGCCCTCCGACGGGATGAAGACGAGCTTCCCGAAATACGATTACGACGACATGGTCGAGGCGCAGCATCGCCTGGTGACGGAGGGCCTCGGCGTCAAGCATCTGCGGCTCGTCATCGGCAATTCGATGGGCGGCATGCACAGCTGGCTGTGGGGCGCGAAATATCCGAACGCGATGGACGCACTGATCCCGATGGCCTCGCAGCCGACCGAGATGGCGTCGCGCAACTGGATGCTGCGGCGGATCATGCTCGACACCATCCGCAACGACCCGGACTACAATGGCGGCAATTACACCAGCCAGCCGCGCATGATGAAATATGCCATCACCGCCTACGGCGTAGCCAGCATCGGCGGCACGCTGGCCTATCAATCGCAGGCGCGGACCGCGGCCAAGGCGGACAAGATCGTCGACGACCGGCTGGCGGCTCCGATCACGGCGGATGCCAACGACTTCGTCTACCAGTGGGAGTCCTCGCACGACTATAATGCCGGCGAGAAGCTGGAGGCCATCGAAGCATCGCTGCTGCTGATCAATTCCGCCGACGACGAGCGCAATCCGCCCGAGACCGGCATCACGGACGCGGCCATGAAGCGGGTCAAGAACGGCCGTCTCTATTTGATCCCGGCGAGCGCCGAGACGCGCGGCCACGGCACCACCGGCAATGCGAAATTCTACAGCGAGCAGGTGCGGCAATTGCTGGAGAGCACACCGCAGCAAACGATCGAATCGGCGCGCCGCTGATTTTGCAGCGCATCATGTGCGGCACTTCGGAGCCGCATATTATTTGGGCATGCAATGCGCTGACAGCTCGGGCTTAATCGCGTCACCGATGGAATCGACGCGAGCAAGACTCGCGCGCGAATAGCGGGACGCGACGAGGAGGGATCGCATGCACAGGCTCGCACTGTGCGTTTGGCTGGTCGTGATGACGGCGCTGACCAGCGCCGCACTCGCATTCGACAACGGGCAATACGACCACATCCCGCCCGATATCCGCGCCTGGTTCAAGAGCGTGATCGCGCCGAACGGTGTGCCCTGCTGCGACGTCTCGGACGGCCATCGCACCGACTACGATGTGCGCAGCGGCGCTTATTGGGTGCCGATCGAAGGGCAGTGGATGGAGGTGCCCGAGCGCACCATCATCCGCGACCGGGGCAATCCGGTCGGCCAGGCCGTGGTGTGGTACGTTCGCCACCGCGGCGCCATCATCATAAGCTGCTTCGTGCCGGCGGACGCCGTGTAATGCGTCTTTATCGATTCCATTGGCTGGAGGCGGCCCGATCGGCTAGCTTGCCGCCAAGCTGAAGCGGAGGCATGCCGTTGACCGATCTTTGCGCCGAAGACCTCGCCACCATCTATGCCAAGCCGAGCCCGCGCGTGATCGCGAAAGCGCGGCCCGCGATCGATGCGCATGCGAAGAAGTTCATCGAGATGTCGCCGTTCTGCGTACTCGCGACGTCGGGCGCGGACGGCAGCGTCGATGCCTCGCCACGCGGCGGCGGCACCGGCTTTGTCCACGTCGCCGGTCCCAACCAATTGCTGATGCCTGACCGCTCCGGCAACAACCGGATCGACAGTTTTCGCAACGTCGTCGAAGGCTCGGGCTTCGTGCACCTGTTGTTCTTCGTGCCCGGGATTGACGAAACGCTACGCGTCGGCGGACGCGGCACGCTGTCGGCCGATCCGGATCTGCTCGCCGCGATGGTCGAATTCGGCAAGCCGCCGCGGGCGGTGCTGAACGTCGCTGTGAGCGAAGTCTATTTCCATTGCGGCAAGGCGCTGATGCGCTCGAAGCTGTGGTCGCCAGAGAAAGTGCAGCGCCCCGGTACTCATACCGGCGCATCCAGATAGATCACGCGGTATGGGTCCCGGCCTTCGCCGGGACGACACCGAGTACGCAGCGACGCCCGAGCTTAATGCCCCTCGCCCTCGAGCCCGCCGACGTGCTTCTGGGTGTAGAGCTCAAGGCCGATGCGGCCGATCAGGTCGAGCTGGGTTTCGAGGAAGTCGATGTGATGCTCCTCGTCGCTCATCAGCTTCTCGAACAGGTCACGCGTGACGTAGTCCTTGGCGCCGTGGCAGTAGGTCGCCGCTTCCTGGTAGAGCGCACGCGCGCTCATCTCGGCAGCGAGGTCGCACTCGATGATCTCCTTGACGTTCTGGCCGATGCGCAGGGGATCGAGCACCTGCATGTTCGGAAAGCCGTCAAAGAACAGGATGCGCGCGGTGAGCTTGTCGGCGTGCTCCATCTCCTCGATGGACTCCTTGCGCCAGACCTTGGCCATGTCGAGGAGGCCCCAATTGTCGAGGAAGCGGTAGTGCAGCCAGTACTGGTTGATCGCAGTCAGTTCGTGACGCAGTGCCTTGTTGAGATAGTCGATGACTTTTGCGTCGCCCTGCATGGTTCACTCCAGCTCTTGCAGTCCAAATCGGCCCAAAACGAATTTAGAATGCTTCTAAGTCAGTTTACGAATGAGGGCAACTGGCTACGGCGGCGCAGCCGGGGAAAAGCTCAGCTGAGCTGGCGAAGGCTTTCAGCAGGCCGCGAGGGCAAACTGGGCGGGCTCGGCCGCCTCGTCATTGGCAGCCACGGTGTGGTTGTGCGGGCAGCCGGCACAGCAGGACTGGGCGCAAGGGCCGAGAGCTTCGTCGATGATGGTCTTGATCGTCCGGGCGCAGCGGCCGCATTCGGCGCTACAGCCGAGGCATCCATAGACCTGCTTGGCATGGCGCACGGCGTCGTCGGACTCGGCGACGGCGGCGCGGATGTCGTCATCGCTCAGCACGTTACAGGAACAAACGATCATGGAAGCGGCAGGCCCTTCGGTGATGCGGCATCATCGATATTTAACGGGCCCGCCGGATGCAAAAGGAAAAAGCGGTATTTGAAGTTATTCCAAACTGGCCCAAAACAGCCTAGAACGGCCCTAAATTTCAGGGTTGCGCTGGATCAAGATTGGAGCGGATCTAATCGCCGCCACCGCCTCCCCCACCGTCACCGCCGCCACCGCAATCGCCGCCACTGCTGCCGCTATCGCTGCTGGAACAGCTGCCGCCGTCGGCCGGGCTGACCGAACTGTCGCTGGAAAACCAGCTTCCCAGCGAGAAGCCGTTATTGCTGCCCGAATAGGTGTCGCCGCTGCTGCTGCCGTCGCCGCCCGCCCCGGCGCGGGAGCGCCGCTGGCCGCGGTTCTGAAGATGGGTGATCCAGCCGTAACCGATCGCGGACACGACCCCGGCCGCAATCAATGCATTGATCATCGCGTTGCCCATCATCGCCTCCCTGGCCGGGCCTACGGTCCATATCAATTGGTCGCCCGCCCCCAAGGTGCCGTTCATTGATCATTCAAGCGAAGTATGGAACTCTGGCCCCAAAGGGTTCCCGCGTGTTCGTACGAAAGGTCAAGCCAATGAAGAAGCTGCTCCTGACGGTCGCCGCCGTCGCCTCCCTGGCCGTTGCGGCCGGATCCCCGGCCCATGCCCAGCGCGGCGTCGCGGCAGGCGTGGCGGCCGGCATCATCGGCGGCGCCATTGTCGGCGGCGCGCTGGCCTCTCCGTATTACTACGGACCTGGCCCCGGCTATTACGAACCCGGCTATTACCCGCCCCGTTACTATGCGCCGGGTCCGGGCTATGTCTCCGACGACTATTACGGCGGCGGCTGCGTCTGGCAGAAGCAGCGCTTCTGGGACGGCTATGCCTGGCGCGCCCGCCGCGTCAGAGTCTGCGGCTGAGACGACCTCGAACCGGTCATCGCGACTGCTTCGCTGGCCGGTTCACTACGGATGCGCCGTTCATCTCCGGGCCTGAAAAAGACCGCTTTTTCTCGTCACAGCTCCGTGTGCGTTTACCGTGGGTTGACCAATTGCGCGCTTCCTAGCTGCACGGCCAATTCCATCAGCGTGTGCGTGAACCTTTGAAACCCGGGCGCCTCTAACAAGAGGAACCCATCTCCCAGGAGAGCCCTGAGCATGAAGAAGACTCTTGTTGCCGCCCTCACGGTTGCGACGATCGCCGGTTCGCTGGTGACTGCCGCTCCGTCCGCCAAGGCGCATGACGGCAGCATCGGCGCCGGCATTGCGGCCGGCCTGATTGGTGGCGCGATCGTCGGCGGCGCCATCGCGTCGAGCCGTCCGGCCTATGGCGGCCCCGTTTACGTCGCCGAGCCCGGCCCGCCGCCCCCGCCCTGCTACTGGCAGCGTCAGCGTTATTGGGACGGTTACGGCTGGGTCGTTCGCCCGGTTCGCGTCTGCTACTGATCTGATCGCACCGGCGCTCGTGAGCGCCGCGATCGAAGCCCGGCCGAGACCTCGGCCGGGCTTTTTCTTTGGTCGCGCGCTATCGCGCCGCCTGGATCGAGCGCAGCACCTCTTCGCTCGGCCAGCAATCGACCTTGAGACCCGCCGACTTCTGATAGGCACCGAGCGCGGCGCGCGTCTGCATGCCGGCCTTGCCGTCGATCTTGTCCTTGTAGAGCCCGACGCGCGTGAGCCCACGCTGCATGGTCTCGACATCCCTGGTGCGCAATTGCTTCGAGGCCGCCCATGGCGTTGCGAACGGCACCGGGCTCGTCATGCGGTCGGCAAGGTGGCCGACGAACAGCACGTAGAGATCGGAGAAATTGTATTCCTTGATGACGAAGTAGTTCTTCGTCGTCAGGAACGATGGGCCATAGATGCCTTCCGGCTGCAGCAGCGAGGCCGGCTGCGCCTGCTCTGCGGCACTCAGCTTCTGCCCGCGCACCGGCACAAAACCTTCGCGCAACCACTGGCCGAGCGGCTTCGTCACCTCGGGCACGCCGGTGGTGCAATCGACCTTCGCGGGTGCTTGCACCTCGTATGCCCAGCGCACACCGCCCTGCCAGCCCTTGTTGACGAGTTGCTGCGCGGCCGAGGCCAGCGCGTCCGGCACCGAATGCCAGATGTCGATGCGGCCGTCGCCGTCGAAATCGACGCCGTGCTTGTAATATTCGGACGGCAGGAACTGCGTCAGCCCGGTGGCGCCCGCCCAGGACGAGCGCATGTCCTTGCGCGTCACCACGCCTTCGCCGAGGATCTTCAGCGCGAGGATGAACTCGGTGCGGTATTGCTCCTTGCGGCGCCCGACATAGGCCTGCGTCGCCAGCACACGGACGAGATCATACGGCAGCGTGTAGCGGCCGTAATCGGTCTCGCGGCCCCAGATCGCGAGCATCACGGTTGCCGGCACGCCTGACTTCTTTTCGATCTCGCTCAGAGAGGCGCGATATTTCTGCAGCAGCCGCTGCCCCTCGCCCGCAAGCCGCGCGATCGAGGCTTCCTTGACGTAATCGGCCGGTACCTGCACGAACTCGGCCTGCGACGGCGCACCTAGCGCGGGCCTTCCGGGCAAGATCAGATCGGGCAGCTTGTAGTCGGGCTCGAGCCCGCGCGTCTGCTCGTCGAACGTCTTGCGCGAGACGCCTTCTGCCTGCGCCTCCGGCCACAGCGAGGCGATGAACTGGGTGAAGGCGGCATCGGCGGCGCGCGCGGACGTCCAGCCGCAGGTGACCACGATCACCGCACCGATGAGCGCCCGCCGCATCATGCCAGGATCACCGCGTCAGCTTCTTGTACTTCACGCGGTGCGGAATGATGCTGTCCTGGCCGAGCCGGCGCATCTTGTCCTTCTCGTAATCCTGGAAGTTGCCTTCGAACCATTCGACGTGGCTGTCGCCTTCGAAGGCCAGGATGTGGGTCGCGATACGGTCGAGGAACCAGCGATCATGGCTGATGATGACGGCGCAGCCGGCAAAATCCTCCAGCGCCTCTTCGAGCGCGCGCAGCGTGTCGACGTCGAGGTCGTTGGTCGGCTCGTCGAGCAGCAGCACGTTGGCGCCGGACTTCAGCATCTTGGCGAGATGCACACGGTTGCGTTCGCCGCCGGAGAGCGCGCCGACCTTCTTCTGCTGGTCCGCGCCCTTGAAGTTGAAGGACGAGCAATAGCCGCGCGAGTTCACTTCCTTCTTGCCGAGCAAGATCAGCTCGTTGCCGCCGGAGATCTCCTCCCACACGTTCTTGCTCCCGTCGAGCGCGTCGCGCGACTGGTCGACATAGCCGAGATGCACGGTCTCGCCGACCGTGATCGTGCCCTTGTCCGGGGTCTCCTGCTTGGTGATCATCTTGAACAGCGTGGTCTTGCCGGCGCCGTTGGCACCGATCACGCCGACAATGCCGCCCGGCGGCAGCTTGAAGGTGAGATCGTCGATCAACAGGCGATCGCCATAGCCTTTGCTGAGGCCTTCGAAATCGACCACATTGGCACCGAGCCGCTCGGCGACAGGAATGATGATCTGCGCGGTCTGGGTCTGCTTCTCGCTCGCCTGCTTGAGTAGCTCCTCGTAGCGCTGATAGCGCGCCTTGGACTTGGCCTGGCGCGCCTTCGGCGAGGACGCGACCCATTCCTGCTCGCGGGCAATCGTCTTCTGGTGCGCGGCGTCTTCGCGTCCTTCCTGCTCCAGCCGCTTCTGCTTCTGCACCAGCCAGGACGAGTAATTGCCCTCGTAGGGAATTCCCTTGCCGCGATCGAGCTCGAGAATCCAGCTCGTGACGTTGTCGAGGAAGTAGCGATCGTGGGTGACGATCAGGATCGCGCCGGGATAGTTGCGCAAATGCCCTTCCAGCCACGACACCGACTCCGCGTCGAGATGGTTGGTCGGCTCGTCCAGCAGCAGCAGATCGGGCTGGTCGAGCAGCAGCTTGCACAGCGCCACGCGGCGGCGCTCGCCGCCCGAGAGCTTGGTGACGTCGGCATCGTCAGGCGGGCAGCGCAGCGCGTCCATGGCCTGGTCGACCTTGCTGTCGAGATCCCAGAGGCCCTGGGCCTCGATCTCGTCCTGCAGCTTGGTCATCTCGTCGGCGGTTTCCTCGGAGTAGTTCATCGCCAGCTCGTTGTAGCGATCGAGGATGGCCTTCTGCTTGGCGACGCCCAGCATGACGTTCTCACGCACGCTCAGTGCCGGATCGAGATGCGGCTCCTGCTCGAGATAGCCGACACGGGCGCCCTGCGCGACCCAAGCCTCGCCGTTATACTCCTTGTCGAGGCCAGCCATGATCTTGAGCAGCGTCGACTTGCCCGAGCCGTTGACGCCGAGCACGCCGATCTTGGCGTCCGGGTAGAACGACAGATGGATGTTATCGAGCACCTTCCGGGTCGGGTAGCTCTTGGTCAGGCCCTGCATGAAATAGATGAACTGGCGCGCCATAGGTCCCGAAAACCTTCGATTTGAGGAAATTTGCTTCGCCGCCGATGTAACGATCCCGCCCCCAAAGGGCAATGTTTTCCGTCCGTTCACCACGGATGAATACGGGACGGACACCATCCGGCCACCGATCCGGACAATTGAAACCATCTTTTAATAAATCAGGCCGAAAGCTCGGTTTCGCGCGGAAACAGCGCCACCCGCTCAGAACGAACGGGAGCACAGCGAGGCCGCATCATGGCTCTGATCGAGACCAACTCACTTCCTGTTCCGGCAGAAGCCGGCCACGTCTCCGGGCTCGTCTCGGAGGTCGCGGGGTTCTGGAAGCGCTTCTTCGCCACCGCCTTCAATCCCTACCGGCCCGAACTGCACTACATGCGTGGACCCGGTCCCGCCTGGCGCGCCAAGCACGGCATGGATGCGCCGTTCCGGCTCAAGCCCCGGGATCTCTGAGCGCCTCCTTCCTATCGGACTTTTGAAGACGCAAGCGGCTTGCGCGCCGTCCTGATTGCGCGCAACCATGGCCTGGTTCCGACGGCGGCGCTCGCCCAGCGCCCTCACCTCTCGCCATCAACTCTGGCCCTGGATGAACGCTGATGAGCCGGCTGCGCTGTGCAATTCTCGACGACTATTTCAACCTCGCGCTCGACGTCGCCGACTGGCAGAAACTGTCCGACCGCCTCGACGTCACCGTGTTCAGCCATCCCTTCGCTTCCGAGCAGGCAGCAGCCAGCGCACTCGCCGATTTCGAGATCATCTGCGCGATGCGCGAGCGGACGGCCTTTCCGAAGAGCCTGTTCGAGAGCTTGCCGAAGCTGAAGCTGCTGCTCACGTCAGGCATGCGCAATGCCGCGATCGACATGGAAGCCGCGAAGGCCCGCGGCGTCACCGTCGGCGGCACGCAATATTCGCGCGATCCCACGGCACCGCTGACCATGGGCCTGATCCTGGAGCTGACCCGCGGCATCGGCCGCGAGAACGCGCGCATGCATGCAGGCGAGCCCTGGCAGACCTTTGCCGGCGTCGAGATCGAGGGCATGACGCTCGGCATTGTCGGGCTCGGCAAGCTCGGCAGCAGGATGGCCGGGATCGCCAAGGCGTTCGGCATGAACGTGATCGCCTGGAGCCCGAACCTCACGCCGGAGAAATGCGCGGCCGCCGGCGTCGGCTACGCTACCAAGGAGGAGCTGTTCGCCAAGGCCGATATCGTCACCATCCACGTGGTGCTCAGCGAGCGCTCGCGCGGGCTGGTCGGAGCGGCCGATCTGGCGCGGATGAAGCCGACGGCCTTTCTCGTCAACACCGCGCGCGGGCCGATCGTGGACGAGCAGGCGCTGCTCGAGGCCTTGCAGCAGCGCAAGATCGCGGGCGCCGGCATCGACGTGTTTTCGGTCGAGCCGCTGCCGGTCGACCATCCCTTCCGCAAGCTCGACAACCTCGTGCTGACGCCGCATCTCGGCTACGCCACCGAGGACGGCCTGCGCATCCATTACGGCCAGATGGTCGAGGCGATCGCTGCCTTCACCAAAGGCAGCGAGCTGCCGCGCAAGCTCGCCTGAATGACCAAGCTCGCCTGAATGACAAAGGGCGTGCCGATGGCACGCCCTTTAGCAATCTGAATATTCGCGGCGCGCTTAGCGCACGGTGACCGGTGCAGGCAGCGGCGGCACGACCGTCGGCTGGGTGCCGGGGACCGGACCAGCCTGGGCGGCCATCGGAGCCGGACCGGCGGCAGGACCGGGCGCCGGCGCAGCGGATGCCGTCGCCGTTCCCGGCGGCGGGCCACCGGGCATCACCACCACGCGGGTGCCGACCTTGACGCGATCGAACAGGTCGGAGACGTCCTCGTTCAGCATGCCGATACAGCCGGACGAGACGAACTTACCGATGGTCGAGGGCTGGTTGGTGCCGTGGATGCGGTAGACGGTCGAGCCGAGATACATCGCGCGGGCGCCGAGCGGATTGCCGGGGCCGCCGGCCATGAAGCGCGGCAGATAAGGCTGGCGCTCGATCATCTCGGTCGGCGGATGCCAATCCGGCCACTCGGCCTTGCGGGTGATCTTCTGCACGCCGGTCCAGGTGAAGCCGTCGCGGCCGACGCGGACGCCGTAGCGGATCGCACGGCCATTGCCGAGCACGTAATAGAGATAGGTGTTGGGGGTATCGACCACGAGGGTGCCCGCGGGCTCCTTGGTCTGGAACGCGACCTCCTGGCGGCGCAGGTTCTGCGGCAGCTGCACCGGCGCAGCATCGGGCTGCTCCTCGGGCGGCAGCGCGGCCATCGTCATCGGTCTTCCATCGGTGCCGACGGGTGGCTGGCCGGCCTGGACCGTACCGGTGGCGGCGGGACCACCAACGGCTTCCGGCGGACGCATGCCGTCATTGGCGGGGGCCTGACCTTGACCCGGGCGATTGGCGTAGATCACCGGCGGCGGACCGGCGGGCCGGCCGTAGCGGGGATCGTCGGGCGACATCACGGGGCCCTGCGATGGGGCGGCCGAATAGACCGGCGCGCCGGACGGACGGCCATAACGTGGATCATCCGGCGACATCACCGGACCCTGCGGCGGCGCGGCCGAGTAGACCGGGGGAGCGCCGACCGGACGGCCATAGCGCGGATCGTCGGCCGGGCCGGGCGGCGGCAGCGATGCCTGCGGCATCGCGTCGTCGTCGTCTTCCAGCGCGTCGAAATTTGGCGTGCGGTCGCCGGGCCGATATTCGGCCGGGGCGCCGTAGCTCGGGGCCTGCTGAACCGGATAGCTCTGAGCCTGCGCGAGCGAGGTTCCCGCCGCAGCGACTGTCGCGGCAGCGCATATCATCAGAAAGTGTTTGATCATCATCGCTCTTGTATAGTCCCCAAGCCCGATCGGACCGTTAACGGCCAGATGGCCGAAGATAGCGGCACATTCAAGACATATCAGGCTTATTTGCGCCGGACCTGCCGATTTGTGATCCGCAAGACTACCGTTGCCCCGTTGCATCACGGGGCGGAAATCAACTCATGGCGTCAATTGCCGGAGCCCTCGGCCCGTTTTTTGCGGAACGGGTCGGAATCGTTGCGGTATGTTCGAATCAGCCTGATTCGCCGCCCATTTGAGCTCCCGATCCCCGCGTGGCGAACGCGGCAAACAGTACCGTCACCGCGTTCAGATGGCTCTTGGGCCCTGGCCTCTTCGCCGCCGGGGCGGAAATTCGCAACCGCTCGATGCTTCCCGGCTTTCGCTTCCTGTTTGCCGCGATCCTGCTGTCAGTCTCCATCCTGGTGTTCGGCCTGGGCGCCGCCGCGCTGCTGCGGGCGAGCCACGAGCAGTATGTCAGCAATCCCTCTTGGCGGAACGGCCCGCAGGAGCAGATGTTCGCGCAGGCTCCCGAGCCAGCCCAGCCGGTGCTCGCGGTCCTCCGCGCCGAGCCGGAGCTGACCGCCGAGCCCGAGCCGTCGCTGCGCGACCGGGTGCCGACCATTGGACTGCCCGAAAGCGAGCCCGAGCAGGTCGCCGCCCTGACGACCGAGACCGAGGCTCAGCCCCAGGTCGCGGCACCTCCGGCTGATGTCCCCGTCGCCGAACCGGCCAAGGCGGAGACGACGACGGAGGCCGCAGCGCCGGCGCCCGCCGATACACTCACCGCTGCCGACGCCACGGCGTCGATCCCCGCGGCCGAGCCTGCCGCGACCGCCAGCGAGCCGGCGCCGGTCGATCCCAGCGCGGCCCTGGCCTCCTCCGCACTCGATGCCGCCTCGGCCAAGCTGGCCGCTCTGAACGAGCCGGCGACGACGGCCGTGAAGGATGCGCCGGCGAAGGCCAAGACCGAGAGCAAGGCTGATAGCAAGCCTGACGACAAGGCGACCAAGCGCAAGGCGAAGGCCAAGAAGCGACACCGCGTGGTGCGACGTCCGCCGCCTCAGCAGCTGCAGCAGCAGCTCGACCCGTTCGGCCAGCCGCAGACCTTTGCGACGACGACCACGCGCGCGCGGTGATGCGCTTGCTTCACCTCGCCCCGCTTGCGGCGAGGGAGCGCACCGTCATCGTGGCGCTCACGCCGGCCCGGTCGCGATCGGCGGGCCTTTTTCCTGGCCCCATTCCGACCACGAGCCGTCATAGAGCGCGGTGTCAGTGATCCCGAGCCGATAGAGCGCCAGCGTCAGCACGCCGGCCGAGACGCCGGAGCCGCAGCTCGTCACGATCGGTGCATCGAGCTTGACGCCCGCGCTCGCGAAGGCGGCGCGCAGATCCTCGAGCGGCTTCATCGTGCCGGTCGCGGCATCGAACAGCTGATTGTAGGGCACGTTGCGCGCGCCGGGGATGTGGCCGGAGCGGATGCCCGCCCGGGGCTCGGGCGCACGGCCCTCGAAGCGGTCGGCGGCGCGCGCGTCGATCACCTGCTCGGCACGGCTTTCGACATTGGCGATCAGCTGCTGCATGCTGCGCACGCGCTTCGGATCGTAGCTCGCCTTGAACGTCGCCGGCTTCGGCTTCACCTCGCCGCCCTCGACCGCTCGCCCCTCGGCGCGCCACTTCTTCAAGCCGCCATTGAGGATGCGCACATTGTTATGGCCGAAGGCCAGGAGCATCCACCAGGCGCGGGGCGCTGCGACCCAGCCGCCGGCATCGTAGAGCACGACGGTGTCGGCGTTGGAGATGCCGAGATTGCCGATGTCACGGCCGAACTGCTCGGCGCTCGGATACATGTGCGGCAGCGGGTTGGAATGATCCGACACCGCATCGACGTCGAAGAACGCAGCGCCCGGCAGGTGTGCGGCGAGATAATCATCCTTCGGCAGCGGCAGCACGCCCGGCAGCTTGAAGCTGGCGTCGAGCACCTTGACGTTGGCATCGTTGATGTGGGCGGCGAGCCATTCGGTGGAGACGAGGGGGTCGGTGGCGCTGGTCATGCGATTTCTTCCTTGTCATTCCGGAGCATGCGCCGCGCGAGCGAGACTGAAGCAGCGCGCGTCGCACTCCGCTGTCATCGCCCGGCCAGTGCGCAATTGCGCACTAGGAACGGGCGATCCAGTATTCCAGAGGCGGTTGTGATGGAACCGAGAGGCCGCGGCGTACTGGATTCCCCGCCTTCGCGGGGAATGACAGCAGAGCCCGGAGAGATAGCGGAGCACCCCTCACCCCTTCTTCTTCGGCTCCCACTGCTCGGTCGGCCCGCCGGCATCGCGCCAGGCAGCGTAGCCGCCGGCGATGTGGGCGACGGGCTTTAGGCCCATGTCCTGCGCGGTCTTGGCCGCGAGCGCGGAGCGCAGGCCGCCAGCGCAGTGGAAGACGAACTTCTTGTCCTCCTGGAAGACCGGCTTTGCGTAGGGGCTCTGCGGATCGATCCAGAATTCGAGCATGCCGCGGGTGCAGGCGAACGCGCCGGGGATGCGGCCGTCGCGCTCGATCTCGCGGGGGTCGCGGATGTCGACGATGACGACATCGCCGTTCTTGGAGATCTCGATGGCGTCCTTGGCGTTAAGCGTCTCGATCTCGGCATTGGCCTCGTCGATCAGCGCCTTGATGCCGCGGGTGATGTTTTGGGGCATGTGGTTCTCCCTCTTGTTACGTCATCGTCCCCAAGCGAACTGCCTGAGGTGGGGTCACCTCTCCCGCTTGCGGGAGAGGTCGCAGCGCGCCGGGCGATGCGAAGCATCGTCCCGAGCGATGCGGGTGAGGCTCTCCTCTAGGGGACTGTCCCGTTGTGGAGACTCCCTCCCCCGCAGGCGGGGGAGGGAGCGCAGTCCCGTCGCGGACAGGCTCGCTCATGCATCAATGCGTCAATTCCTTCATCGCGCCTTCCAGCCCCTCGATCGTGATCGGGTACATGCGGTTGGCGAAGATGCGTTTGATGATGGTGATCGATTCCGAATAATCCCAATGCTTCTGAGCGACCGGGTTCAGCCACACTGCATGCGGATAGGTGCGGATGATGCGGTCCAGCCAGACCGAGCCGGGCTCCTCGTTGACGTGCTCGACCGAGCCGCCGGGCACCATGATCTCGTAAGGCGACATCGAGGCGTCGCCGACGAACACGATCTTGTAGTCGTGCGGGTATTTGTGCAGCACGTCCCAGGTCGGCGTGCGGTCGGTGAAGCGGCGCTTGTTCTGCTTCCACACGCCTTCATAGAGGCAGTTGTGGAAGTAGAAATACTCCATGTGCTTGAACTCGCTCTTCGCCGCCGAGAACAGCTCCTCGACCTGCTCGATATGCGCGTCCATGGAGCCGCCGATGTCGAAGAACACCAGGAGCTTCACCGCGTTGCGCCGCTCGGGGCGCATGTGAACGTCGAGATAGCCGTGATTGGCGGTCTCGCGGATGGTGGTGTCGAGATCGAGCTCATCGGGCGCGCCGGTGCGCGCGAATTTGCGCAGGCGGCGCAGCGCCACCTTGATGTTGCGGATGCCGAGCTCGACATTGCCGTCGAGGTCCTTGAACTCGCGCTTGTCCCACACCTTTACGGCGCGGTTGTTGCGGTTCTTCTCCTGGCCGATGCGCACGCCTTCGGGATTGTAGCCATGGGCGCCGAACGGCGAGGTGCCGGCGGTGCCGATCCACTTCGAGCCGCCCTGGTGGCGGCCCTTCTGCTCCTCGAGGCGCTTCTTCAGGGTCTCCATGAGCTTGTCCCAGCCCATGACCTCGATCTGCTTCTTCTCTTCGTCGGTCAGGTATTTCTCGGCGAGCTTCTTCAGCCACTCCTCGGGGATCTCCGCCTTCTCCATGGCGTCGAGCAGGTTTTCCAACCCCTTGAACACCGTACCGAAGACGCGGTCGAACTTGTCGAGGTTGCGCTCGTCCTTCACCAGCGAGGTGCGCGACAGGTAATAGAAATTCTCGACCGAATAATCCGACAGATCGGCGTCGAGCGCCTCCATCAGCGTGAGGTATTCGCGCAGCGTCACGGGGACCTGCGCGTCGCGCAGAGAGGTGAAGAATTGCAGGAACATGGGTGACAGATTGCCCGTCGGGTGGCTGACGTCAAGGGGCGGAGACCGCCGCGGGGTGCTGGACCGGGAAGCTTTTTGCTCTAGAATTGGGGCTCTCACGGGGTTGTTTTGGGGACGTTTGCAATGGGAATTGTCGCAGCGCTCATCATCGGCGCGATCGCAGGCTGGCTTGCGGGCAAGATTGTCCACGGGGCGGGATTTGGACTGATTGGCAACATCGTCGTCGGCATCATCGGCGCGCTGGTCGCAAGCTGGGTGTTGCCCCAGCTGCACATTCAGCTGGCAACAGGCACGGTCGGCGCCATCGTGGACGCCACCATCGGCGCGGTGATTGTGCTCGTCATCCTTTCGCTGATAAAACGGGTCTGAAAGCCTGACCGAACCGGGAACGGCCGCCACGAGCGGCCGTTCCCTTGTCGCGACCGGGGCCATGACATTGGCAAATGCCTCGCGCCGACGATTACCCAAGGACACGCAATGAAATTTACCGGCACCAAGGACTATGTTGCGACCGACGATCTCAAGGTCGCCGTCAATGCCTCGATCGTGCTGGAGCGCCCGCTGCTCATCAAGGGCGAGCCCGGCACCGGCAAGACCGTGCTGGCGGAGGAAGTGGCGAAGGCGTTGAACGCGCCGCTTTTGACCTGGCACATCAAGTCCACCACCAAGGCGCAGCAGGGCCTCTACGAATACGACGCGGTGTCGCGCCTGCGCGACAGCCAGCTCGGCGACGCGCGCGTGTCCGACATCAAGAACTACATCAAGCGCGGCAAGCTGTGGGAAGCCTTCACCGCCGAGCAGCGCCCGGTGCTCTTGATCGACGAGATCGACAAGGCCGACATCGAATTCCCGAACGATTTGCTGCTCGAGCTCGACCGCATGGAATTCCATGTCTACGAGACCGGCGAGACGATCAAGGCCAAGCAGCGCCCGATCATGATGATCACCTCCAACAACGAGAAGGAGCTACCGGACGCCTTCCTGCGCCGCTGCTTCTTCCACTACATCAAGTTCCCCGATGCCGACACCATGCATCGGATCGTCGACGTCCACTTCCCCGGCATCAAGAAGCGCCTGGTGGAAGAGGCGCTGCGCATCTTCTTCGAGGTGCGCGAGGTGCCCGGCCTGAAGAAGAAGCCGTCGACCTCGGAATTGCTCGACTGGCTCAAGCTGCTGCTCAACGAGGACATGAGCGTCGAGCAGCTGCGCGAGCGCGACCCGCGAAAGCTGATCCCGCCGCTGCACGGCGCGCTGCTCAAAAACGAGCAGGATGTGCATCTGTTCGAGCGGCTGGCGTTCTTGAGCCGTCGGGAAGTGTGAGACGCCTCGTGTAACGCACGGTGCCGTAGGGTGGGCAAAGGCGCAAAGCGCCGTGCCCACCATTTGCTTCTGGTGGGCACGCTGCGCTTTGCCCACCCTACGATGTTCGCGCATGTGGCAGCAGCTTCGCCATTTCAGTCGCGTTTTGAATCGCAGACACGCCTTCGCGTCCTCGCGGCGCATCTCGCCCGAGCTTTGCTTCAATCGCTCCACCCTCCAAGAAAGAGGGCGCAGGGAAGGCCGGGTGCTGACCTCGCACCCGCGGTCTGCTGCGCAAAAGGCACACGCAGAAAACCGCACAGCAGCATACAGGTGGTGCCGAACACACGGCCTTCCCTGCGCGATGGTCGGACGGCTTATGCCGTGATCTCCCGGGAGCCGAACTTTCCCTCTGGCCTCCCTCGCCCCTGCGAATTGACAATGCAGTCTGCCCGGTTGGGCTCGCTCGCACCTTCGCAAGGACTTGACCGTAGCAACGACGGACAGGACCACACGGTTTTGCCGTACGCGCTCAGCGCCGTTCGTCTACACGCGGCCGCGAACTCACAGGGAATACCCGCCCTGCCCGCTACCGTCTCGTGCCGACGCTGCCGCGTCCACCGCAACCCGGCCCGCGTTTCGAACGACTCGCGAACCGCCCCTCTTCGTCGGGCCGGGCTGTTTCAATGTATGCCGCAATTCCGAATTTCGGTAAAGTGGAATATTTTTGCGCGCAGGGGTTGACGAGCGGCGACACAGCAAGCTTGTAGGGTGGGCAAAGGCGCACTTGCGCCGTGCCCACCACCTCTACAATGTCTCAACCGAAGGTGGGCACGCTTCGCTTTGCCCACCCTACGAAGCCCTACGCCACCGCGGCGTCCGGAATCCTTGCGGCTTCCATCGGCTGCTTGCCGCGGATCAGGTCCGAGGCGCGGTCGGCGATCATCATCGTCGACGCGTTCAAATTCGCCGAGATCATGCGCGGCATGACCGAGGCGTCGATGACGCGGAGGCCTTCGAGGCCGTGGACGCGGAGCTGGTCGTCGACCACCGCCCAGGTCGAATCCGCCGGGCCCATGCGGCAGGTGCAGCCGGGGTGGAAGGTGGTGGTGCCGCGCTCGGTGGCGGCTTGCAAGAACTCGTCGTCGGTGTTGACGTTGGGGCCGGGGAAATCCTCGTAGGCGTAATAGGGCGACAACGGCGCGGACTTCAAAAGGCGCCGCGCGAGCTTCATGCCGCCGACGATGACGCGGCGGTCGAGCTCGGCGTCGAGATAGTTGGTCTGGATGATCGGCGGCGCGAACGGATCGGACGAGCGGATGCGGACATAGCCGCGGCTCTCCGGGCGCTGCTGCCAGGACGCCACGGTCATGCCGGGCTCGTCCTCGAGCTGGCCCTGCACGCCTTCCTTGTAGGACGCCGGCGTAAAGGTGAGCTGGAGGTCAGAGCTCTCGGCGCTCTCGCCGGAATGCCAGAAGCAATAGACCATGGTCGGCGACAGCGAGAGCAGGCCGCGGCGCGCGGTCGCCCATTTCAGCGCCTCGATCCACAGCGAGAAGCCGCGGCGAAGCTCGTTGATGGTCTTGATGTCTTTGACGCGCGCCACCGTGCGCGGGGCATAGTGGTCCTGCAGGCCCTCACCGACCGGCAGCGCGTGACGCACCGCGATGCCGTGCTGCTGCAGCAGATCGGGCGAGCCGACCCCGGAGAGCTGCAAGAGCTGCGGCGAATTATAGGTGCCGCCGGAGAGGATGACTTCCTTGTTGGCGCGCACCTCCACCGGCGTGCCGCCGCGGCCGCCCTTGGTGTAGCGCACGCCGACGGCGCGCTTGCCCTCGAAGATGATCTCGGTCGCGTGCGCATGGGTGTGCACATGCACGTTGGGCCGCTTCATCGCCGGTTTGAGGAACGCGGTCGCGCCGGAGACGCGCAGGCCGTTGTTGATGGTGCGCTGGCAGTAGGAGACGCCTTCCTGGGTCTTGCCGTTGTAATCGGGATTGCGGGGAATGCCGAGCGAGACCGCGCCTTCCATGAAGGCTTCGCACAGCGGATCGCGCCACTCCATCGTGGTGACGGTGAGGCTGCCCTCGCGGCCGCGATAGGTGTCCTCGCCCTCGCCCACACGCTTCTCCAGCCGCCGGAAGTAGGGCAGCACGTCGGCATAGCCCCAGCCGCGATTGCCCATCTGCGCCCAGGTGTCGAAATCCATCCGCTGGCCGCGGTTGTAGATGTGGCCGTTGATCGAGGACGAACCGCCGAGCGTCTTGCCGCGCGGCGCATAGATGCTGCGCCCGCCGGTCCAGGGCCCCGGCTCCTGCTGGTAGGCCCAGTTGATGCTCTTCATGTGGAAGGTCTTGATGAAGCCCGCCGGCAGATGGATGTAGGGATGCCAGTCGGACGGGCCGGCTTCCAGCACGCAGACGCTGGTGTTGGGGTCTTCGCTCAGCCGGCTGGTGAGCACGCAACCGGCAGAGCCCGCGCCGACGATCACATAATCAAATCTGTCCATGATGAATCGCGTCCTTAGCGCGCAATCAGTATTGATCGAATGGTGCTGGCCACAAGCACGCTCCACCTCTCCCGCTTGCGGGGGAGGTCGGCGCGAAGCGCCGGGTTGGGGCTCTCTCCACGCGGGGAGTCCCACCGCGGAGACACCCCCTCCCCAACCCTCCCCCGCAAGCGGGAGAGGGAGCGCAGCTCGATCGCGGATACATCGAACTCAGTCTCGTGCTCATCGCTAGCGCGGCTTGTCGTTGAGTTGAAATTCCAGATGCGTCTGCACCGCCGGCCATTCGGCGGCGGTGATGCTGTAGACCACGGTGTCGCGCAGCGTGCCGTTCGGCGCGACCTGGTGGCTGCGCAGGATGCCGTCCTGCTTGGCGCCGAGGCGCTCGATGGCGCGGCGGCTCTGGTGGTTGAAGAAATGCGTGCGGAATTCGACCGCGATGCAGTTCAGCGTCTCGAAAGCATGGCGCAGCAGCAGCAATTTGCACTGCGTGTTGAGCGGGCCGCGCTGCGCGCTCTTGCCGTACCAGGTCGAGCCGATCTCGACGCGGCGGTTGGCGGCATCGATGTTCATGTAGGTGGTCATGCCGACGACGTTGCCGCCGGCGTCGAACACGGTGAACGGCAGCATCGAGCCCGCGGCCTGCAGCCCGAGGCGCCGGTCGATCTCCTTGGCCATGTTCTCCGGCAGCGGGATCGCGGTGTACCAGAGCTTTGACAGCTCGCCGTCCTTGACGGCCGTCACCAGCCCGTCGAGATGCTGATGCGACAGCGGCTCGAGACGGGCGTGCGGTCCACGCAGGGTGATGGGATCGGGCCAGGGCATTTGAGGTCTCTCCTTACGTCACTGTGCGCCGAGGCATTCCGGGTGCCAGATCCTCATCCTGAGGAGCGCGGAACGCGCGTCTCGAAGGATGAAGGCCCGGCTGGTGGCCTCGCCCTTCGAGACGCGCGCGAAGGGCGCGCTCCTCAGGGTGAGGGTCTGAGAGTTACCTCGCCTCCCGCACAATGACGGCTTGGCTCACTTGTTCAAAAAATTCAACGGCAATCCGCTGCGCGGCCAGTCCATGGCGACCAGCTCGCCCTTGCCTGACAGCGTGATGTAGGCCGTCTTCAGCTCGGGGCCGCCGAAGGCGATGTTGGTGGTGACGCGGTCGCCGGTCGGGACCTGCTCGACCAGCGTGCCATCGGGTGCGATCACCGAGATGCAGCCGGAGACGAGGGTGGCGACGCAGACATTGCCGCCGGCTTCCACCGCGAGCGAGTCGAACATCTGGTAGCCGCCGAGGCCGCAGATCGGCTTGCCGCGCTCGCCGCGATAGATCACGTCGCGCGGCTTCAGCGTGCCGGGCGCGGAGAGCTCGTAGGCCCACAGCCGGCCGGTCGGCGTCTCCGCGATGTAGACGGTATTCTCATCCGGCGACAGCCCGATGCCGTTGGCGGGCAATATGCCGTGCACGATCTCGACGAGCTCGGTCATCCCGGGCTTGAGGTAGTACATGCCGCCGACGTCCATCTCGCGCGCGCGGCGCTTGCCGAGATCGGAGAACCACAGGCCGCCCTGCTTGTCGAACACCAGATCGTTCGGCCCGCGCAGATCGTGCTCGCCGCATCTGGTGACGACAGTCTCGACCTTGCCGGATTGCAGATCGACACGCTGGATCGAGCCGCCGAGGTAATCGTCCGGCTGCGGGCCCGGCATGATCATGTTGCGGGTCGGGATCCAGGAGAAGCCGCCGTTGTTGCAGATGTAGATCTTGCCGTCGGGCCCGAGCGCGGCACCGTTCGGGCCGCCCGGAATCTTCGCGACGATCTCCTTGCGGCCGTCGGGATAAACGCGCGTCAGGCGCTGGCCACGGATCTCCACCAGCACCACCGAACCGTCCGGCATCACGACCGGCCCTTCGGGAAATTCGAGGTCGGTGGCGAGAACGCGGACGTCAGACATTGGGGACCCTCCCGGCTGCTTGTTATGGCTTGCACGGGATGTCCGGCACGGGCCCCACACGCAAGATTTGCCTGCGGTTATGACAAAGTCGCCTCGGCTTGCCAAGCAAGCGGGATGGTATGCCAGCGTTGCGGAAGCCCTACTGCTTCACCGGCAGCCAGATCTCGAAGCCGCCATTCCCGGTTGCGGGATCGAAGGCCTCGTCGTAGCGCTCGAAGCTCGGCGCGTCCGCGGCGGTCAATCCCGAGGCGGGCAGCCATCGATTCCAGATCGTGTTGACGGTGCGGCGGATCGAGGCGACGTGCTCGGGATGCGTGAACACCGCATAGCGCTGCTCGGGGATGCGGATGCGGGCGAAGCGTCGCGGCAGGTCCGAGAACTCGGCGACCTCGACGCCCGCGATGTAGTCGAAATTGCCGGAATCGTCGCCGTTGCAGCAGACGCCGTAGGCGACCTGTCCGACCCTCGATGGAATATCGGCGACCTCCTGATGAAAGCGGTGCCAGAGGCCGGGGATGACGGCGCCGTTGTCGCAGGAAATGCGCTCGCCGGGGCCGGCGACGAGCAACGCCCGTGCGGTCTCGAAGCGCGGCGGGGCGAGATGGTCGAGCATGGTGGAGTCCATGAGGATCGGCTCCTGAAGCTTGAGGTCATTGACGCACATTGCCGCCCTGACCGCTTCGGGCGTGGTGCCGAATTGGTCGCGGAACGCGCGGGTGAAGGCTTCGTGCGAGCCGTAGTCGGCCTCCAGCGCGACACTGAGGATGTTCGGCGCGCCGTTCGCGAGAAGACGCGCCGCCTCGGTCAGCCGCCGCGCGCGGACGTAGCGCATCACCGGAAGGCCGGTGGCTGCGGCAAACGCGCGCACGATGTGGAACCGCGACACGCCCGCGATCGCAGCGATCTCGTCGAGCGTCATCGGCTCGGCCAGATGGCTCTCGATATACCAGAGCGCGCGCTGGGCAGGGTTCATGGCGGCTCAACCCTCGTTCGAAGCGTGACGATGATGCGCCCTCAGCGCCGGCTTCGCTTGATCGGCATTGCTGTCCTCGCGTGAGGATAGTCCGGGATTAGCCACTGGCAACGTCCCGGCGTTCGCGGCTAGACTGTTTCGAACCGCTCACGAGAAAGAGGAACCCCACGTCATGGACATCACCGATGTGCGGGCACACCATATCCGCATCCCCTATGACGCCGGTGTCGCGAGCTTTCGCCAGGGCGCGTCCGCGATTACCGCGCTCGACATGGTGCTGGTCGAGGTCATCACCGACGCCGGGCTGACCGGCTGGGGCGACGCGTTCGCTTATGTCAGCCCGCGCACCACGCGCAGCGCCGTCGAGGAGATGATCGCACCGCAGGCCCGCGGGCTGAAGGTGCCCGATGCGGCCGGCATTCCCGCTGCCATGGAGCAGATCCAGCGCAATCTGCATCTGTTCGGCCGCTACGGCATCACCATGTTCGCGATCTCAGCGCTCGACATCGCGCTGTGGGATTTGGCGGCGAAGGTGCAGGGTGTGCCGCTGCATCGCCTGCTCGGCGAGACCAGGCGCACGGCCATTCCCGCCTATGCGAGCCTGCTGCGGATCGGCTCGCCCGACAACATCGCGGCCGAATGCAGGAAGGCGCTCGCGCTCGGCTATGGCGCGATCAAGCTGCACGAGACCACGGCGCCGGCGGTGTTCGCCGCGCGGGAGGCGATCGGGCCGACCATTCCGCTGATGGTCGACATGAACTGCCCGCTGACGGCCGAGCAGGCGATCGCGTTCGCGACGACCTGCCGCGATGCGCAACCGATGTTTCTGGAGGAGCCGGTCTGGCCGCCGGAGGATTTCGCCGCGCTCGCCGAGGTGCGCAGCAAAGGCGGGCTCGGGATTGCCGCCGGCGAGAACGCCTGCACGGAATATCAATTCCGCCAGATGATGCAGGCCGGCGCGGTGAGCCACGCCCAGCCGTCGGTGACCAAGGTTGGCGGCATCACGGAATTTCTGAAGGTCGCGGCGCTCGCCGATCAACTCGGCGTCAAGATCGTTCCGCACTCGCCGTATTTCGGTCCGGGCCTGCTCGCGACGCTGCACCTTCTGGCGACACGCGAGGACGGGCTGGTCGAAATGTTCTATCTCAAGCGCGAGGCCTGCCTCTGGGGCGGCCGCGCCGACAGCGATGCCACCGGCCATGTCGCGGTGCCCGCGGGCGCGGGGCTCGGCTATGAGCCTAATCGGGACGTGATGGAGCGCTATCGCGTGGCGTGATCGGCGCGCTTATTTCGCGTCCTTCGCCGCCGGCGCGTCCTGCTTCTTCTTCAGATCATCGGCCGTCTTCGCCTGCGCGGCCTGGAGATCGCCGAGCGTCTTCTGCAGGCCGGCGAGGTTCGTCTTCAGCGCATCGATCTGACGGTTGGCTGCATCCAGCTTCTGCTGCTGGTCGAGCGCGAGCTTGGTGATCGTCTTCTGCAGGAAGTCGACATTGCTCTGCAGGCAGCTGGTGCGCCGCTCCATGGTCTTCTCGACCGTGCAGATCTCGATGCCGGGCACGTCCTGCGCGTGCACCGGCGCATCCGCCAGCGTTGCGAGCAGCAATATCGCGAAACAAATTCCGGCATTTCGAAGCAGCATGCAAGGTTCCTCGTCCGATCGATCACGGCAATGTGCGTTGTTTGCGCACAGCCACTCAAGGCTACCACACTCGCACCGCATTCTCGCGTTGAGCTTGCATCGTTCCCTTGGACGGGGAACGATGATCCGCACGCGGAAGAAGTGGGCGCTCGTTCCGCGGCTTTGTTTAGGGGAGATTTTTGGAATGGCAACGCGCGATAGACGACTGGCGGAATTCGACGGCGCCGGAGAACCACCCCCGGGCCTGGCGCTCGAAGTGCTGTGCGAGGACCACAGCGGAACGTACCAACTGCCGTTCGCCTGTCGCTATGTCGAGGGACGCTGGCAGAACCACGAGGCCGGCATCGCGGTCGAAGCGACCGTCATCGGCTGGCGCCTGCCGCGCGTGAGGCAGCGCGGGGCCGCCTGAGCCCATATTTGTTCCAAAATGCAACGGGGCCGCGCTCCGTCTTAACCTTCGGAACGCGGCCCGAACGAATCACGTCCGAATCAGCCGAACGGACGCGTACGCAGCTGTTCACGGCTAGATGTCGGTGTGGCTTGGCCGGCGCGTACAATATCTGCGCAGCGCGGTGGATGGCCCACGCCTCGCACGGGCGCCAAAGGTTAATCGCGACAAGGACATAGCGCTCAAGTCGCTGTGGCCGGTCCCCGCCCCCGAAACAGGCAGGGCCAGGCAAGGCCTGCCTAATATTCGACCTCGAGCTCCTCGATCTCGGCCGGCTCTTCCCTCGCCGCCGCGATCCATTCCTTCATCTCATCCATCGCCATGATGGTGTCGGCGTAGGCCTTCAGCTGCGGCTCGAGCTTGACGTCATAGGTGACGAAGCGCGTCACCACGGGCGCGTACATCGCATCCGCCATGGTTCGCCGCTCGCCGAACAGGAACGGTCCGCCGGATTTCTCCAGGCAGTCCCGCCAGATCGACCAGACCCGGTCGATGTCGGCCTGCGCGCGCGACCAGATCTTGAAGCCGGGAAAACGTCCCTTCAGATTCACCGGCAGCGAGGCGCGCAGCGTGGTGAAGCCGGAGTGGATTTCGCCCGAGATCGAGCGGCAATGGGCGCGCTGCACGCGGTCATCAGGCAGCAGGCCGGCTGACGGCATCGCCTCGTTGAGGTATTCGGCGATCGCCAGCGTATCCCACACCACGGCACCGTCGTGCCGCAGGCACGGCACCAGGATCGACGACGACAGCAAGAGGATTTCGGCGCGCGCCGACGGATCGTCCGGCGCGGTGACGATTTCCTCGAAATCGAGCCCGGAGAATTTCGTCAGCAGCCAGCCGCGCAGCGACCAGGACGAGTAGTTCTTGCTGCTGATGGTCAGAGTCGCCTTCGCCATATGGCCATTCCCTCACGCCTGGGCGCGCACTGCCGCGCGTGCGTGCCCCGTCCTTCCCGCCCAAAGAGCAGCAAGCGACGTGCCAATTTTCCCGGCGGTCCGGCTCCCATCTGGCTTCGATATTGCATCACGAAGGGGGGACAGGTGGGCACTTCAGTATGATGTCGATGTATTATCAGGCCTTTCAGAACCAGATGGACCTGACGGCGCCGTGGCGGGCGGGGGCCTCGTCCGCGCTCAAATTCCTCAATCTGGTGCCGCAGGGCGTGTCGGACCAGGTCGTCGGACGTCTCTCGGCGGCGCTGGAGCTGATCTCGCGCTCCACCCTCACCTATCATCGCCCGGCCTACGGCATCGACAGCGTCATGGTCGGCAATCGCGAAGTCGCCGTCACCGAGGAGATCGCCTACGCGACACCATTCGGCTCGCTGCTGCACTTCAGAAAGGACGGCGTGACGGAGCAGCCGCGCATGCTGCTGGTGGCGCCGATGTCCGGCCATTTCGCGACGCTCTTGCGCGGCACCCTGCAGACGCTGCTGCAGGACCACGACGTCTACATCACCGACTGGCACAATCCGCGCGACATCCCGCGCAGCGAGGGCCGCTTCGGGCTCGACGACTACACCGAGCATCTGATCGATTTCCTCGGACAGCTCGGCCCGCGCCCGCACATGGTGGCGATCTGCCAGCCGTCGGTGTCGGCGCTCGCGGCCGCCGCGATCATGTGCGAGGACAACCATCCCTCGCGCCCGGCGACGCTGACGCTGATGGCGGGGCCAATCGACACCCGCATCCAGCCGACCAGGGTCAACGACTTCGCCAAGAGCAAGCCGATCGAATGGTTCGAGCGGAACCTGATCAACTACGTGCCGATGCAGTGCCGCGGCGCGCTGCGGAAAGTCTATCCCGGCTTCGTGCAGCTCACCGCCTTCGTCTCGATGAACCTCGAGCGCCACATCAAGCAGCACATGGATCTCGCCAACCACATCGCCAAGGGCGAGAACGACAAGGCCGCGACCATCAAGACTTTCTACGACGAATATTTCGCCGTGATGGACCTGCCGGCCGAGTTCTACATCGAGACCGTGCGCGACGTGTTCCAGGAGCACCTGTTGCCGCAAGGCAGACTGATGCATCGCGGCCGCCCGGTGAACACCAAGGCCGTCAGCCGCATGGGGCTGATGACGGTCGAAGGCGAGAAGGACGACATCTGCTCGATCGGCCAGACGCTGGCCGCGCAGGACCTCTGCACCGGCGTGCGCGCCTATCGGCGCGTCCACCACATGCAGGCCGGCGTTGGCCATTACGGCGTGTTCTCAGGCCGGCGCTGGAATAACGAGATCTATCCGCTGCTGCGGGATTTCGTGCACGTGAATTCGTGACACCACGCCGCGGCGTGCTGGAATTGCTCTTCAAGCCCGTATCGAGCCGGGCCACGCGACGACTTGCCCTGACATCACCAGGCGGTTGCGTCCGCCCTCCTTGGCGGCGTAAAGCGCCTTATCCGCAGCCGCTATCAGCGACGTGCAATCCGCCTTGTCGCCGAACGAATGATATGTGGCGCCACCAATACTGAGGGTGACCTGCCTGGATGACGGGTTGAGCGCATGCAGGATGCCGAGGTCCTCGATCGCCTGCCGGATTCGCTCACCGACCTGCTCGCAACCTCCTGCGTCGGTATTCGGTAGCAGCAAGGCGAATTCCTCACCACCGTACCGGGCCGCCACGTCTGCCGGCCGTCTGGCCTGCTGCGCCAGGACCCCCGCGATTGAGCGGAGACATGAATCGCCCGCTTGATGCCCGTACCGGTCGTTGAAGCTCTTGAAATGATCGACGTCCATCAGCAGCAGTGACAGAGGCGTTCCTTCCCGCCTGGCCCGGTCCCATTCCGCCTCCAGCCGCTCGTCGAAGTGTCTGCGATTTGCCAAGGCCGTCAGGCCGTCCGAACTGGCGAGAGCCGCCAGCCTATCCTCCAGATCTTTGCGTTCGGTCATGTCGCGCGAGATCGCCACCACGCCGTTGATGTGCCCACTCTGCGCACTCCTCGTGACGCGCAGTGCAGTTTCGACCCAGATCTCTTCTTTCTCACGATGACGGGTGCGATACGTGATTCTCGCCTCCTCGGCTTCGCCGTTCATCAATGCGGAGAGCGTTTGCTCAACCCGGGCCAGATCCGCGGGATTGATGCCGGCGAGGGCTGATGTATCCACCAGTTCGTTCGGAGCCCAGCCAAGGATTCGAGCGGTGGACGGCGACGCATAGAGGATCAGTCCATCGACTGCGATACGCATGACCATGTCTCCCGACTGCTCTGCAAGGAGGCGAAAATCCGCCTCCTTGGCAACCAGGGCAGCGGCCATCTTCTGCCGCAGGTGCAACTGGCGCACCAGAAAGAGCCCGGCAACACCGAGCCCACCTGTCAGCGCCAGGACTGCGGCAATGCGCGTCAGCGCGGCTCTGCGCCAGGGGGCCAAGACGTCATCTTCTGATTCCGTAGCAACGAGGAGAACGGGGTAGCGGCTGCTGAGTTGATAGAAGCTCAGACGCCGAACGCCGTCGAGAGGCGACGTGAAGTAGTAGACGCCCGCAGCCGGCCGCTCGCGAATAGTCTTGAAAAGCGGAGCACTCGACAGATCGCGGCCCGTGTATCCGTTGTCCGGGGTACGCGCGAGGACAATGCCTCCCGCGGTCGCCAGAGCGATTGAACCATTCCGGCCAACGTCGAACCCGCGATAAAATTGCAGAAAATAGTCGACATCGATCGTCGTAAGGGCAACTCCGGCAAAACTGCCGTCAGGATGATTGAAGCGCCGTGACGCGGTGATGATCCATTGACCGCCCGATCTACTCTTCACCGGATTCCCAATGAAGGTCCCCCGGTCCGCCACGGCACGATGATGCTGGAAATAATTCCGGTCGCTGTTGTTGAGACGGGCGAAATCCACTGGCTCGCTGGTTGCGAGCCAGCGGCCGGTCTCGTCGTAGATAAATACGGCGCGGATCCGGTTCGCCGCTTTGCGTCGGGTCAAAAAGGTCTGAATCTTGGCGATTGCCGCTGGCCCGGCTCCCTCCAGTTCGAGTTGACCAACCAGCACGTTCAGAACGGTGTCCGCGAGTTCGAACGTGTCGTCCGCGTGTTGCGTCAGCGACCGGGCCAGATTGGCCATGTCCGTTTCGGAACCCTTCAGCACCGCCAGTCGCGAGGACCATTCCCGCCAGCCGCTGAGCGCGACAACCGCCATACAGGCGACCGCCACGAATGCCGAGACCCAGAACGTCAGACGCCCCTGGCGAACATCACTACGGTGATCGATCAAGAGATGTTCCCTCCACCCCAGCCCCGTAAACGCCTTGGGCTCAGGGATAGTTGCTCGTTCCGGTTGAGTTTCTGGCAGGGCTTCGGAAGACTGACGGCATCGATGAGCGGCTTGACCGTCGATCGATAACCCATCGACCTGTCGGGCGAGAAGGACACCACAGCAATCAGCCCGACTTGACGGCCTCGCTCAACGTGCCGGCCACTCGGCCAAGTGAGGCTCAGTGAAACTGGCCGGATGCAGGCTTCGGACTCCGGCAAGATGTGCCAGATCGTCGATCCGCGGTTGAGGCCGAATGATCAGGCTCTCTGCCGGCAACCGCATCGGCGGCGGCGAAAGCGGTGTGGGCTTCGCGCCAGTTGTAACAATTTGAGGCAACGGCACGGCCATTGACCAGATGTTCTTGAGCATCGCCCTGTTCACGGAGCATGCGACGACACCGTTCTCCTTCAGACGGGCGACGGTAAAGAGCTTGCGAATCAGCAGGTCTCGTTCAAGCGATTGCGGCAAATGGAACTGCATCCCGGCCAGCCGGCCTCGTTGCTGCACAATCATCGCGTCGATCCAGCCCACCTGCATGATGTGCACGCGCAGCGGTTCTCCAGCGCCGGAACAGTCAATGCCGGAGCCGAGCAGAACGCCAGCGCCAGAGAGGGAGATGTTGCTCACGCGACCAGAAAGCCGTTTGCCGGCCCCAGTCTCGATCAAGACCGATTCATCGACGTCGAAACGCTCCTCGGCGCGTCCCATCCGGGCTTGCAGCGAGGTCATGCAGACGAAGAAGAGCACGACGACGTTCACCACCGACCAGAAGGCGACCATCGGTAGAGCGGCCGGATGATCGATCATCCGCCATTCCGGGATGGTGTTCAGAACCAGGCCGACAACCGTCAACGCCATCAGCGCCGCCGACGGCCAGAATATCTCCGCGGCGTAGCTTGCGCACCGCGCGGCAGCTCCCTTGGGCGTCACCTTGAACGCATGTCCCATCGGCTTGACGAGAGTCCCGAGCACCGTCGGCAGAATCTTGAAGCTCTGGATCGTCGCCGACACCTGCGCGGCGAGCGGAAAGTGCACGTGCGGCGCAAACCAGGAGATGCCGCCGTTGAGCGCCAGGATCGCGGGGAACAAGTAAAAGAAGACCGCCTCGGGGGTGACGTCGGCGACAGGCGCTAGACCGGTCCACATGAACACGATCGGAACCACCACGACCATGAGCGCTCGCAAGCCCAATGAGAGCCAATGAGTCGGAAAGAACAGAAGCCGATGCATCAAGCCCAGTCCGGGGCCGAGCGGGCCGGCGGCGAGATACAGAGTCTGGATCGCGCCACGCGCCCAGCGTTGCCGTTGCACGAAAAACGCGTCAAGGCTTTCCGGCGCCAATCCAATCGCCAATGGCTCGTTGAGATAACGGGTGATGTACCCTTTGCGCAGCAGGACCAGCGTCAGCAGAATGTCTTCGGTAATGGACTGGGTTGGCAAGGCATCCCCAACCACGCGAAGTGCTGCACGACGCGTGACGGAGTTGGAACCACAACAAAAGGCACCATCCCAGCCGTCGCGCGCGGGCATGATGGAATCGAAGAAGAACCGTTGCTCGTCCGGCAATCCCCTGTGCAGGCCGAGATTCGCCTGCATCGGATCCTCGTTGTAAAAGGTGTGCGGGATCTGAACGATTCCGATCTTTGGATCCGCGAAGAAGCCGATCGTGCGCATCAGGAATTTGCACTGCGGCACGAAGTCCGCGTCAAAGATCGCAAAGAACTCGGCGCTCGTCTGCGTCAGCGCATGATTGATATTGCCGGCCTTGGCATTCAGGTTGTCGGCGCGCGTGAGATACCCGGCACCCTTTTCCTCGCAGAGTTTCTTGAGCCAAGGCCGGCGACCATCATCCAGAACCCAGACCTGGAAGTTTGGATAGTCCAGACACAACGCGCCGGTGATCGTCTTTTCCAACACCTCGAACGGCTCGTCATAGGTTGGAATAAGGACGTCGACCGATGGCAGCTCATCATGCGGCAGGCTGCGAAGCCGACGCTCGTGCTGATCCGCCTCGCTGCGGCGATCGGTCCTGCGAAGGAAAATCAGATAAAGAATAAACTGATCCGTGAAAGTCAGTAGCTCAACGAAGAGACAGAACCAGATCCAGTAGACTTGATACCAAGTGCCAGTTGCCGGCAGCACCGTGGTGAAAATACGCCATTCGAGATAGCGAGCCACGACAAGCCAAACCGCGGCAAAGACCGCGACACGTGCCCAGAGGCGCGCGACCGGAAAGGTCGGCGCCAACAGGTACATCGCCGCAAAGATCCCCACCATCGGCGCGAACAGCTGAGAGAGAGACAGAGTCATGGCCTGCATGGAACACCTCGCTCACAGGGACGACTGGTCGAGCTCCAGGCGCGCGGTCAGCCATTTCAACTTCGAGCTGACCAATCGTAGCAAGCCGTCGGCTCTGCGCTCGAAGCGCACTTCGGCCAGCCGTCCGATATCGCAGGAGCCATTGCGGTCGGCCCACGTTTCGTTGGGGGGAAGCGATATCTCAACGGTAATGTTGCCCGGATCAGGCCGCGGCACCCGAGCCGCAAGCAGTCGATCGTCGGCGTAAGCAGCCGATCCGCGGACTTGCCGGACCAGGCCGGTCTTCCATTCGCCGCTCCCAATCAGGCGGACGGTAGCCGCATCTCCGGCCTTGATCTTCTCGAAATCGCGCTCGGGCAGTTCAACGACAATGAATCGGCGTTGGCAGTCTGCAAAATCGAGGACCGATTGCCCTTCCGTGACCATCGAGCCGGGGCTGGCCGCGACCGACCAGACGACATGGGCGGCAGGCAACGACAGATCGTAGTGATCGAGACGATCAAGCCGAGCGCGCTCCTCGGCGATTTCCGCGGCCAGTTGCGCAGAACGTGAGCTGTTTTGCAACTCGTCCGTCTCGAGCTCCTGGCGGCGGAGAACAAGCCGCTCGCGTTGCTGCTGGGAGTAGGGCACGTCATTGGCATCGCCACGAAGATAGAGACCTTTCTCCGCCGCCCCCAACTCGGTCTTGAGGCGCTGCAGGCGTTCATCGGCCATCCGGCACCGCGTTGCGGTTGCCTCCTGCGAGGCCTGGGCCTCGCCGGAGCGGATCTGCGAACTGATGCCGAGCTTCACGAGCCTCTCCATCCGGCCCGCGACATCGTTCCGCTGCCGTGCCTCGGCGAGACAGCCGCCTTTTTCAACTTCCGTTTCGCCGATTTCGTGGCTCAGGCGCGCGACCATCCCCAAACGATAGTCCTCGCTGCGCTCGCCGAGCTTGCGATCGAGCCCGGCGATCTCCTCGAGTTGCCGACGTGCGAGCTCGGCGCGTTTGGTGGACACGGCAAGCTGCTGATCGAGGTCCATGAGGTGTCGGCGATCCGGCGAACGCGCCCCGACCATCGGCACCACCCGGCTCTGCTGGAAATATTCGCCCTTGCGTGGAAGATCAGGCGAGAGCTGACCCGCGAACGGTGCAGTCACCCGCATGAGCTCGGCATTGACAAAGGCGGAGGGAGCGATTCGGTAGGTCACATACGGCAACAGGGCCCATCCGCTCAGCGCGATGATCCCGAGCGCCAGAGCTCGACGAACAACCCGGCTGCGAATGAAACGTTCGACGTGCAAACGGACCACGACTGGATCTCCAATGGGCTTTGGTCGCTGCGCCTGCCGCAGCGAAGGCAAACCAATCGTCGGGCGTTGGGATGAAGTTTGCGCCTTGAGGCAAGGAGCAATCCGACAACATTGCCGCCAGCCGAAATCAGGATTCGCCACCGCGGCAGACTCGCCTTCGCAACCACGAGAAGCATACCTAGGATTCACCACATCAGGTTAAGCTGTGTCAAAACCGGATAACTACGGCTGCCGAGCCGAGGATCAGGATATCGCCCCATTCCGGCTTGAAGTCGGCGCGGCGCTTGCGGCGATCGAATGGCGCGGCTAACGCCCATTCCCAATCAGCTCTTTCGCGTCCAGGACTTCGGGAAGATTTCGCTCCGCATCGAATTCGGCGAGCACAGGAGCGAGCACTTCAGAGACCGCATCAGCTCGGCCATTTGTCTTGTACAGGCGTGCAAGTTCAAGGGCGCCGCGCAGCTCGAAAGTCCTGGTCTGCTGGTGTCGCGCGATGTCCAGCGCGCGCTTGAAGGCTTCTTCGGCACTGGATTCGTCCGAAGGATCCTGGCGCGATACAAGTTTACCGCGGACACGATGCAGTTCGGCATCGAGCCAATGCTGGCCGGATTGTTCCGTCCCGGCGATCGATTCGTCCAGGATTTCCAGCCCGGTCCCGACTTCGCCCACCTCTGCATTCGCCAGGGCGACATGCATTCCCCAGAACGGTTCGCAGAGGTAGCAGTCGTTCTCGTGCAGGAAGGCCCAGCCGTGACGCATGTCCGCCAGTCCGGCCATCCGGTCGCCGGCACGCCACTTGGCGAGGCCATTCAGGTAGGTGCCCGCGGCCACGTACAGCGGCATCGTGTGGTCGCGCGCGAGACCGAGCGCCAGGATCGTCTCTGTTTGCTGCAACATGCCCCCGCATACCCCGTCGAACACAGCGCGATGAACCAGCGCATTGGCCTGGGACAGCGCCCGTTTTTCGCCCGGAGCACCCACCGCTTCCGCGGCGAGCTTGCGCGCACGAGCGGTGCTACCGAGCGGCCAGAGCACAAGGGCAAGAAATCTCATGATCACGAAAGGCAGATCCAGCGCAGACGCCCTGAAGGTCGCGGGATCCGGTTCGGCACCATAAATCCCCAGCGCCCGCTCAAGATGCGTTCTCGCATTCAAGTAATCGCCCTCGAACCAGCAGGTGACGCCGCCCGTCCAATGGGCGACGACGGCGGCCACCGGCGAGTCCGGTCGTCGGTCAGCGGCGCTCCTGATGGCGTCCGCCAGCTCCCGCATCGGAGCGAGTTCGCCGTGGGTCAGGCAGGCATTGAAGAGCCCCGACTGCACCGGCGCAAGCTCAACGGGATCATCGATGTCGGCTGCGAACTGGCGCGCACGCGTCCATGCCGCGACCGTCTCTGGAGCGCTGTGGCCGAGGCTGCCCCGCAAGGCACGGCCATATGCGATTTGAAGATGCAGCCTGCTCATGATCCGGCGGGGATCATCAGGCAACTGATCGGCGGTCGCAATGGCCTTGCCGAGATGCGCGATCGCCTCGGAATAGGCCGAGCGTTTCAACGCCTGCTGGCCCGCCTTGCGCCACCATTCGAGGGCCGTCTCGCTCAGCCCCGCCTCAGTGAAGTGGTGCGCCAGAACTTCCGGTTCGGTCTCGGCGACTGCTGGAAACTTCTCGCGCAGAACATCGCCAATGCGGGTATGAAGCAGCTGCCGTTTGCTCTTGAGCAGACTCTCGTAGGCCGCCTCCTGAACAAGGGCGTGCTTGAAACTGTAATTTGCTTCGGGCGGCGTGCCACGACGCAACAGCAGTTCGGCCTCTTCAAGTTGTCCCAACGCAGCGTTCAGCGTCAGATCGTCGCGTCCCGCCACGGTTTTCAGCAGTGCGTACGAGAAGTCACGGCCAATGGCGGCGCCTATCTGCGCGACCTCCTTGACCGGAGCGAGTCGGTCGAGCCGCGCCATCAGCGAATCCTGCAGCGTCGCGGGGATAGCAAGCGGCGGGAGCGGACTATTCAGGCGGTAGCGCCCGGCATCTTCGACGAGCAGCCCGGACTCCAGCACCATCTTGGTCAACTCTTCGACGAATAGCGGTATGCCATCGGTCTTGTCGATGATCTGTTTCATCATTTCGCGTGGCAGCTGGCGACCGACGACCACCTGCTCGACCAGCGCGCGCGTGTCCTGCCGATCGAGCCGATCGAGCCGCAACAGACTGACATTGGCAAGGCCCGACCAGGAGGGCTCGAACTCCGGCCGGGACGTCAAGAGCACGAGTATCTGCAGGCCCCTGATCCGATCGACCGCGAGATCGAACAGTTCAAGTGTCGTCGCATCGGCCCAATGCATATCCTCGCAGATGATCAGCAGAGGCTGGTCTCGCGCCAATCCCTCGAGCTGATCGAGAAGGGCGGCAAATGTCTGTCGCCTCTGCTGCGCCGGGCTCAAGCCGAGTGGCGGGCAATGGTCGCCGGTCGGAATCGAGAGCAGGGCCGCAATGAGTGGCGTGGCCCGGGCGACTTGCCGGGTTCCTATTGCCAGCATCGCCTCGAGCTTGTCGAGCTTTTGTTCTGGCGTGTCGTGGGAGCGGATTCCGGCGGCGCGCTCGAGCTGCGCGACAAAGGGATGAAGTGCGCTGTTGGTGTGGTAAGGCGAACACTGATATCGCACGCGACGGTGCGTCCCCAACGAGGGGCTCTCGGACAGCATTGCCACGATGCGCGACTTGCCGATGCCCGCTTCGCCGGAAATCAATACGATCTGGCCCTGGCCCTGCCATGCCTCCCGCTGGCGCGAGAGAATGAACTCGATCTCGTCCTTGCGGCCGACAAAGCCGATCGAGCGCGCGGCGCGGACCGCCTCGAAGCGACTCTCCGATGAGGTCGCTCCTTCCACCGCCCAGACCGCGATGGGTTCGCCTATCCCCTTGACCTCGCGGCGACCGAGATTGCGAAAGGTGAAGAGATCGCCAAGCAGCCGGCGCGTCGACGAGGCAACGACGACCGCCCCCGGCTCGGCCAGGCTTTGAAGCCGAGCAGCGAGGTTTGGTGCATCGCCGATGGTTGCGTGCTCCTCCGATGCATCTCCGCTGATGAGATCGCCGACCACCACAAGCCCGGTCGCAATTGCGATCCGCAGTTCAACCCGTTCGCCGGCGCCTGTCTTGAGCTGGCGAATCGCAGCGATAATATCGAGGCCCGCTCGCACGGCCCGCTCCGCATCATCTTCGTGGGCGCGCGGATACCCGAAATAGACGAGTATTCCGTCACCAACGAACCTGGCTATCCTGCCGTCATAAGCGGCAATAACGCTCCCGCAGGCGGCGCGGTACGCCCGGATCACTTCCCACAGATCCTCGGGATCGAGACGCGCCGAGAGCGCCGTCGAGCCGACCAGATCGCAAAACATGACAGTGAGGTGGCGCCGCTCGGCGTCGTGAGGCGGAGTCGGCGATGCGATCAACGCGGCTGGATCAAGGTCGGCAATCGCACGCAGCATTTTGCGGCGATGCCCGAGCAGGACTCCGAGCTTGTCGAAGTCCTCGACCATCAGCTCGGGAAGGACGCCCATGTCGATCCCATTTTGGACAAAACGCTCTGCGTATTGCCCAAGCCCCAGCTTCTCGAGCCACTCCGCAATCTGCATTGGCTCCACCGATCGTGTGGTTGGCGGTTAGCAGAATTTTGGACCACGGCGCGCAGGGACAATATCCCAACGCCACCATGATGGCACGTCTTGTTTGTTGCGCGAAAATTTAGGTTACTCGATACCGACACGTTTTTCGATCGGGACACTGCTCGATGCGAACGGCTGCGCTACCAAACATCGCCGGCGCGCAGCGTTAGATGGCAGAGGTTGCGATGAGTCGTCGCTGCTCACTGCAGACCTGAAGCCGAACCAACACTGCGGCTTGTGCGCACATACGATGCCAAGTGCACGTTTTCCGTGAGGCGCACTTTTATCGTTGCTCGTTCGTGGGCGCATCGGAGCTGCGAGTCATTGCACCCGCCGCAACTTGAAGCGAAGAACCAACCACCCAACAGCCGGCAACAAAGCCTATCAGGCCGTTAGGCAGGTTTTGATCAAGGACAAGGATGCTGACGGACAGCGTTGCGGCAATCGCCGCGCTGAACGTTCCAGCCGCACTCATGAGCTCAGCCGGCTCAGAACCATTCCATTCTTCCGAGATGTTCGATGTCGCCCTTCGTGCGACATTGCCGGACAAATCAATCCCGACATAATAGCTGAGAGCTCCATAGAGCATTGTTATCAGCACGATCCAGCCGCTTTCAAACATTCCGCCTTTCTGACGCAACAGGGTCGCACCCACGTAGAGGCCACAAGAGGCCCCAACGGCTGCCAGCCCAATTCTTTCAAGAAGGTGGGCCGACTTGATCAGGCTGGAACGGGCGATCCGAAGACTGCCGACCTGCCTTCTTAGGGAAAAGGCGCTGGAAATTGCGCTGCTAATCTTCATTGGGGGCTCCTCTGAGTAAGTAGCAGCCTACCGGCCGACCCCGACTAGAAGCTGCCAGGACGCGTTTCTCGATGCCCTTGATTCCAATTTCTGAAAGATCTGTGTTGAGTGATGGGGTTGGCTTGCTCGTGACCAGGACGAGAGCCAATCCAAAGCTGCGAGCACGCGGCTTCGCAGGCATTTGCATCTCACCCGTGTCTGCCAGTTGGCTCCAGGTGCGACAATTTCTTGCGGGAGTGATAGCTCGAAAAGAGAGTGATGGAATATGAGGCGGTTCACATGCCGCAGTTCCCTCTCGCTCCATCCAGTCACAATTTCAGGAGGACAAATCCTCACCGTCGCGCCACCCCTCCCCCCAAGAGGAGAGAACCCTCACCCGGCGCTGCGCGCCGACCTCACCCGCAAGCGGGAGAGGTAAAAGGAGCTCTTGGCTAGACCGGTGTTCCCATCACCATCACGCCCTCAGTAACCGCGAGTGCGATCGACACGCCCCGGCAACTCCTCGCCGCGACGGTGACGGTCGATGACATCGAGCACGAAATCGACGGCCGTGTCCGGCGTCGTCATGCTGGCATTGTGCGGCGTCAGCAGGATGCGCGGATGGCTCCAGAACGGATGTCCCTCAGGCAACGGCTCGGGTTCGGTGACATCGAGCACCGCGCCTGATAGCGCACCGCTGTCGAGGGCCGCGAGGAAATCGGCCTCAATGAGATGCGGTCCACGTCCGACATTAACGAGGGACGCACCGTGCGGCAGGCGCGCGAACAAATCCGCGTTGAGGATGCCGCGGGTCTCGTCGGTCAACGGCAGCAGGCAGACGAGAATGTCGCTCTGCGCGAGGAAATCTGGCAGCGCGTCTGCACCCACGTGGCAGGTCACGCCCTCGATCTCACGCGCCGAGCGATTCCATCCCGAGAGCGGGAAGCCGAACGCCTTGAGGCGTTCGAGCACGGCCTGGCCGAGCTGGCCAAGCCCCATCACGCCGACACGCCGCCGTTTCGCCGGCGTGATCCGGATCTCGCGCCAGACCTGCTGCTTCTGCTGATCGATGAAGTCCAGGAGGTCGCGATGCAGACCGAGCACGGCCATGGTGACGTACTCCACCATGGTCTCGGCGATGCCGGGCTCCAGCATGCGGACCAGTGGAATGTGGGCCGGAACTTTGGTGGCATCGAACTGATCGACGCCCGCGCCGACCGAGAAGACCAGCTCGAGATTGGGAAACGTCGTCGCGATATCGTCAGGCGGCACCCACGCAACGAGATAGCGGACGTTGGCGGGATCGCCGATGTCAGGCCAGAGCCGGAATGGGACATCGGGCGCACGCTCCGCGAAGAAGCGCGCCCATTCGGCGCCGCGAACCATGTTGGCCTTGTAGAGAACCGTCATGCGAGCCCTCAGAACGGGCTGACCGGCGCGAGCCGGCGGCCGTCGATCATGCGCTTGTGGCTGTAGGCCGCGGGATCGACCAGCGGCGTGGTGCCGGTCACGATGTCGGCGGCGAGCTTGCCTGCGGCGGGGCCGATGCCAAAGCCGTGGCCGGAGAATCCGGTGGCGAGGAAAAAGCCCGGCAAGGCGTCGACCGGCGAGATCACCGGGATCGTGTCGGGCGTGCAGTCGATGGTGCCGCCCCAGGCTTCCGCGATCTCGATGTCCTTCAATTCCGGGTTGGCCTTGATCAATGAGGCCAGCGCCGCATTCACCAGCGACATGTCGGGCTCGGGGTCGCGCACGCGCTCGGTCTCGAACGGCGACGGCTTGTCAAAGCTCCAGCTGGTCCCGCGCACGATCTGGTCGATGAAGGACTTGCCCAACGACAGCTTCAGTCCGTTCTTGCGATGCAAATAGGTTGGCCAGAAGGTGCGCGCATAGCGGAACAGATCGGGCGACAGCTCGACCGTGCCCCGGTTGCGCAGCGCCAGCGTGAAGCCGCCGTCGAGACGGCGGCGGACGCAGTAGAGATCGGTGCCCAGCGCGCCCGAGGTGATCTCCGGTCCCGGCGTGGTCCGGCAGGCCGTCGCATTGACGAGACCGATCGGCAGCTCGATGCCATGACGGCGGCAGAACAGCGACGACCATGCGCCGCCCGACAACAGCACGGACCGGGTGCGGATGGTGCCCTTCTCGGTGACGACGGCGCTGACCTGCCCACCAGTCGTCTCCAGTCCCCGCGCGGCGCAGCCCTGATGGATGGTGACGCCGTGCTTTCGCGCGGCGGTGGCGAGCGCGGGCACGGCCATCGACGGCTCGGCACGCCCGTCGCTCGGCGTATGCAGCCCGCCGACCCAGGTGTCGGTATTGCCCGGCATGCGCTCGGCAACCTCGGCCGGCGTCAGCACGGTCGAGTGGACCTGCATCTCGCGCGCGACCGCGGCCCAGCGTTCCCAGCTCGCAAGCTCGTCCTTGCTCTTGGTCAGGAACAGCACGCCGGTGCGGCGGAAGCCGGCATCGACGCCGGCGTCGTTCTGCATGTCCTCCCACAGCCGCAGCGCCTCGCGAGCCAGCGGGATCTCCTCGCGCGCGCGGCCCTGCTGGCGGCACCAGCCCCAATTGCGGCTCGACTGCTCGCCGCCGACATGGCCCTTCTCGACCAGCGCGACCGAAAGGCCCTTCTTCGCCAGATGATAGGCCGCGGAGACACCGATGACGCCGCCGCCGATGACGACGACATCGACCTGCTGCGGCAGGCGTTCGTCGCTGTTGATACGGTTGAGCGGCGGAGACATGGGCACTCCTGGAGTTCAGTTCGAACGAACACGCCTCAGTACAGCTGTCAATCGCATTGCTTGTATGCGCGCGCCTCCTTGCCATGCGATTCGCCCGCAGGTTGAGGCCGAAGAAAGGCTGGCGGCCGACACCACCGCAAATTGCCCCTCGACGCCGCCGCGCGGAGTCTGTAGCTCACATCAAAGCGGCACCCGGGACCGGGCGGCCAGTGCGGTAGTCTTCTTTGGTGGGAGACCATGAAACTCAGGGGGCTTCTGACACTCGCGATGGCCGCACAGGTCGTGGTGACCGCGGCGGCCCTCCTCGCCTCCTATGCGGTGGCCGGACCCGGGTTCGGCATGGCCCAGATCGCAGCCCTAATCGCAAGCGCCGCCGTTGCCGCGCTGCTCGTGCACCTCTGCAATCGCGCGATCGAGAGATCGGAGGACAAGCGCGCCGCCACGCAATCGACCGAGCTGGGGCGGGCACGCAGCGACAGCGCGCAGATGATGCAAGCCGTCATCAAGACCGCGCTCGATGCCTTCATTCAGATCGACGACAGCGGCGCCGTGCTGGAGTGGAGCTTTCAGGCCGAGGCACTGACCGGATGGACACGCGAGGAGGCGCTCGGTGCCGACGTCGTCGACCTCATCGTCGCCGAGCCGCTGCGAACCGCCTTCAGGCAGCGCATGGCGCGGCTGGTGCCTGAATTGTCGGACACGCCGTCCGGCCTGCGCTTCGAGCTCGCCCTGATCCACAGGAACGGCGACCAGATCCTGGCCGAGGCGTCCAGCACGGTGTTGCGGCTGGGTGGACGCGCCGTCATCAACACCTTCGTCAGGGACATCACCCAGAAACGCGCTGCCGAGGAGCAGCTGGTGCAGTCCCAGAAGATGGAGGCGGTCGGGCAGCTCACCGGCGGCATCGCACATGAATTCAACAACATGCTCACGGTGATCACAGGCACGATCGAGATCCTGGCCGACGCCGTCAGGGACAACCCGCCGCTTGCGACCATCACCAAGCTGATCAGCGAGGCCGCCGATCGCGGCGCCGCGCTGACCTCGAGCCTGCTGTCCTTTGCCCGCAAGCAGGCGCTGCAGCCGGCCGAGATCGACGTCAACGAGCTGCTGGAAGAGCTGGCAAAGCTGCTGCTGGCGACCTTCGACAAGAAGATCGAGATCGTGACCAGGCTCGACCGCAACGTCTGGCTTGCCTATGCCGACCGCGGCCAGCTGAGCTCGGCGCTGCTCAACCTCGCGATCAACGCGCGCGACGCCATGCTGGACGGCGGCAGGCTGACGCTGACGACGCGCAACGTCGTGTTCGGCGTGCGCGAGGCCGTCGCGGTCGGCGCCGGCTATGCCGGCGACTATGTCGAGATCGAGATTGCCGACACCGGCACCGGCATTCCGCAGGCCATCCTGGAGCGGATCTTCGATCCGTTCTTCTCCACCAAGGACGTCGGCAAGGGCACGGGACTCGGGCTCAGCATGGTGTTCGGTTTCGTCAAGCAGTCCGGCGGCGGCATCAAGGTCGCCTCCGAAGAAGGACGCGGCACGATCTTTACGCTCTATTTGCCGAAGGCGGAGGCGAGCGCGCTGCGCCCGACCGGCTATGACGACCGCAAGATCATCGGGGGCAAGGAAACCGTGCTCTGCGTCGAAGACGACCGCGACGTCCGCCAATACGTCACGGTGCAGCTCGAAGGCCTCGGCTACAAGGTCATCCCGGCCGCCAATGCGACCGAGGCGCTCGCGATTGCGGCCGAAGGCACGCCGTTCGACCTGCTCTTCACCGACATCGTGATGGCCGGCGGCATGAATGGACGCGAGCTCGCCGAGCAGATGGTGGCGGCGCGCCCCTCTCTGCGGGTGCTGTTCACGTCGGGCTACGCCTACGATTCGCTGCACGCGCAGGGACGTGCGACGATGGGCGCGCCGCTCTTGAGAAAGCCTTACCGCAAGGCCGAGCTCGCCCGCATGCTGCGCCGCTGCCTCGACACCGCCGTCGATTCCGCCGGCGACGCGATCCCGACGCCCTATTCGGTGCAGGCTGATGTCGAGGCGTTCCTGCGCAGACCGGCGGCGGAAGACAACGGCACGACGCGGCCGCGGAAATAGCTCTCTCGCGCTAGCTCATCCGTCGCCGCAGGGTCGCCGATGGCGTCTCGCCGAATTTTTCGCGGTAGGCGCCGGCCATGCGGCTGAGATGGGTGAAGCCGAGATCGAAGGCGATGTCGGTGATGGAGGCATCGGGCGCGGCCTGCGCGAGGCGGGCGTGCAGACCGGCGAGCCGCATGTCGAGCAGCATCTGCGAGATCGACAGGCCGAAGTGACGGCGGAAGCCGAGCTGGAGCGCGCGGATGCCGATGCCGGCGGCACAGGCGAGCTGCGCAAGGTCGAGCGGCTCGCCGGCATTGTCCGCAAGATGGTCCCGCGCAGCGCGGAGCGCGCGCGGCAGCCGCTCGGCCTGCCCCGAAAACGTTTGAATCGCATCCGACAGGCCATGGCGCTGACCGTTGAGCAGGTGATCGAGCAGCCGCTCGCGCCAATCGGCCATCGCGACCGCCGACAGCCGGCCGGAGGGACCGAGACGCTCGGCAAGCATCATCAGCTCGGCGAGACTACCGCGCAAGGCGCGCCCGGCCGGCGCCTCCAAATCGATCACGGGATCGAACTCGACAGTGCCTGATGCCCTGCCCGACAGCGCCGCGGCGCGCTGCTCGACCACGCGGCGGTCAAACAGCAGGATCGCCTGCGCGCAGTCGCGCCACATCATCCGGGTCGGGATCGTCGGCGACAGCAGCGACGCCGTCCGCTCCGGCGCGGCGTCGAGCTCGGTCGTGCCGGCGCGAATATAGGCCGTGCCGGTGAGCGGGACCTGCACCAGGAAGAAGCGCTCGAGGCAACCGGGATCGATGCCTACCGATCCGCCATAGGCCACGTAATTGATGGAAAAGCCGTCGAAGCCGGCGCAATTGTGCCGGGCGGAGAAGCCGGCCGCGCGCGCCTGTGCCGGCTTGAGATCGTGCGGGCAGAAGATGCGCCCGATCTGTTCGGCCGCTTCGTCGACATCGTCGGTGGTGACGCGGGCGAAATCTGCGAGCCGTTCGGCCGCGGGCGCCCTTGCGTTCATTTCCAGCACGGCTGCGGACATGGTCGACCACGCTTCGCGTCACGGAATTGCTTTAAGCCTATAATAGTTCCCCAGACGCGGAAAGGGCGGCTTCGGCAAAATCGTCATGCTGCAGGGCAACAGGCGCTCGCGGATTCGTTTAGCGGATAGACAGGCGACCCATTGTTGACTGAAGCTCCATCCTCGCCGGAATCCATGGGAGAGCGCCATGACTGCACCTGAAAAGTCTGCACCTGAAAAGACTGCACTCGAAAAGGGCATTACCGCCGCTGGCACAGGCTACGGCGGCAAGAGCTGGAACATTCTGGGCCAGGTCTACTTCCCCAAGGCCGTCACCGACTCCACCTTTGCGTTCGAGACCAACAGCGATCCCGGCCAGTTCGTACCGGTGCACATCCATCCGACCCAGGACGAGTTCATCCTGGTGCAGGAGGGCACGCTCGACCTCAAGCTCGACGGAAAATGGGTCAAGGCCCATGCCGGCGATCTCGTGCGCATGCCCCGCGGCATCCCGCACGGCTATTTCAACAAGTCCGACAAGCCGTGCCGCGCGCTGTTCTGGGTCTCGCCGATGCAGAAGCTGGAGGCGCTGTTCAACCAGCTGCACAATCTGACCGACCCTGCCGAAGTCGTGCGCATCTCGGCGCTGCATGAGGTCGACTTCCTGCCGCCCGAGGCCAACGACTAGGCACGGGCCCCTCGTCCACTTTCATCTGCTTGCAGCTCCGCCGGCCGCGCCTTGCGGCCGAACGTGGCCGCTTGCCCGCGGAAAACACATTGATTGCGAGCCAATCCCATGGTCAGCCCCAAGCATGTCTGCGTGATCGGCGCCGGCGTCTCCGGCCTTGCTGCCGCCAAGGCATTCTCCAGCCGCGGCCACCGCGTCACCATCGTCGAGCGCAGCGCCGATCTCGGCGGCGTCTGGGAGCCGGCGCGCTCCTACCCTGACGTGCAGACCCAGAGCCCGAAGGAGCTCTATCGCTACACCGACCGCGCCATGCCGGAGGCCTATCCGGAATGGCCGACCGGGCCCCAGGTTCACGCCTATCTCGCCGACTATGCCAGGAGCTTCGGTCTCGACCGCATGCTGCGCCTTGGCACCGAGGTCGCCGGCATGGCGCGCCGCGCCGACGGCAAGCCGGGCTGGACCCTCGCATTGAAAAACAAGGACGGCGCGACCACGAACGAGGATTTCGATTTCGTCGCGGTCTGCACCGGGCAGTTCAACGAGCCGCGCGAGCTGCATTGCCCCGGCGAGGACGCCTTTCTGGCCCAGGGCGGGCAGATCCTGCATTCGTCGAAATACGGCGATCCCACGCTGGCGAAGGGACGCCGCGTGGTCGTACTCGGCGGCTCGAAGTCCGCGACCGACATCGCCGTCAACGCGGTGAAATCGGGCGCGCGCGAGGTCACCATCGTGATGCGCGAGCCGGTCTGGCGCATTCCCTATTTCATCGGCGGGCTCGTGAACTTCAAGCGCATCCTCTACATCCGCGCGCAGGAGGAGATGTTTCCAGGCTGGGGCATCGGCGCGATGACGCGGCTCGCGCACCGCATCGCCGCGCCGCTGGTCTGGGCGAACTGGCGCGGGCTGGAGAGCCTGCTCAAGGCGCAGCTCAAGCTCGGCCGCTGCAAGATGGTGCCGAAGGAGCGGATCGAGGACGGCGTCAATTGCTCGGTTCCGATCGCAACGCCCGGGTTCTACCCGATGGTCGCCGACGGCCGCATCAAGGCGGTGTTCGGCACCTTCGGCCATTATGACGGCGACAGCATCGTGATGAGCGGCGGCGAGCGCATCGATGCCGACGTCGCGGTGCTCGCGATCGGCTACAAGCTCGGCGTGCCGTTCCTGCCCGAGGCCTACAAGCAGAAGCTGGTCGATGCCGACGGGCAGTACCGGCTCTACCGCCTGATCGCCAACCCTGACCTGCCCGAGCTCGGCTTCGTCGGCTTCAACTCGTCATTCTGCACCGTGCTCTGCGCCGACCTCGCCGCCAACTGGCTGGTACGCTATGCCGACGGCCAGCTCGCGAACCAGCCGACGGCGCGGCAGATGCACGACAACATCGAGATGATGCTGCACTTCAAGCGTATCGAGCGGCCGGCCGCGGGCGTCTATGGCGGCCTCTGCGTCGCGCCCTATCACTACCGCCATTTCGACGAGCTGATGGCCGACATCGGCACCAAGAACCAGAAGACCGGCGGGCTCAAAGGGCGCTTCCAGCCGCCGGATGCGGATGCCTATGCGAAATTCCTGGCGACGGCGCCGGACTATCGCGCGGCCTGAGCAGAAGAATTGCGGCCGAGCGGGATTTGCATCTCGCCAGCCCTCGCCTCCAATGCTTACGATCTCCCTGGCATCGAATCGATGGGAAACCGCCATGGGATCCAGACGTCTCGCCGCCCTTGCGGCTGTTGCCTTCTTCGTCGCGGCGCCGGCCGTCGGACAACAGCGCGCGCTCACGCCTCGCCAATCCGAGGCGGTCGCCACCTATGAGCGGGCGCTCGGCGATTTCAAGTCGATCCTCGCCGAGCGTCGGCGCCAGATCGATGCCAAGGAGCCGCTGCCGAATCTCCCTGGACAGGCGCTCTATCTCGCCCGCGTCGCCGTGATCAGTTCTTACAAGGATCTCACCGACGCCATGCCGTCACGGATCGGCAGGCCCAACAAGTTCGAGATTCCTCCGGCCTATTTCGATGCCGACATCGAGCCGCTGATCGACGAATATTCAAAACTGTTCGACGTCATGGAGGCGCCGCCGGCGAATGCCCAGAACTCGCCGACGCCGTTCAAGGACGTCGTCGATCTCGCGACAGTGATCGCGCGCGCCAAGGGGCTTGCGCCTGAACACGCAGCTGCTGCGGGGCGCATCAGTCTCGGGCTGTTCTTTGCCGAGACCAACGGCAAGCAGAACGTCCGCAACGGACGCTCGAACACCTATATGGGCAGCTTCCAGACCGGCCCCTCCGAAGACCGCAACGGCCGCAGGAAATGGGAGGCCATCAAGGGCGAGATCGCCGCGATCGATCCGGCCTTAAGCGCGCGCGACGACAAGGAGGAGGCGCGGGCGCGCGGCACCGATCACCGCTTCAATCACTGGACCAATGTGCGCAACGGGCTGATGAACGCACATGCGGATGTATTCCGTGAGATCCCTGGAATCGTGAAGACGCTACCCGACCCGATCGACCAGATGAAGCTGTTCGAATTGATCCAGATCGTGCCCACCCCGACGAGATCGGCGCTGAAGTCGGGCGACCTCCTGAACTACAGGGTGTCGAGCCCGACGATCATGAAGCATCTGCGCAACAACAGCATCTTTGCTTTCGGACAGGCCGACCGGGCGCGCAGCTCGGCAAGCTTCCGCGAGATCCTCGCCGCGATGTGGCTGTTCAACCGGAAGTTCGAGAAGGCGATGGCGAAATATGCGGAGATCAAGGGGCGCTGACGATCGGTTGCAAATGCTACCAGAAATTGTAGCCTCGCGATCTTATCGACGGCACGGACAATGTCATGCGCATGCTCATTCTCGGCGGCAGCCAGTTTCTCGGGCGCGCGATCGCCACCCACGCCTGCGCCACAGGCCACGACGTGACTTGCGCAGCCCGCGGGCTCGCGGGGCCGATCGCCCCGGGCGCACGCTTTGTGCGGATCGATCGCGACGTAGCTGACGGTCTTGCGCCACTGCCCGGCGAAACGTTCGACGCTGTCGTCGACGTCTCGCGTCATCCCGGCCAGGTCCGCCGCGCGGTCGCGGCGCTGAAGCGGCCGGGCGTGCACTGGACCTTCGTCTCCACGATCAGCGTGTATGCGGACAACCGGATACCGGGACAGCGCGCCGACACGGCGCCATTGCGCGAGCCTGCGGCCGAGGATCTGGAGCACAGCACCGATGCCATTTACGGCGCGGCCAAGCTCGCCTGCGAACAGGCGGTCGGCGGCGATGCCTTCATCTGCCGTGCCGGCCTGATCGCAGGGCCGGAGGACCCGACCGGGCGCTTCGCCTATTGGCCGGCGCGGCTCGCGCGCGGCGGCGAGGTGCTTGCGCCGGGATCGCCTGACGACGCCGTCCAGTTCATCGATGTCCGCGACCTCGCGCAATGGATCGTGCATGCGGCGGAAGTTCGCCTCACCGGCATCTATGACGGGATTGGACCAGTGCGCTCGCGCGGCGAATTCCTGGCCGAATGCGCATCGGCGCTGAACGCATCCTGCACATTCACCTGGGTCGATCGGGCGTTTCTCGAGGCACACGACGTGCGGCGCTGGGCGGGTCCGCGGTCATTACCGCTGTGGCTGCCGCTGCCCGACTTCGCCGGTTTCCTGACTCGCGACACCTCGCCCGCGCGCGCGGCCGGATTGATCTCGCGACCGCCGGGAGACACCGCGCGCGATACGCTGCATTGGCTTCACATCAGCGGCGGCCCGGTCTTCGGGCTCACTGGCGATGAAGAGAAGGACGTGCTCGCCGCGTGGCACGCGAAAAGAGTGACCCAAGTCTCCGGCCTGTAGCTGTCTGTCAGCGTCTTGAGGAAGGCGACGAAATCCGCCTCAAAGTCGCTTGGTGAAATGGTAGCGGCGAATGCCGCCGCCCAGCGTCTTGTTGCTGGAGGCATCGGCGATCTCTTCGCGCACGTTCTCATATCCCGCGTTACGATACAGCGCCAGCGCATCCTCCTGAAGCTCGGACGTACTCAGCTGCAACTGCAGACGATCGCGATGGCGGCACTCCTGCTCGGCAAACGCCAGCATCTTTCGCGCAATGCCGCGGCGCCGCGCCGCGGGAGCGACGTACATGCGCCGTAACTCCATCGCATGCTCGCCAAGGGCCTCTAGTCCAAACATACCAACGATTTCGTCGCCATCGACAGCGACCCAAAAACCGCCGTTCCGGCTCGAATAATAATCGGAGAGCCGATCTATCTCCTCTGCGAGCGAGCGACTAATGTATCTTTCAAACGCCTCCTCCAAGCGCGCTGGCGCCAACAGACGATTTACCCGGATGAACAGCTCCCGCACAGGAACTGCATCGGGCGGTGAGAAGGCGCGAATCTGAATCTCTCTTGTCATGGAGCCGCGCGCATTACTCCGTCCGGATCGGCGAATCCTTCAAACCATTATTGTCATAGGCCTTCCGCAGCGTGCCGTTCGTTGTGGCCTCGGTCATGAATTTGGTGACGAAGGCCAACGCCTGCTCATGGCCGAGGGGCACGGCGACGGCGGTCACTGTCTTCTTGAACGCCTCGTCCAGCACCTTGGTCCCCGGAATTTTCTGGGCCATCTTGTTGAGCTGGTCGCGCGACAGCGCGAAGGCGTCGATCTCGCCGCTCCTGAGCAGGCCGAAGATCTCGTCATAGGTCTGATAGCCCGTGACCGTCGCATGCTTCAGATGCGCGATCGCGCCGCGCATGGTGGTGGTGGCGTTGACGGCCGCGACCTTGATTCCGGGCTGGTCGAGCGTCGCAAAATTGGTGACGTTCGAGCCGGGCTTGACGATGTAGGTGGCGTCCGCGACTTCGTAGATCGGGCCGAACAGCATCTTGGTCTCGCGCTCGGGATCTTTAGGAAGCCAGGTGACATCCCAAGTGCCTTTGCCAGCCGCGTCGGTGATCTGTCCGGAGTTCTGGTGGACGACATATTCGACGGGGACGCCGAGCTGGGCGGCCATCGCCTTGCCGAGATCGACGGGAACGCCGGCATAGCCGGCTTCGGTCTTGGTCGACCAGAATGCGCCGCCTGCGGGGCTGATGGCGATCGCGACCCGCAGCTTGCCGGTCGGTGCGATCTCGTCCTTCAGACCGTCTGCTAGCGCCGGCATGGCGACCATCGCTGCGAGAACGAGGCCGGCAAGGCCCGAGTGGAGGGACGTGGGCATGTCATGTTCTCCTCACCTTTTCTTCTTTTCTTCTTGGCTTCTTCCCGGCTGACTCGCGTAGCGTCACACGGTCTTTGACACAATTCTGGTCGATCGTGCGCTCGGTGAAAAGCGTTTTGTCATGACAAATCTGTCAAAGGCCACACCGCCCTGTGCAGCGCAAGGCCGGCGACTGCCATGGCTATGGTGTTCCACGGACGGTCATTTGTTGGTAGCCTGCCGCACCGACAGACGATACTCGGGGGCTACCGAATGACCTCATCGAATCCCGCGTCTCCTGCACGGCGCAATGAAGCGTGGAGACAGGCCGGGCGGACACTGGCCGCCGCTGCGGCCGTGGTCGCGCTGGCCGGTTGCGAGGACAAGAACACGTTCGTGGCACCGCCGCCGCCCAAGGTGGACGTGGCAACGCCCGTGCAGCGTCCGGTCACGCGCTACATCGAAGCCACCGGCAACACCGCGCCGATCAAGAGCGTCGATCTCGTGGCGCGGGTGCAGGGCTTCCTGCAATCAATCGACTATCAGGACGGCGCCTTCGTCAAGCAGGGCACCCAGCTCTTCACGATCGAGCCCGAGACCTACAAGCTCAAGGTCGAGCAGGCGAAGGCGGCCGAGGTCGGCGCGCAGGCCACGGTCAAGCAGGCCGAAGCCGATTTCAAGCGGCAGGTCGAGCTCGTGCAGCGCCAGGCGGTCTCGCAATCCACCTTGGACACCTCGACATCGACCCGCGACAACGCGCAGGCCAACCTCCAGCAGGCCCAGGTCAATACGAGGCTGGCCGAGGTCAACTACGGCTACACCAGGGTGACAGCGCCGTTCGACGGCATCGTCAGCGCCCACCTGGTCTCGGTCGGCGAGCTCGTCGGCGTCTCCTCGCCAACCCAGCTCGCGACCATCGTCGCCATGGACCCGATCTGGGTGAACTTCACGGTCAACGAGCAGGACGTGCTACGCATCCGCGCCGAAGCGGCCCGCCGCGGACTGACCCCCGCCGACATGAAGCAATTCCCGATTCAGGTGGGACTGCAGACCGAGACCGGCTATCCGCATGAGGGCAAGCTCGACTACGTCTCGCCGACCCTCAATACATCAACCGGCACGCTCGCGGTGCGCGGCGTCGTGCCCAACGACAAGCGGGTGCTGCTGCCCGGTTATTTCGTCCGGGTGCGCGTGCCGTTCGACCAGGAGAAGAGCACCCTGCTCGTCCCCGACACCGCGCTCGGCAGCGACCAGGGCGGCCGCTATCTGCTGGTGGTCAACGGCGACAACGTCGTCGAGCAGCGCAAGGTGCAGATCGGCCCCGTCGACAACGGCCTGCGCGTCATCGAAAGCGGCTTGAAGCCGGACGACCGCGTCGTCATCGCGGGACTGCTGCGGGTGATCCCTGGCCAGAAGATCGATCCGCAAACAACGAAGATCGAGCAGCCGCAGGCGTCTGCCAAGTAGGAGCGCCAGCCATGATCTCAAAATTCTTCATCGAGCGGCCGGTCCTGTCGAACGTCATCGCGCTGTTGATGATCCTGATCGGTGGCGTCGCGCTGTTCAATCTCGCTATCGCGCAATACCCCGACGTGGTGCCGCCGACCGTGCAGGTCACCACGCGCTATCCCGGCGCCAGCGCCAAGACCGTGATCGACACCGTGGCGCTGCCGATCGAGCAGCAGGTCAACGGCGTCGAGGACATGCTCTACATGCAGTCCTACAGCGGCTCCGACGGTACCTATACGCTGACCGTAACCTTCAAGATCGGCACCGACCTCAACTTCGCGCAGGTGCTGGTGCAGAACCGCGTCTCCAGCGCGTTGTCGCAATTGCCGCAGGCCGTGCAGAACCAGGGCGTCACCGTGCAGAAGCGGTCGACCTCGATCCTGCTGTTCGTGACGCTGACCTCACCGGATTCGAGATACGACAGCCTCTATTTGAGCAATTACGCCACCATCAACATCCGCGACGAGCTCTCCCGCCTGCCCGGCGTCGGCAACGTCACCGTGTTCGGCGCCGGCCAGTATTCGATGCGGGTCTGGCTCGATCCGAACAAGCTGCAGGTCCGTGGCCTCGTGCCGCAGGACGTCATCAACGCAATCCAGCAGCAGAGCCAGCAGGTCTCCGCCGGCCAGGTCGGCGCGCCGCCGACACCGCCGGGACAGGCGTTCCAGTACACGCTCAACGTCAACGGACGGCTCGACGACACCAGCCAGTTCGAGGACATCATCGTCAAGTCGGGCAGCAGCGGCGACGTCACGCGGGTCCGCGACGTCGGCTGGGTCGAGCTGGGGGCGCAGACCTACAGCCAGATCTTTTCGCTCAACAAGCAGCCGGCCGTCGGCATCGGCGTATTCCAGTCGCCCGGCGCCAACGCGCTCCAGGTCGAGCAGGCCGTCGAGAAGAAGATGGCGGACCTCGCCAAGCGGTTCCCGGAAGGCATCAAATACGACACGCCGTTCGACACCACCAAATTCGTCGAGGCCTCGGTGCACGAGGTCTACATGACGCTGATCGAGGCCGGCCTCTTGGTGCTGGTCGTGATCCTGGTGTTCCTGCAGGACTGGCGCGCGATGCTGGTGCCGGCGACGACCGTGCCTGTCACCATCATCGGCGCCTTCGCCGCGATGGCGGCGCTCGGCTTCACCATCAACATGTCGACGCTGTTCGCGATCGTGCTCGCGATCGGCATCGTGGTCGATGACGCCATCGTCGTGGTGGAAGGCGCCGCCCACAACATCGAGCAGGGCATGAACGGCCACGACGCCGCGATCAAGGCGATGGACCAGCTGTTCGCGCCGATCGTCGGCATCACGCTGGTGCTGATCTCGGTGTTTTTGCCGGCCTCGTTCCTCGCCGGGCTCACAGGGCGCATCTATTCGCAATTCGCGCTGGTGATCGCGGCGACCGCGCTGCTCTCCGCCATCAACGCGGCGACGCTGAAGCCGACGCAATGCGCGCTGTGGCTGCGGCCGACGGTGCCGCCCGAGCAGCGCAATTTCTTCTACAGAGGTTTCAACGCGGTCTATAACCGCGTCGAGCGCGGCTACACACGACTGATCACCTTCCTCGTCAAGCACGCCACCATCTCGGTCGCGTTCGCGCTGCTGGTGATCGGCGCCAGCGGCTACGGCCTGTCGCGGGTGCCGACCGGCTTCCTGCCGATCGAGGACCAGGGCTATCTGATCGCCGCCGTGCAGCTGCCCGACGGCGCCGCGCTGGAGCGGACGCAAGCCGTGCTCGACAGAGCGAGCGGGCTGATCAAGGAGACGCCTGGCGTGGCGCAGGTCATCACCATCGCCGGCATCTCCGCGCTCGACAACAGCGCCAGCCTTGCCAATGCCGGCGTCGCCTACATCATCCTGAAGGATTGGGATGCGCGCAAAGGACCCGGCGAGGATCTGCGCTCGCTGGTCTATGGGCTCAACGACAAGCTCGCCACCATCATGGAGGCGCGCACGCTGGTGCTGCCGCCGCCGCCGATCCAGGGCATCGGCAACGCCGCCGGCTTCTCGATGCAGGTCGAGCTGCGCGACGGCAACAGCGATTTCGCCAAGCTGCAGGCGATCACCGGCGCGATGGTCAGCAACGGCCAGAGCCAGAGCGCGCTGCAGCGCGTGCAGTCCTCGTTCCGCTCCTCGGTGCCGCAGTTCAACGTCGAGATCGACCGGGTCAAAACCCAGACGCTGCACGTCACGACGGACCAGGTGTTCTCGGCGCTGTCGACCTATCTCGGCTCGTCCTATGTCAACCAGTTCAACAAGTTCGGCCGTGTGTTCCAGGTCTACACCCAGGCCGATCCCGCCTTCCGCGTCACCGAGCGCGACATCGCCAACATGCAGGTGCGCAACTCGAACGGCGACATGATCCCGATCGGCACCGTCGCCAAGATCACGCCGGCCACGGGACCGTCACTGATCAGCCTCTACAATCTCTATCCGTCCTCGACCGTGATCGGCCTGCCGGCGCAGGGATACTCCTCCGGCCAGTCGCTGAAGCTGATGGAGGAGATCGCCGACAAGACGCTGCCGCCGGGCACCGGCTACGAGTGGACCGCGATGTCCTATCAGGAGAAGGCGGTCAGCAACCAGATCTACTGGGTGTTCGGCCTTGCCATGCTGCTGGTCTATCTCGTGCTCGCCGGCCAGTATGAGAGCTGGTACGCGCCGATCTCGGTGATCCTCGCGGTGCCGCTGTCGCTGCTGGGGCCGATGCTGATCCTCTCCGGGCTCAAGATCGACAACAACCTCTATTGCCAGATCGGGCTGATCCTCCTGATCGCGCTGTCGGCCAAGAACGCGATCCTGATCGTCGAGGTCGGGCTGGAGCTGCACGGCCGCGACGGCAAGCCGGTGGTGGAGGCCGCGATCGAGGCGGCGCGTGCGCGCTTCCGCCCGATCCTGATGACCTCCTTCGCCTTCATCCTCGGTGTGGTGCCGCTGGTGCTCGCCACCGGCGCCGGCGCCAGCGCGCGCAAGTCGATCGGCATCACCGTCTTCTCCGGCATGCTGGCCTCGACCTGCCTCGCCGTGCTGTTCGTGCCGGCCTTCTTCGTGGTGGTGCAGCGTTTCGAGAACTGGCGGGCGAGCAAGAAGGCGGTGAAGGTGGAGACTGTGGCGGAGGTGAAGTCGTAAGGGTTGGTTTGGATCAGCGGCGCCGCGAGTTCGGTGTAACCTCTCCCGCTTGCGGGAGAGGGAGCGCACCAGCAGTCGACCTCAAGTCTTCTCCGCCGGAGCCTGCCTTGCCTCGCCGCTCGACACCAGCAGCACCGAGACCTTCGACTGCCGGAGCACGGCGTCGGCGACGCCGCCGAAGGAGAGGTGGTCGGCCTGGATGCGGTCGACGCCCATGACGACGAGATCGACGTCGGTGGTGTCGATCTCGCGCAGGATCGCGGCTTCGGGCGCCCGGTTCACCCGCAGCGTGGTGGTGATGTCAACGTCATAGCGGGCGGCGAGATCGCTGGCGTCCTTGAGAATGCCCGCCTCCTGGCCGAGGCCACGGGAGGCGCCACGCTGCGCGCCCTTGTCGCGCGTGGTCGCGACATAGATCACTCGCAGCGAGCCTGATCCTCCTTGCGCCAACGCGACCGCGACCTCGGCGCCGCGCTTGGAGATGCCACTGCCGGAGACCGGAACGAGGATGTTGAGCGCCTCGGGCGCCGGCTGCTTCAGGTGCTTGCCCTTGGCCGCGACGATCGCGAGCGGCCCTTCGAACTTCGCGGCGATGTCGTCGATCCTCCGGTCGAAACGGTCCTTGGTCGCGATGACCTTGTCGATGCCAACCACCAGAAGATCAAAACCCTTGCGCGCTTCATCGGCGATGGTCTCGCCGAGCTCCGCTTGCCGCGCGCGGGTGACGACATCGACGTTGCCGGCCTCGCCGTCGCCATGGGCGGACACGACTTCGGCGGCTTTCTTCACCACCGCTTCGTGGCTCTCCTCCTGGTCGCGGCCCTTCTCCCGCTCCTTCGCGCTTTTGCCGATATGCAGGACGGTGATCGGCAGGCCGCGCATGCCCGCGATCAGGCCGGCGATGTGCGCGGCAAAGGTGGCGTTGGCGCTTTCGTCCACCGCCAGCAGAGGGCGCTCGAGATTGGCGAGGAAGCCGCGCTTCTCGAACTCCTCCCGCTCCAGCCGCTCTTTCTCGTCCTTGTTCATCGGCAGCCTTGCCAGCGCCGCGCGCAGCATCGGCGGCATCGCCATCGTGGTCACGATCGCCATGGTCACGATCATCGTGAACAGGTTCTGGCTCAGCACGCCGATGGACAGGCCAATGGTCGCGATGATCACCTCGGTCGAGCCGCGGGCATTCATGCCGCTCGCCAGCGCCAGCGATTCCCGATGGTTCAGGCCGCCCAATGTGCCGCCGACGAAGGCGCCGCCGAACTTGCCGACGCTGGCGATCACGACCAGCAGGCCGGTGAGCATCAAGAGATTGGGATCGCGCAGCACCGACAGATCAGCGCTGAGGCCGGCAAGGCCGAAGAACACCGGCATGAAGAAGGCGGAGATCAGCCCGCGCAGGCGCTCGTCGATCTGCCGCGTCAGGATCGGGGATTCCCCGACCAGGATGCCGGCGACGAAGGCCCCGAGCACGGTGTGCACGCCGATCAGATGCGTGATCAGCGCCATCACGCTCATCAACAGCAGGATCACCGTGATCACCGCCGCCGCGCTGACGAGATTGTCGTTGGCCCAGCGGATCAGCTGGAACACCAGGCGGCGGCCGATGGTGAAGCTGACGGCCAGGAAGGCGAGCGTGCCCAGCACGGCTTTCGCCACCGAGGCGATATCCAGCGTACCGTGCGAGGCCAGGCTGAAGATGACGGCGATGATGATCCAGCCGATGGTGTCGTCGATGACGGCGGTCGCCACGATGATCTGCCCGACATTGCGGCGCATGAAATTCATCTCGCGCACCACCACCGCGACGATCTTGACCGAGGAGATCGAGAGCGCCGTGCCCATGAACAGCGAAGCGACCAGGCGCTGTTGCGGATCGGGCAGCAGCGCATCGGGCAGAAACTCTCCGAGCGCGAAGCCGCAGGCAAAGGGCACGAGGATGCCGGCGATCGAGATCGCGATCGCGGCCCTGCCGACTTTCCGGACCAGCTTGAGGTCGGTCTCCATGCCGGTGAGCAGCAGCAGGAGCAGGATGCCGAACTGGGCAATGCCGTCGATCATCGCCTTCTGCTCGGGGGTCTTGGGGAAGATCGCGTGCTGCGCTTCGGGCCAGATCCAGCCGAACAGCGACGGTCCGAGGATGATGCCCGCGAGCAACTCGCCGATCACCGAGGGCTGGCCGATCCGCTGCATGATCTCGCCAAGACCGCGCCCCACAGCGATCAACAGCACGATCTGCGCCACCAGCAGGAATTCGGACGGGCCGGCCGATTTGCCGCCCTCGGCACCGGCCGCAATGGTGGTGAGGACAAGCGCCGCGGGGACGAGGCCGACCGGACGGAGCAGGCGCCATGGCATGCAGGTGTCTTTCCCCCTTTGCCTGCCCCGAGGTTGGGGCCACGAGGATAGAACCCGCGGGACGTGGAGCGGGTTCCCGGTTCACGGGGCGGGATATTCACCGTCATTGCGAGCGCAGCGACTTGTTCGCCGAAGCCTTGGCGAAGGGGACTCGCAACTCTGGGTCCCGGCTCTGCGCTGCAATCACGCGTTGCGGCTTGTCCGGGACACGAGGCGCCTCACACCGGCTGTGGCGTCCGGATCTCGCGCGGCAGGATGATGGCGGCTGCGATTGCCAGCAGGCAGAGCGCGGCGAAGGCGTGCAGCATGGTGACGAACCCGCCCTGCTCGTAGAGCCAGGCGACCAGGCCGACCGAGGCGCCGGCCGCGGTGAAGCCGATGAAATAGCGCACGGCGTAGGCGCGCGAGCGCCATTCCTCGCTGGTGTACTTGCCGACCATGGCATCGTTGACCGTGACCTGCCCGAATGCGCCCATGACGATGCCGATCGAGACCAGGATCAGCGGCAGATTGTTCAGGCTGGCGGCGAGATAGAGGAACGGCGCCAGCATGAAGGACAGCGGCAATGCCACCGTCTTCAGCGAGTAACGGTCGAGCAGCCGGCCGATCGTGTACTGCGTCATCGCGCCGAACACGTAGACGCAGGCCGCGATGATTCCGAGCAGCGCCGGGCTCTTCGTCAAATCCGCGAGACGCTCCGCGAACAGCTTTGGCAGCGCCACGGTGACCGCGTTGAAAGTCGTGGAGATCGCGATCACCACGATCAGCAGCGACAGCACCACGCGCCACATGTCCTGCTTGGCCACCCGCGCCTGCGCCGCGGCCTGCTTGGTGCCCTTGCGGTCCTCGTGCACGACCATCATCGCAAAGGCGAAGCCGATCAGGATCGTGACCACGCCGGGAACGATGAAGGCGAAACGCCAGCCGAGATATTGGCCGATCACGCCTGTCACCAGCGCCGATGAGGCCACGCCGAGATTGCCCCAGACGCCGTTGATGCCCATCTCGCGGCCGAGCCGGTCGGCATAGGACACGATCATGGCGGTGCCGACGGGATGGTAGATCGAGGCAAAGATGCCGATCGCCAGCAGCGCCGCGCCGAGCTGCGCCGGGGTCTGCACGAAGCCGACCGCGATCATGGAGAGGCCGATGCCGACGAAGAAGATCAGCATCATGTGGCGGCGGCTCCAGCGGTCGCCGAGCCAGCCGGTGAGCAGCGAGCCGGCGCCGAAAGCCACAAAGCCAGGTGTCGCGTAGGGCAGAAGTTCCGAATAGGCCATGCCGAGCGCCGGTCCCATGATGATGACGGCGGCGGCGAAGATCAGCATCGAATAATGGTCGATGAAATGGCCTGCGTTGACGAAACTGATGACCCGGCTGGGGCTGTTCATACGAATCCTCTCCTGCTCCGAAATGAGTTATATGTCCTCCCCATGACGGGATGCTGCCAATGACTGTCTTGGAAACGCCAATCTTGGAAACGCCAATCCTGCGGGAGGTCCGGAGCAACCACCGCTCGCCCGCGGGCGTGCACCTGGTCGCGCGCGACTACCCCAAGGGTTTGCGGATCGATCCGCATTTGCACCGCGAGGCGCAGCTGATCTATGCGGCCAAGGGCACCATGCAGGTGACGACGCCCGGGGGACGCTGGCTGGTGCCGCCGGACCGCGCGGTCTGGGTCCCGGCCGGGCTCCAGCATGCCATCGATCTGCTCGCCGACATCGAGATGCGCACGCTGTATTTCGACCTGTCCTGGCTCAAGCGCGAGCAGCGCTATGACGGCCTGACCCGGGAATTCGTGGTGCGGGTGTCGCCGCTGCTCAATCAGGCGATCCTGGCGCTGTTCGACGTGCGCAACACGGAGGAGCGCACCGAGCTGCTGGTTCGCCTCGTCATGCTGGAATTGCACCAGGCTGAGGATTCCGCGACCTTCGTGCCGCTGCCGCGCGAGTCGCGCTGCCGCCGCGCCGCCCTGATCGTGCTCGACGATCCGACCGGCCTGCACGACATCGACACGCTCGCGCGCGAGGTCGGAACTTCCGCGCGGACGCTGTCGCGGCTGTTCTCGACGGAAACGCAGCTGAGCTTCAAGAGCTGGTGCCAGCGCGCGCGGATTGCTGCGGCGATCCAGCGCCTGTCGACGGATGCGAATGTGTCGGTGAAGCAGCTCGCAACCCAGCTCGGCTATGCCAGCGTGCCCGCGTTCTCGGCCGCGTTCCGCCGGGTGACGGGGCGGACGCCGACGGAGTTTGCCGGCAAAGCTTGAGGCAGCCTCGGCATTGCGAGCACAGAACTCGTAGGGTGGGCAAAGCGCCGCCGTAGCTCGAAGAGCGAAGGCGGAAACGTGCCCACGATTCCTTCGCTGCAGTCAAAGGATCGTGGGCACGGCGCAAGGGCGCCTTTGCCCACCCTACGGCAGCTCGTTTGGGGTGAGCACACCCGCTCCCTCAACGCCCACGCTATGCCGTCATTCCCCAAACGCACGGCCCAACTAAAGTTGCCGCATTCCTCCGCTTGATTGTGATCGGTTTCCGCCCAAATCCCGTGTAAGCTTCGGCAACGCACAAACCTGATACGAAAGCCCCGATGGCCAACGCCTTCTTCTCCGACCTGCTCGCCACGATCTCCGAGCGCGGCCGCACGCTGCTTCGTCGCGGCGAGTCCGCCGACACCAGACGGGATGCCGACGGGCTGATCGATCTCTGCGATGCGCTGCTGTCGGGCCGGGGCGAGGCATCGGGCATCGCCATTGCGCGTGAGGTGCTCGACATCTACCGTGAGCTGGATCCGGCGGGACGCCGCGCCTTCTTCCACGGGCTGGTGCGCGATTTCGGCCCGGACCGGGAGCGCCTGGCCAAGGCGATCGAGAAATGGCGCGCCGCGCCGAGCGACGAGGACGCGAGCTCGCTGCATTTCGCCTCGGAGCCGCGGCGGCAGGAGCTGATCCGCCGCCTCAACCGCGCGCCCGGCGGCACCGGCGATCTCGTCAACATGCGCGCCGATCTGCTCGGCATGATGAACGGCCACACCGACCTCGCCGCGCTCGATCGCGACGTCTCGCATCTTCTCTCTTCGTGGTTCAACAGGGGGTTTCTCGTGCTGCGCAGGATTGACTGGTCGTCCCCGGCCAACATCCTCGAAAAGATCATCCGCTACGAGGCCGTGCACGAGATCTCGGACTGGGACGATCTGCGCCGCCGCATCGATCCGGTCGACCGCCGCTGCTACGCCTTCTTCCATCCCGCGATGGTCGACGAGCCCTTGATCTTCGTCGAGGTGGCGCTGACCGAGACCATCCCGGGCGCGATTGCGCCGCTGCTTGCAGTCGACCGCCAGCATCTGCCGATCGAGCGCGCGCGCACCGCCGTGTTCTATTCGATCTCCAACACCCAGCGCGGTCTCGGCGGCATCTCCTTCGGCAGCTTCCTGATCAAGCAGGTGGTCGAGGAGCTGCGCCGTGAAACGCCCAAGCTCGACACTTTCGTGACGCTGTCACCGGTGCCGGGCTTCATGCCATGGCTGAAGCAGGACAAGGACTTGCCGCTGTCCGACGAGGACCGCGAGGTGCTGAAGCGCCTCGACGATCCCAAATGGTTCGAGAGCCCCGAGACGACGGCACAGCTCCGCGCCGTGATCGAGCCGCTCGCGGCACACTACTTCCTCAAGGCGCGCACGCCGAAGGGCAAGCTGATCGATTCCGTCGCCCGCTTCCATCTCGGCAACGGCGCCAGGCTGGAGCGCATCAACTGGCTGGGCGATCTCTCGCCGAAGGGCGTGCGGGAATCCGCCGGCGTGATGGTCAACTACCTCTATCGCCTCGACGACATCGAGAAGAACCACGAAGCCTACGCCAATGACGGCGAGGTGGTGGCGTCCAGTGCGGTGAAGAAGCTGCTGAAGGGCGAAGGGCGACGGCTGCTGGATATGCGGCTGTCGTAGGCCACACAGTCAGTCGTCGTCCCGGACAAGCGCAGCGAAGCGGAGCGCAGATCCGGGACCCAAAACCACAGGATTGGGTTTGGCGAAGACTCGGAGTGACCAGCTCGCTCCATAACCTCACTCTGGGGTTATGGGTCCCCGCGTTCGCGGGGACAACACCGAGTTGTTGCAAACGCCGGAGCCCCAACGCTACTCCGCCAGCGCCTTCATTTCCTTGTAGAGATCCGACTTGCCCTCGAAGCCGATGCCCGGAAGGTCTGGCATGGTGATGTGGCCGTTCTCGACGCGCACGCCATCCGGGAAGCCGCCGTAGGGCTGGAACAGGTCGGGATAGCTCTCATTGCCGCCGAGGCCCAAGCCGGCTGCGATGTTGAGCGACATCTGGTGGCCGCCGTGCGGGATGCAGCGACTGGGGGACCAGCCGTGGGTCTTCAGGACTTCCAGCGTGCGCTGGTATTCGCAGAGGCCATAGGACAGCGCGCAGTCGAATTGCAGCCAGTCGCGGTCGGGGCGCATGCCGCCGTAGCGGATCAGATTGCGGGCATCCTGGTGGCTGAAGAGATTCTCGCCTGTGGCCATCGGGCCCGGATAGAATTCGGCGAGCGCGGCCTGCAGCGCATAGTCGAGGGGATCGCCGACTTCCTCGTACCAGAACAAGGGATAGTCCCGCAGCATCTTGGCATAGGCGATGCCGGTCTCGAGATTGAAGCGGCCGTTGGCGTCGACGGCGAGCTGCGCCTCCTTGCCGATCTCCTTCAGCACCGCCTCGATGCGGGTGCGGTCCTCGTCGATATCAGCGCCGCCGATCTTCATCTTGACGACATTGTAGCCGCGATCGAGATAGCCGCGCATCTCAGCCCGCAGCATCGAGAGGTCCTTGCCGGGATAGTAATAGCCACCGGCGGCGTAGACGAACACGCGCGGATTGGCTTTGACGCCGTGCCGTTCGGCGAGCAGGCGGAACAGCGGCTTGCCGGCGATCTTCGCCACCGCATCCCACACCGCCATGTCGATGGTGCCGACCGCAACCGAGCGCTCGCCGTGACCGCCCGGCTTCTCGTTGGTCATCATCGCAGCCCAGACCTTGTCGGGGTCGAGATTGTCGCCGGCCGCATTCAGCAGCGATTCCGGATCGGCCTCCGTGATGCGCGAGGCAAAGCGCTCGCGGATCAGGCCGCCCTGCCCGTAACGGCCGTTGGAGTTGAAGCCGTAGCCGATCACGCGCTTGCCGTCGCGCACCACGTCGGTGACGACGGCAACGAGGCTGGTCGTCATCTTGGTGAAGTCGATATAGGCGTTGCGGATCGGCGATGAGATCGGCTTGGTGATTTCGCGGACGTCGACGATGCGGACGGACATGGGGTGGCCTTGGGTGTTGAGAGGAATTCGCCGGACTGTCTCCCCGTCATCCTGAGGTGCGAGTGATGGGGCGCTCAGCGCCCCATCGGGAGCCTCGAAGGATGAACGGCCGAGGTGCAGCCGGGCTGTCGCCCTTCGAGGGCCGCTGAAGGAGCGGCCACCTCAGGGTGACGGTCTTGCATTTGGACGCGCGGCGGATTCGCATCGCCCCGGAATGACGGTGGTCTATTTCTTATCCCTGAAATACGGCTCCACCGGGCCGTGCACCTTGATGGTCAGCGGGTTGCCATGGCGATCCTTGGCGTTGCCGGCGGTGACGCGGACCCAGCCTTCGCTGATGCAGTATTCCTCGACATTGGTCTTCTCGACGCCCTTGAAGCGGATGCCGACGTCGCGCGCGAGGATGTCCGCGTTGTAATAGGGGCTGTTCGGATCGACCGACAGGCGGTCCGGAAATTCGTCGCTCATGATTGTCTCGCTCACAACAGTGTTTCGATTTGATTCCGCAATCCTTCGGGCCGCGCGGTCGGCGCGTAGCGCGCGACCACCTTGCCGGCACGGTCCACCAGGAATTTGGTGAAATTCCATTTGATGGCGGTGCCGAGAAGCCCGGATTGCTGGCGTTTCAGGTACTCATACAGGGGATGCGCATTGGCGCCGTTGACGTCGATCTTCTCGAACAGCGGGAAGGTGACGTCGTAATGGGTCGAGCAGAACGCCTGGATCTCGTCCGCCCGCCCCGGCTCCTGCGCGCCGAACTGGTTGCAGGGAAAGCCGAGCACCGAGAAGCCGCGCGGCGAGAGATCGCGATGCAGATCTTCCAGGCCGCGATATTGCGGCGTGAAGCCGCATTTGCTCGCGGTGTTGACGATCAGCAGCACCTGCCCCTCGAAACGTTTCAGGGCGACCTCCTCGCCGGCAAGCGAGTTGGCCTTGAAATCGTAGATCACGGACATCGCTAACCCACGGGATCGATCGGCGACGGCGGCACGCCGCCCGCCTCGATCGCCTCGCCTGCGAGCAGGCACAAATCCTCGCGATAGCGGCCGGAGACGATGTGCACGCCGACGGGCGCCTTGCCGACGAGACCGGTGGAGACCACAAGGCCCGGCAGACCCATGAAGGGAATGGCGATCTGCGGCAGCTGCGCTTCCCAGACCCGCTTGAACGACTCGTCGTCCTTGCGATCAAGATGATCGGGGAACGGCAGCTCGCCGGACACCGGCGTCAGCAGCACCGCGTACTTTTCGAAGAATAGCATCCAGTCGCGGGTCAGAGTGGCTCGCCGCGTCAGCGCCTTGGCGTAATTGGCCTGGTCCATCGGCGTGACCCTGGCGCGGTTGCCGCGCAGGCACGCCAGCGCGCCGGGATCGCCCTCGCGCTCGGCCATCTCCAGCTGGGCCTCGTAGCCGTCGCCGAGCCAGAGCTTGATCTGCCACTCGACCGCCTCGCGCATCGGCGGCGTGTCCTCGATGATGTCGACGGTCCAGCCCGCGCGCTCCAGCCGCTTGCCGGCATCGCTCACCGCCGCCTTCACCTCCGGCGTCGTCGCAAGGCCGCCAGGATTGAGGCAGAGCGCGGCGCGCTTGTCCCGTGCGGGGCCTTCCAGCGGCGCCGGCACGAACCAGGGATCACGGATGTCGCGGGCCGACATCGCAGCCAGTGAAATCCTGAGGTCGTTGACGGTGCGCGCCAGCGGACCCGAGACCGCCATGATCTGCGGCCCGATCGGACGCTCCGGCAGCGCCGGGTTGAAGGCGGGGATGCGGCCGAGCGTCGGGCGCAGACCGTGCACGCCGCAGGCATAGGCGGGATAGCGGATCGAGCCGGCAATGTCGGTGCCGTGGGCGATGTGGCCGATACCGGCCGCGACCGCCGAACCGGCGCCGCCGGACGAACCGCCCGGGGTCAGCGAGGCGTCACGCGGGTTCTTGGTGTCGCCATGGATGAGATTGGTGGTGAACCAGCGATAGGAGAAGGCCGGGCAATTGGTGCGGCCGAGCAGGATGGCGCCGGCTTTGCGGAAATTGGCGACCACCGGATTGTCCTCGCGCGCGATCAACTCGCGCTGGAGCTTGAGGCCGTTGGTGGTGGCAAAGCCCTCCTGATCGACATTGGCCTTGATGGTGACGGGCACGCCGGCGAGCACGCCGGGATCCTCGCCGCGCGCGATGGCGGCGTCGACGGCGTCGGCCTGCTTGAGCACGTCGTCCGGCCGGTGGTCGATCACCGCGTTGAGCTGGGGATTGACGGCGTCCAGGCGGGCGAGCCCGGCCTTGGCCGCCTCCCGGGCGGACACCTTTTTGGACTTGACGAGGGAGGCGAGGTCGGCAGCCGACAGGCGCCAGAGATCTTGCATGGCTTGCTCCGTGTAACCGGCGTCTTTTAGCGCCGGGAACGCGGCAAAGCCATGCGGATTTCGCAGGGGCGAAGGCGCTGGGGCGCCGGGTGGAGCCTCATTCTCCGTCGTCTTTGCGAGGAGCCCTTGCGACGAAGCAATCCAGACTTCCTCCGCGGAGAGTCTCTGGATTGCTTCCTGCGCTCGCAATGACCGGAGAGAGCGCCCGCTAATGCCGCGTCGCGGACGCGTCCGGGATGTCGAGCAGCGCCTCGGTGAAGGGAAACTCCAGCACGATCTCGCCTTCGGCGTCGGTCACCTCGATCACGGCGTCCAGCAGGGCGCGCTGGGTGCCCTCGGATTTCACCACTTCAAGGATCATCTGGCGGGCGACTTCCCAGGCGCGGTCGGGGTTGCGCAGATCCTCGCCTTCGGGATCCACGATCAGTTCGTCGCCGATACGGGTATTGAAGTAGTATCTGGGCATCATCGAGATCCAGTTGGGTCGCCTGTACCGGATTGAAAGCTGCACTGCACTCACAACTGCTTTATCAGGACAGGGTTCGCGACCGAATGCGCCGAACGCAAGGCAGCGTCTCAGAAGTGGTGTTCCCGATGGCCTTTTTTCGCGGCGCAACATGGGCTTCTCGGGAAAATTTCACTGGCGAACTTCTCAGCGCGCACTAATTTAACGGGTGGGCGATACGTCCGAATTCGCGAAAATGGAGTGCCAAAATGGCTTGGAAAGCCCCGAAGATCGTCGAAGTGCCCTGCGGCATGGAAATCAACATGTATGTGAGCGCCACCCGCAAGTAAGCGGTTGGTGATCTGCGTTCAGCGCAGGTGGGTCTTTCGGTCACGACCGGTTTCCGAATGAGGGAAATCGTGTCGGCCTGAGATCCACCTCGCGACGTTGCTTCCAGGAGACGGATCATGCTTCGCGTCGTCGTCCTGGGCGCCGCAGCCGGCGGCGGAGTGCCGCAATGGAATTGCGGCTGCGAGGGCTGCCGGGCGGCCCGAGAGAACGGCCATGAGCTCTTGAGAACCCAGGCCTCGGTCGCCTTCAGCGGCGATGGCGAGCACTGGTTCCTGATCAATGCCTCACCGGACCTCCGCCAGCAACTGAATGCCACGCCGCAACTGCACCCCAAGGCCGGGGCGCTGCGCGATACGCCGATTGCGGGCGTGATCCTGACCAACAGCGAAGTGGATGCGGTGGCCGGCCTGCTCTCGATGCGCGAGGGCTCGCCGTTCACGGTCTATGCGCACGAGAAGGTGCTGGCGATCCTTGCCAGCAACAGCATCTTCAACGTGCTGAACGAGAAGCACGTGCGGCGCCAGCCGATGGCAATCCGCGAGCCATTCGAGCCGCGCCTGCCCGACGGCACCCGCTCCGGACTGGAGGTGCTGTCCTTCGCGGTCTCGGGCAAATCGGCCTGGTATCTGGAAGGCAAGGCGCATCCCGGGGGGGACAGCGGCGACGGCGACACGCTGGGCCTGAAGATCACCGACAAGGCCACCGGCAAGTGCTTCTACTTCATCGCCGCCTGCGCCGAGGTGACCGACGCGCTGAAGGCCGAGATCGACGGCGCTTCGCTCGTGTTCTTCGACGGCACGGTCTGGCAGGACGACGAGATGATCAAATGCGGGCTCGGCCACAAGACCGGCAAGAGCATGGGACATGTCGCCATGTCCGGCGAGGACGGCGCCATCGCACGGCTGGCCGACCTCGCTATCGACAGGAAGATATTTCTGCATATCAATAACTCGAACCCGGCGCTGCTACCTGCCTCATCCGAGCGCAAGGCCGTCGAGGCGGCGGGCTGGCAGATACCGGCGGATGGAACGGAGATCGTGCTGTGAATGCGGCGTCAATGACTGGAATGACTGCGCTCTCGATCGGCAAGGATCTGAGGCTCAACTCGGCCGAGGAGCTCGAGGCGACGCTGCGCCATATCGGGGCGACGCGCTATCACAGCCTGCATCCGTTCCACAAGCTGCTGCACGGCGGCAAGCTGAACAAGGGCCAGGTGCAGGCCTGGGCGCTGAACCGCTACTATTACCAGAGCACGATCCCGATCAAGGACGCGGTGGTGATCTCGCGTTTCCGCGACCGCGCCACGCGCCTGGAATGGCGCCACCGCATCGAGGATCATGACGGCGACGTCGGCAGCGAAGGCGGCATCGAGCGCTGGCTGAAGCTGACCGAAGGCCTCGGCCTCGACACGGCCTATGTGGAATCGACCGAAGGCATTTTGCCGGCGACGCGCTTCGCGGTGGAGGCCTACGTGCATTACTGCCGCGAAAAAAGCCCGCTGGAGGCGATCGCCTCCTCGCTCACCGAGCTGTTCGCGCCGAACCTGCATGAAGAACGCATCTCCGGCATGCTGGAGCACTATGATTTCGTCAACCCCGACATCATGAGCTACTTCAAGCGCCGCCTGGCGCAGGCGCCGCGCGATGCCGGCTTTGCGCTCGACTATGTCAAGGCGCATGCCACGACGCCGGAGCAGCGCGCGCAAGTGTGCAACGCGCTGATCTTCAAGACCAACGTGCTATGGGTGCAACTCGACGCACTTCAGCACGCCTATGTCGAGGGCAACATTCCGCCGGGCGCGTTCGTGCCCAAAGCGGGCTGAAGAGGAGCTGCAATGGCCGGGCCGCGGAACATCAGCGTCAGCGAGACGAGCCGCCCCGTGCTGCCGCGGCATGCCAAGCTGAAATATGACGAGACGCGGAAGGTCTGGGTGATCCTGGCGCCGGAACGCGTGCTGGCGCCGGACGAGATTGCCGTTGAGGTCTTGCAGCTCTGCAACGGCGAGCGCAATGTCGGCGACATTGCGGACGCGTTGGCGGTGAAATACGCCGCGCCACGCGAGGCGATCCTCGCCGACGTCATCGTCATGCTGCAGGATCTCGCCGACAAGGGCTTTCTCACGGAGGCCCGGGAGAAGACGTCATGAGCGATGTGCTCGGCAACCCCATGATCCCCCCTGATGCCAGCGACAGCCTCGCGGTGCTGGAGAAGCAGCGCTCGACGGCGGAGACCTTTGGCATTCCGCTCGCGGTGCTGCTCGAGATCACCCATCGCTGCCCGCTGCAATGCCCCTACTGCTCCAACCCGGTCGAGCTCGATCGCTCGGGCAAGGAGCTGACCACCGAGGAATGGAAGAAGGTCTTGAGCGAGCTTGCCGAGATCGGCGTGCTCCAGGTGCATTTCTCCGGCGGCGAGCCGACGGCGCGCAAGGACCTCGTCGACCTCGTCAAGCATGCCAGCGACGTCGGCCTCTACACCAACCTGATCACCTCGGCCGTGCTGCTGACGCGCGAGAAGCTCGGCGAGCTTGCCGATGCCGGGCTCTGCCACGTGCAGATCAGTTTCCAGGGCGTTGAAGAAGGCCTCGCCGATCGCGTCGCCGGCTACAAGAACGGGCACCGCAAGAAGCTCGAGGTCGCAAAGTGGACGCGCGAGCTCGATCTGCCGCTCACCGTGAACGCGGTGATGCACCGCCAGAACCTGCACCAGTTGCCTGACATCATCCAGATGTCCGTCGATCTCGACGCCGACCGGCTCGAGGTCGCCAATGTCCAGTATTACGGCTGGGCGCTGAAGAACCGTGCCGCGCTGATGCCGAGCGTGGCGCAGTTAGATGAGTGCACGCGCATCGTCGAGGAGGCGCGCGAGCGGCTGAAGGGTACGCTCGCGATTGACTACGTCGTCCCTGATTATTACGCGCTGCGGCCGAAGAAGTGCATGGGCGGCTGGGGCCGGCAGTTCTTCAACATCTCGCCCGCCGGCAAGGTGCTGCCCTGTCACGCCGCCGAGAGCATCACCGGGCTCGACTTCGAATCGGTCCGCTCCAATCATTCGATCGCTTGGATCTGGCAGAACTCCGAGGCCTTCAACCGCTATCGCGGCACCGGCTGGATGAAGGAGCCGTGCAAGTCTTGCGAATTCCGCGAGATCGATTTTGGCGGCTGCCGCTGCCAGGCCTTCGCGCTGACCGGCGATGCCGCCAACACCGACCCCGCCTGCGCGCTGTCGCCGCTGCACGAGACCATCTTCAAGCAGGCCGAGCGTGAGGCCGAGGGCGAGACCAGCCGCTTCCTCTATCGCAACTTCGCCGGCGGCACCCTGGAATCCGAGAATGGGGCCTGACGCCGACGCAGGTACAGCCGCGAGGCGCGCCGATCCCTTTGCGCCGCTGACCTCCGACATGCTCGACGTCGGCGACGGCCATGAGCTCTATGTCGAGAGCGTCGGCCGCAGCGACGGCATTCCCGCGGTCTACCTGCACGGCGGGCCCGGCAGCGGCTGCCAGCCCGATCATCGCCGGCTGTTCGACCCTGATCGCTTCTGCGCCGTGCTGTTCGACCAGCGCGGCTGCGGCCGCAGCCGGCCCAAGGGATCGCGCGAGCACAACACCACGGCACATCTGATCGCGGACATGGAGAAAATCCGCGAAAAGTTCGGCTTTGACCGCTGGATGGTGGTCGGCGGCTCCTGGGGTGCGACGCTGGCGCTAGCCTATGCGCAGGCCCATCCCGAGCGCGTCTCCGGCATTGCACTCCGCGCGACCTTTCTGGGCACGCGAGCGGAGGTCGAGACGGCCTTCACGGTGCGCCTGCCGCAATTCTATCCCGCGCTCTACGAGGATTTTCTGAGCGTGCTGCCGCCCGAGGAACGCGCGCGCCCGGTGGAGGCCTATTATCGCCGCATCCTCGATGCCGATCCGGCCGTTCACGGACCTGCGGCCCGCGCCTGGCACGACACCGAGCGAGCCCTGTCGGAGCACAAGGCCGCCAAGATGCGGCTGGACCTGGCGTCGCTAAACGTCTGGCGCACGCTGCCGGCGACGCCGTTCATGGAGGCGCATTACTTCATCAACAACTCCTTCATGAACGAAGCCCAGCTGCTGCGGAACGCGGACCGGCTCGCCGGGATTCCCGGCATTGTCGTGCAGGGCCGCTACGACCTGTTGTGCCCTCCTGAGACATCACACGCGCTCGCGAAAGTTTGGCCGGGTTCCGAGATTCGCCTCGTGGAAGAAGCCGGACATTCGCTCTATGATGCCGGCGTGAGGGATGCGGTCATGAAGTCGATTGCCGACCTTGCGTCGAAGGCCGCGCGCTAATGCGCGAAAAAGGACAACAAGAAAATGCCACTCGCCGGAAAGGGCATGCTGCTGACGTCGATGAATATCGACGCAGCCAATGAGGCCGATTTCAATCGCTGGTACGATCGAGAGCATCTGGAAGAGCGCGTCGCGATCGACGGTTTCCTGGAAGCGCGGCGCTATGTCGCGCATGCCGCCAATCCCAAATATCTCTCGCTGTACGCGACCGCGACGCTCGACGTGCTCGACAGTCCCGCCTATCGGGCGCGCCTGGCCAACCAGACCGAATGGTCGCGGCAAAGCATGGCGCATTTCAAGGACATGCTCCGTGTCGTCGCGCGCATTACCATCAGCAACGGCACCGGCCGCGGCGCTGCGCTCGGCCTCGTGCGGCTGCGGCCCACAGCTGACAATGCTGGCGCATGGCGTGATGCGCTGCAAGAAAAGCTGGCGCCGGAGCGGCGCGACGGCATCATCTCGATGCATCTGCTCGAAAGCGAGCCGGAATTGTCTGGCGCGACCGCGGACATTCCGGCGGTACGCAACGAAGGCGCACGCGACTGGTTCGTGCTGATCGACGGCACGCATGTCGGCGCGGTCTCGGCCGTGATCGCCGAGCGCTTCACCGGCCCTGCTGCATCGCCCTTCCCGCTGCCCGTCTCGGTCGGCACTTACGGCCTGATGTGGGACCTCGCAAAGAGCGACATCGCGCGCGGCTGAACAACCATCTGCATCGCAACATATTGCACCGCACGCGCATCGCGCGCGGCCGTTAATGCTGTGCGCGCGTAGCTCCCATGAAAGCGGGGACGCACCGAACTTTGCCGTTGTACTTCGGAAAGGTTCTAATAAGCTAACCCAATGACGTCATTCAGAAACCAGATCGCAGCGCGTTAAGCGTTCGCCAAGCTCAGAAGAGGCCGCCGGGTCTTTGAGCCTGCGCGGACAGGGTAGGAATGAAACCGACCGATATCGCGGCCCCCGACTACTTTCACAAAGTGGTCGATTGCCAATGGGCCTGTCCTGCGCACACCCCGGTTCCCGAATATATCCGACTGATCGCACAAGGCCGCTATAGCGACGCCTACATGATCAATTGGAAGTCGAACGTGTTTCCCGGAATTCTGGGACGCACCTGCGATCGTCCCTGCGAGCCGGCGTGCCGCCGCGGACGCGTCGAGGAGACGCCGGTCGCAATCTGCCGGCTCAAGCGTGTCGCCGCCGATTTCAAGGACGACATCAAGCAGCGCCTGCCGCGCCCTGCACCGAAGAACGGCAAGCGCGTTGCCTTCGTCGGCGGCGGTCCGGCCTCGCTGACGGTGGCGCGCGATCTCGCGCCGCTCGGCTATCACTGCACCGTATTCGATGCCGATCCGGAAGCCGGCGGCATGATGCGCACGCAGATCCCGAAATTCCGCCTGCCCAATTCGGTGATCGACGAGGAGACCGGCTACATCCTGGGTCTCGGCGTCGAGTTCAAAGGTGGCCACCGCATCGAGAGCATGAAGTCGCTGCTCGCGGAGAAATATGACGCGATCTTCGTCGGCTCCGGCGCGCCGCGCGGCCGAGAGCTCGACATCCCCGGCCGCAAGGAAGCGGCTGGCAATATCCATATCGGCATCGAATGGCTGGCCTCGGTCTCGTTCGGCCATATCGACAAGATCGGCAAGCGCGTGATCGTGCTCGGCGGCGGCAACACCGCAATGGACTGCTGCCGCACCGCGCGCCGGCTCGGCGGCGAGAAAGTCACGGTGATCGTGCGTTCCGGCTTCGAGGAGATGAAGGCCTCGCCGTGGGAGAAGGAGGACGCGCTCCACGAGGATATTCCGATCCTCAACTACATGGTGCCGGTGGCATTCAAGCACGTCGCCGGCAAGCTCATCGGCGTCACCTTCCAGCACGTCAAAGCCGAATATGACGCCAAAGGCCGCCGTAACCTCGTGCCGTCGGGCGATCCCGATCAGACCATTCCCTGCGACGACGTGCTGGTCGCGGTCGGTCAGGAAAACGCCTTCCCCTGGATCGAGCAGGATTGCGGCATCGAGTTCGACAAATGGCACATGCCGAAGGTCGATCCCAAGACCTTCGTCTCGACCAATCCAAAAGTATTCTTCGGCGGCGATGCCGCGTTCGGCCCCAAAAACATCATCTGGGCGGTCGCGCATGGCCATGACGCCGCATTGTCGATCCACAAGATGCTCTCGGGCGAGGACATCACCGAGCGGCCACTGCCTGAGGTGCATGTCTCATCGCAGAAGATGGGCATTCACGAATGGAGCTATGACAACGACATCTCGATCGACAAGCGCTACAAGGTGCCGCATCGCGACAAGGTGATCGCGCTGAAGGACATCCGCGCCGAGGTCGAGCTCGGCTACGACGTCAAGCTGGCGCTGGGCGAAGCCGAGCGCTGCCTGAACTGCGACGTGCAGACCGTATTCTCGACCTCGCTCTGCATCGAGTGCGATGCCTGCGCGGACATCTGCCCGATGGATTGCATCACCTTCACGGGCAACGGAGAAGAAAGCGATCTGCGCCAGCGCCTGAAGGCGCCCTCGCCGCATCCGGACCAGGACCTCTACGTCTCCTCGGATCTCAAGACCGGCCGCGTGATGGTGAAGGACGAGGACGTCTGCCTGCATTGCGGGCTGTGCGCCGAGCGGTGTCCCACCGGCGCCTGGGACATGCAGAAATATTTCATCGACATGACTCACGCAGGTTCGACATGCCCGACAAAAAGCCGATCAGCAGCGTAAACGACTTCGTCGTCCGCTTCGCAAACGTGAACGGCTCGGGCTCGGCCAGCGCCAACGAGATGTTCGCGCGGGCGATCCTGCGCCACGGTGTTCCGGTCTCCCCACGCAACATCTTCCCCTCCAACATCCAGGGCCTGCCGACCTGGTACGAGGTGCGGGTGACCGAGGACGGCCATCTCGGCGCCCGCGGCGGCGTCGACATGATGGTGGCGATGAATCCGCAGACCTGGGACAAGGACGTCGCCGGCATCGAGCCGGGCGGCTATCTGTTCTACGATTCCACCAAGCCGATGCCGTCGACCAAATTCCGCGACGATATCACGGTGATCGGCGTGCCGCTCACCGCCATCACCAACTCGACCTATACCGATCCGCGCCAGCGCCAGTTGTTCAAGAACATCATCTATCTCGGCGCACTCTCGGCGCTGCTCGACATGGACCCGAAGCTGATCGAGCAGCTGATCGGCGAGCAGTACAAGGGCAAGGAAAAGCTGCTCTCCTCCAACGTCCACGCGCTGCATCTTGGGCGCGACTGGGCGCTGCAGAACCTGAAATGCCCGCTCGGCCTCAGGGTGAAAAAGTCGGACAAGGTCGGCGACCGCATCTTCATCGAAGGCAACAGCGCCGCCGCGCTCGGCGCCGTCTATGGCGGCGCCACGGTATGCGCCTGGTATCCGATCACGCCGTCCTCGTCGGTGGCGGAGGCCTTCACCGCCCATTGCAAGAAGTATCGGCACGACCCTGAAACCGGAAAGGCGAAATACGCCATCGTGCAGGGCGAGGACGAGCTCGCTTCAATCGGCATCGTCATCGGCGCCTCCTGGAACGGCGCCCGCGCCTTCACCGCGACATCGGGCCCCGGCATCTCCCTGATGACCGAATTCATCGGCCTCTCATACTTCGCCGAGATTCCGGCCGTGATCATGAACATCCAGCGCGCCGGCCCCTCCACGGGCATGCCGACCCGCACCCAGCAATGCGACATCATCGCCTGCGCCTATGCTTCGCACGGCGACACCAAGCATGTGTTGCTGTTCCCCGAGGATCCCGCCGAGGCCTTCGAATTCGCGGCCGCCGCGTTCGATCTCGCCGAGCGGATCCAGACCACGATCTTCCTGATGCTCGACCTCGACATCGGCATGAATCACCGGCTCTGCCGCCCGCTGAAATGGGACGATGCCAAGCAATACGACCGCGGCAAGGTGATGACCGCGGAGATGCTGGAGGAAGGCCGCGACTTCGGCCGCTATCTCGACGTCGACGGCGACGGCATTCCCTACCGCACCTATCCCGGGACGCACCCGACCAAGGGCTCCTATTTTACCCGCGGCACCTCGCGTGATCGCTATGCGCGCTATTCCGAGGAAGGCTCGGTCTATGCCGACAACATGCAGCGCCTGATGCGCAAGTTCGAGACCGCGCAGGACCTGGTGCCGCGACCGCTGCAGGCCAATGCGGAACGGCCGACCAAATACGGCGTGATCTATTTCGGCTCGACCTCACCGGCAATGGACGAGGCGATCGGCCTTTTGGAAGCGCGAGGGCATCAGCTCGACCGCCTGCGCATCCGCGCCTTCCCGTTCCATTCGAGCGTGGCGAGCTTCCTCGCCGAGCACGACTTCGTCTACGTCGTCGAGCAGAATCGCGACAGCCAGCTGCGCCAGCTCATCGTCAACGAGAACGGCATCGACCCGGTGCGCCTCGTGCCGATCGTGCATTACGACGGCTCGCCGATCACCGCCCGCTTCATCGCAAAAGCCATTGGCGACCACCAGGATCACCTCAAGGTGACCCCGCTCCGCAAGGCCGTGTCATGACCTACATCGCAAAGCCAAAATTCCATCATCCGGGGCTGAAGAAGAACGAGCTCGGCTACACCCATCGCGACTACGAGGGCAAGATCTCGACGCTGTGTGCCGGCTGCGGTCACGATTCGATCACGGCTTCGATCATCGAGGCCTGCTACGAGCTCTCGATCGAGCCGCACCGGGTGGCGAAGATCTCCGGGATCGGCTGCTCCTCGAAGACGCCGGATTATTTCCTCGGCAATTCGCACGGCTTCAACTCCGTGCACGGCCGCATGCCATCGGTCTTGACCGGCGCCAACCTCGCCAACCGCGATCTGATCTATCTCGGCGTGTCCGGCGACGGCGATTCCGCCTCGATCGGCTTCGGCCAGTTCGCGCACTCGATCCGGCGCGGCGTCAACATGACCTATATCGTCGAGAACAACGGCGTCTACGGCCTGACCAAGGGCCAGTTCTCGGCCACCGCCGACCGCGGCTCGAAGTCGAAGAAGGGCGTCACCAACACCGACAACGCCATCGACCTCGTTGCGATCGCATTGCAGCTGGGCGCCACCTTCGTGGCGCGCAGCTTCTCCGGCGACAAGACCCAGCTGGTGCCGCTGATCGCGGCTGCGATCCGCCACAAGGGCGCGTCCTTCATCGACGTCATCAGCCCCTGCATCGCTTTCAACAACCACGCCGGCTCGACCAAGAGCTTCGACTATGTCCGCGAGCACAACGACGCCGTGAACCGCCTCGACGTTCTGGTCGGCCGCGATCCCATCGCGGTGGACTATGCGCCGGGTACCGTGCAGATGGTCGAGCAGCATGACGGCAGCAAGATCGCGCTGCGCAAGATCGACGCCGACTACGATCCGCATGACCGGCTGGGCGCCCAGACCTTCCTTGCGCGGCACGCCGCCAAGGGGCAGATCGTCACCGGTCTCCTTTACGTCGACCCCGACGCGGAAGATCTGCACGAGCATCTCAACACGGTCGAGACGCCGCTCAACACGCTGGAAGCGGACACGTTGTGCCCGGGCTCGGCGGTGCTGGACAAGATCAACGCCAGCCTGCGCTGATCATTTGCTCCGCGCCGAAGCCGGCGACCTGACGCGTATCGTGATCTTCTCCGACACGACCGGCGGTTCGAACGGATAGTGCTTGGCGTCGCCGAGCACCAGTTGCAGGGTGTGAGTCCCCGGCGCAAGGTCCAGCATGGTCTCGGTCTGCCCTGCGCCGAAATGCAGGTGCGACTTGTCCTGCGGGATCGGCTCCTTGGGATCGATGGGATCGTTGACGTCGACCAGCAGATGATGATGACCGGCATTCTGGTAATCGTCGCCGGCATGCGTCACGCCCATGTTGCGCAGGCCGAACCGGACCCAGAATCCACCGCGAACCTTCTGCCCATCGTGCGGCGTGATGAAATACAGTTTTGCGTCCTTTGGCGCCGTCTTTCCCTGCGAGCAGGCTGCGCCCGGGTGCACTGCGATCGCAGTCGCCAGTGCGACACAATGAATGATCTTCATCAAATCCACTCCAGCACTTACGGACTGAGCGCGACGCGGAATCCATGCGTGGGGTAACGGACATTGGTGTCGTAACCATCGCGGTTGGATGGCCTCACATATCTCGCATCGTTCTTCCACGAGCCCGAGCGCAGAACGTGCGAGCTGCAGTCGCCGCCACCCCATGCCGAGCCGTCAGTGGGTGCGCCCTGATAGGTCCTGTGCCAGCAGTCCTCGACCCACTGATCGATACCGCCACCCATGTCGTGGAGGCCGAACGGATTCGGCTTGAAGCTGCCGACCTTCGCCGGCTGCTCGGCCGCGAGGTCACCGCAATCCTTGCAGCCGGCCATGCCTGGCTGAAGCTTGTCGCCCCACCAATATTTGCTCTGCGTGCCGCCGCGCGCGGCATATTCCCATTCGGCCTCGCTCGGAAGCCGGTAAGGCTTCTTCGTCGCCTGCGCGAGCCAGGCGGCATATTGCTGCGCGTCGGTCCAGCTCACATTGCCGATCGGCGCATCCTCTTTGCCGGTGGCGGTGAAGCCGCACGCCTTTGCAGCCGCGCATTCGTTCCATTCCTGCACCGTCACCGGATATTTGCCGATCGAGAACGGTTTGACCGTGACCTGGTGGACAGGACGTTCGGTCGGATCGTCATTGCTTCCCATCGCAAAGCTGCCGCCGCGAATGGGGATCATCTCGGGTTCTCGGACCGCCGTCACCGATGGAGCGGATGCCGGAGATGGTGAAGGCGATGCTGCGGGCGACGGCGTCGTTGTGGGCAAGGGAGAAGCCGCGGGTGCAGCTTGGGGCGCCGGTGCCGCCGGGCTCGGTAACGACGGAACGGATTGCGGCATCGGCGAAGCCGACGGCGCCGCGATCGGAGGAGCGGCAGCCTGTTGCCCCACCTGGCTGCGGTGCTGCACCAGCACGTACCAAAGCACGTAGCCGGCAATCACCAGCAATGCCATGATCAGAAGAAAGAGCAGCATGCTCTCGCGCCGGCCGCGCGTCCTGCCGACTGCGTCTGCGTCCGGCAGCACGCGATAGACGCGCACCGGATCCGTGATGTTCTTGACCTTGCGGTCCCCGAGCGACTCATAGCCGCACACCACCTTGTGCTTGATCTGCTCGTAGATCGCGCCTGAGATATAGACGTGACCGGGCTCGGCGATACCCTCGATACGTGTGGCGATGTTGACCCCGTCGCCGTAGACATCGTCCGGCTCCACGATGACGTCGCCGAGATTGACGCCGATCCGGTATTCGAGCCGTGAATGCTTGGGAAGCGGGGCGTTGCGGCCGATGAGATTCTGCTGGATGACGATGCTGCATCGAACGGCCTCGACAGGACTGTCGAAGATGGCGATGAAGCCGTCGCCCGTCGTCTTCACCAGCGTGCCATGGTGCTCGACGATGCTGGGCTGGATGATATCCCGCTCGATCCGCTTGACGCGGACATGCGTGCCCTCCTCGTCGGCCTGCATGATGCGACTGTAGGAAGCGATGTCGCCGACAATGATCGCCGCGAGGCGACGAGGCATGGGGCCGTGTGGAGGCGGCTCGTCCTGATTTCCGGATCTGAAGTTGCGAATTTCGCCCATTGCGGGGGACTCCACAAACCTACAAAGGCAGCCCCAGCTTACGACCGCTAAAGGCGATCGTCTGTGAAGGCTATCACATTGATGAAATGGAGCAATGTCGAAGGACTCGCAGGGATCGAGTTCCGGAAGGCGAAGGCATCGCATCGGTTGAACCTTCCTCGCCCTCCCGGTGACTAACGCCGTGCCTGGAACTGTCCATCCCGCTCCGCGCTGTGATGATCATGTACGACTTGCGCGGGTTGAACGCGTCGCACCTGGGCCGCGTCTAAAGCCTACAGCTCGCTCCTGCGTTCGAGGCCATCATGAAGCTTTCTCTCCTGACTGCCCTCGCCGTTGCCGCACTCATCAGTACGGCCCACGCGGAAGAGGCCGACGACGTCCGCGAAGCCAGCAAGGCCGAAGCCGAGACCTTCAACACGCGCATGTATGCGGGCGCGCCCGGCAACAAGGCCTATGCCTGCTTCGTCCGCCGCTACGATGCGGAGCACCTGGCGCGGCATCCGAAGCAGAAGGTTGCTTCGATGAAGCTGCTGATCTCGGCCGAGTTGGACAAGGAAGACAAGGAGCTGCACAATTCCTTCCGCCTCGGTTTCAGGTACCGCCATCGCTCCGGCGATTTCGACTCCAGCGGTTCTTGCAACCACGCCGTATTCACCAAGGACGGCAACGAGGTTCGCCTCGGTTGCGGTGTCGATTGCGAAGGCGGTGGCATCGGCGTTGCGCTGTCCAAAGACGACAAGTCGACGATCGTGCGGCTCGAACGCGTCCGGGTCTGGCAGAACAACAAGCCGGATGACGAGGCCGAGCGGTCGCTGGTCGGCGGTGCCGACGACAGGATCTTTCGGCTTGATCGCACCGACAACAGCGAGTGCGCTTCGCTGGTGACCGACCGCAAGGAACTCGCCGCGCTCCGCCACAAATGATGATATGTCTCCGGCAAAGTCAGTCGAGGGAGATCGCCATGAACCGGCGGAACATCTTGTGGAGCGCAATCTCGGCCCTCGGCGCGGCATTCGGTGCCTCCGGCGCGAAAGCCGCGACGGGAGCGGGCGCGGGCAACAAGCTGAAAGTGGTCTACCATCTCAGCGATGCCGAGAAGGTCAACTTCGTGCTCGGCAACATCCAGAACCACATCGACGGCGTCGGCGGTCCTGATCACGTCACGATCGCGCTGGTGATCCACGGCCCGGCGCTGAAGGCATTCCACTCGGCGCAGGCGAACCCCGACATCAGCAAGCGCGTCGGCGAATTCTCCAAGGACGGCGTCGAGCTCGCCGCCTGCGGCAACACGATGAAGGCGCAGAACGTGACGTTGACCGAGCTGCTGCCGGGCTTCGTCAGCGCGGAAAAGGGCGGCGTGGTTCGTTTGGCTGAGCTGCAGTCGCAGGGGTATCTTTATCTGCGGCCGTAGGGGCTGCTTCTTACCCACACGACAAGTGCACTCCCTCCCCCGCCTGCGAGGGTTCGGGAGAGGGTGGCTCCGCAGAGGGACAATCCCCTAGAGGAAAAAGCCCTTACCCGGCGCGCGGGTCGATGCTTTGCATCGCCGGACGCGCCGACCTCTCCCGCAAGCGGGAGAGGTAAGGCGGAGCTCGCAGCGCCCCCCAAACTCATCTTCATCCCGCTTGACTCACCCATAACCCCGCGGTTATGAGTTAACCTATAACTTCCTGGTTATGGATTCCCATGTCTCTCGCCCCCGACCTCCTGTTCCGGACGCTCGCCGACCCCACAAGGCGGGCGATCTTCGAGCGGCTGTGCCGCGAGGGGGAGCAGACGGTCGGGGCCCTGACCGTGAGATCCGGCGTTTCCCAGCCGGCCGTCTCGAAACATCTCGGCGCGTTGAAGCTGGCCGGCCTCGTGCGGGACCGCCATGAGGGGCGGCAGACCCACTACAGCGCGCAGCCCGGCGCACTCGATCCGCTGCGCGACTGGACCAGCCAGATGACCGGATTCTGGCAGAGGCGGCTCGACGCACTCGACGATCTCCTGAAGAGGATGGACCAATGACCGAAGCCTCAAGCGAAACACGTTCCGTCGTCGTCGAGCGCGAATTCGCCTTCCCGGCCGAGCGGCTCTGGCGCGCGCTGACGCAGCCGCATCTGATCGAGGAATGGCTGATGAAGAACGACTTCAAGCCGTCAGTCGGTCATCGCTTCAATCTTCGCGGTGAATGGGGTGGCGTGCTGGACTGCGAGGTGCTCACCATCGAGCCGCAGAAGACGCTCGCCTACACCTGGAATTTCTCGCATGAGGACGCGGCGTTCGACCTCAGGAGCGTCGTGACCTTCACGCTGACGCCGACCGGCGCGGGCACTCACTTACGCGTCGAGCAGGCGGGCTTCAGCCCGACGCAAAAGCAGGCTTACGGCGGCGCGCATGCCGGCTGGAAGCAGTTCCTTGCCAAGCTGGACGAGGTGCTGGCGCGGGAGGAATAGCCCCGGCCGGCCGTATCCATTCCAATCATTTCTAGAGGGAGACCCCAGTGAGCACAGACATGTGGATTCGTCAGATCCATCGCTGGCTGTCGATGGCTTTCACGCTCGCCGTCATCGCCAACATCGTCGCCATGACCATGCAGCTCCAGGCGGTCTGGATAGGCTTCCTGGCGCTCGTCCCGCTGATCCCGCTGCTGGCGACCGGGCTCTATCTGTTCGCGCTGCCCTATCTCGGCCGCCGCGGCAACGCGTGATGCGAGGCGAGACGATGAAGAAGGCAGTAGCGGAGAAGAAGAGCAGCACCAAGGACGCGACTGGGCCGTCGCCCTCCAAGCTGATCGACGGCAGGATCAAGGAGCTCGGCGACTGGCGCGGCGAAATGCTGGCGCGGGTCCGCGGCCTGATCAAGCAGGCCGATCCTGAAGTTGTCGAGGAATGGAAATGGCGCGGCGTTCCCGTCTGGGAGCACGACGGCATCATCTGCACCGGCGAGACCTACAAGGAAGTGGTGAAGATGACCTTTGCCAAGGGCGCGGCGCTGGACGACCCGGCCGGCCTGTTCAATTCCAGCCTCGACGGCAACGTGCGGCGCGCCATCGACATTCGCGAAGGCGAGAAAATCAACGAGAAGGCGTTGAAGGCGCTGATCCGCGCGGCGGTGGAGCTGAATGGGTCGAAGAAGAAGGCGGCGAAGAAGCCGGTAAAGCGCTCGGCATAGAACAGCCGTAGTGCAGTGCCTTCCTTCTCCCCTTGTAGGAGGAGGTGGCGCGAAGCGCCGGATGAGGGGTCTCTATCGGCAGTGGAAGGTGTGGAAAGATACCCCTCACCGAAGTGAGCTTGTGTCTGCCGTCCTCCCTGCCCTCTCCTACAAGGGGCGAGGGCACATCAACGCGCATCTCGCCTTATTGCCGCGCAGACGGCAGCCTCACGCCACCGCCGCCGGGATCGGGCGCGGGCTCACGACGTATTCGCGCATGACCTTGTCGTTGGCATCGACCTCGATCAGCGCGACGTCGTAGGTCCAGAGATCGGCCAGGTGCTGCAGCACCCGCTTGGCATCGGTCTCGTTGAGTTGCGAGCCCTTGATGACGTGGTGGTGCAGGATCAGCCGGCGGTCGCCGGAGAGATCGACGTCGACCACCTCGATATTGGCGTCGATGAAGCCGACATCATGCTGCCGTGCCAGCTCGCGGCGGACGCGGCGGAAGCCGCGCTCGTCGTGGATGGCATCGACCCGGATGCCGGCGCGCTCCTCGGGATCGTCGTGCAGATGGAACATGCGGAAGTGCCGCATCAGCTTCGGGCTCAGGAACTGGGCGATGAAGCTTTCGTCGCGGTAGTTGGCCCAGACGTCGCGCAGCACGCCCATCACGTCGCCCTTGCCGGCGATGTCGGGGAACCATTCGCGGTCCTCGTCCTCCGGTTTGGTGACGATGCGCTCGATGTCCTGCATCACGGCAAAGCCGAGTGCATAGGGGTTGAATCCGGAGAAGCGCGGGTCGTCGAATTCGGGCTGGAACACCACATTGGTGTGCGATCCCAGGAATTCGAGGAAATTGCCGTCGGTGATGCGGCCCTGCTCGTGCAGCCTGGTCATGATGCGATAGTGGACGTAAGTCGCCGTCCCCTCGTTCATCACCTTGGTCTGGCTCTGCGGATAGAAATATTGCGCGATGTGGCGGACGATGCGCAGCAGCTCGCGTTGCCACGGCGCCAGTCGCGGCGCACTCTTCTCCAGGAAATAGAGCAGGTTTTCCTGCGGCAGGCCGAGCAGCTTGCGGCGGCGCTCGATGCTGAGCGCGGACCGGCTCTTGGCCGCGCCCTTGGGGACGGTGCGCCAGAGGTCGTTGAAGACCTCCTCCTCGTGCTGGCGACGGCGCCCTGCCCGCTTCTCTTCGGCCCGCAGATCCAGCTTCTTCTTGCCGGGATAGCGGTCGATGCCGTGCGACATCAGCGCATGCGCGGCATCGAGCGTCCGCTCGACCTCGACGCGGCCGTAGCGCTCCTCGCATTGCATGACATACGTCTTGGCGAAGTCGAGATAATCCAGGATGCCGTCGGCGTCAGTCCACTGCTTAAACAGGTAATTGTTCTTGAAGAAGTGGTTGTGACCGAAAGCGGCGTGCGCGATCACCAGAGTCTGCATCGTCGCCGTGTTCTCCTCCATCAGATAGGAGATGCAGGGCGAGGAGTTGATCACGATCTCATAGGCGAGCCCCATCAGGCCCTTGCGATAGGACGCCTCATGGTAAGCGAATTGCTTGCCGAACGACCAGTGCTTGTAGAACAGCGGCATGCCGACGGAGGAGTAAGCATCCAGCATCTGCTCGGCGGTGATGACCTCGATCTGGTTCGGATAGACGTCGAGCCCGAGATCCTTCGTCGCCACCGCCTCGCAGGCATCGGTGATGCGCTGCAAGGTGTGGAAATCCCAATCCGCGCCTTCGAACAATCGTTCCGTCATGGAGCGGCTTTCTCCTGGGCAGTTTCGCGGCGCTGGAATAGATCGTGGAACACCGGAAAGATCTCGCTGCGCTCGCTGACCTTGCGCATCGAGAGCGGTGCGCCGCTGTTGCGCAGGCGGTCGTAGAGAGTCCAAAGCGAGGAGTCGGAGAGATCGAAGGCGCTGCCGCCGGATTCCCCGACCTCGAGATAGGCAAAGAACTGACAGACCGGCAGGATCTTGTCGGTCAGCAGCAGCCCCGTGAGCTCGCCGTCGGAATAGGAATTGTCGCCGTCGGAGGCCTGCGCGGCGTAGATGTTCCAGTCCGACGGATTGAAGCGCTCGCGCACGATCTCGTGCATCGCCTGCAGCGCGCTCGAGACCAGCGTGCCGCCCGAGGCCGGGCCATAGAAGAAGGTCTGCTCGTCGACCTCCTCGGCGCGGTCGGTGTGGCGGATGAAGACGATCTCGACATGCTTGTAGCGGCGCTTCAGGAACACGTAGAGCAGCATGTAGAAGCGCTTGGCGAGATCCTTCATGTGCTCGGACATCGAGCCCGACACGTCCATCAGGCAGAACATCACCGCCTGCGCCACCGGCTTCGGCACCGTCTCGAAGCGGCGGTAGCGGATGTCGAGCGGATCGATGAAGGGAATCCGCTTGGTCTTCGCCTTCAGCTTCTCGAGCTGGGCGAGAAGCACCCCAAGCTCGTCCTCGTCGGTGCAGGCGGCGATCGCGGCTTCCAGTTCCTCGATCTCTTCCTTGCGGGGACGCTTGAGCGCGATGCGGCGGGCGAGCGCCAGCTTCACCGTCCGGCTCACCGAGATGTTGGCGGGCGAGCCCGACGTGGTGTAGCCGGCGCGCTGAATGCCCTCGCTCTCGGTCTGCGCGATCTTGCGCTTGGCCAGGTCCGGCAGCTCGAGATCGTCGAGGAAGAGATCGACGAACTCGTCGCGGGAGAGCACGAAGCGGAAGGCATCCTCGCTGTCGCCTTCGCCCGGGCCGGAATTCTTGGCGCTGCCCTGGCCGGAGCGCTGCAGATAGTCCCCCTCGATGAACTTCTTGTTCCCGGGCAGCACCATGTCGCGCGTTCCGCCTTCGCGGCGGAAGCGCGGCTCGTGCATGCCGTCCAGCGGGATCGTGACCTCACCACCCTCCAGGACGTCCTTGATGTCGCGTTCCTGCGAGGTCTTCTTGACGGCGCCCTGCACCAGGGATTTGGCCCGACGCAAGAACCGCTGGCGGTTCTCAAGACTCTTGCCGCCTGGATTCAGGCGCCTGTCAATAATGTGAATGGGCACTTTACCATCCGCCTCAACCGGCCTGCTTCACACGCATGTACCATTCGACGAGCCGGCGAACCTGACGCTCGGTGTAGCCACGCTCCACCATGCGTGCGACGAACTCGCCGTGCTTCTTCTCCGTCTCGCCGTCCTTCTTCGATCCGAAAGAGATGACCGGAAGCAGGTCCTCGACTTGCGAGAATATCCTCTTTTCGATCACGTCGCGAATCTTCTCGTAGGAGGTCCAGGTCGGATTTTTGCCACCGTTCTGGGCCCGCGAGCGTAACGAGAATTTGACGACCTCGTTGCGGAAGTCCTTGGGGTTGGCGATGCCCGCCGGCTTCTCGATTTTGGTCAGCTCCTGGTTCAAAAGCTCGCGATCGAGCAGCTGGCCGGTGTCGGGATCCTTGAAGTCCTGGTCCTCGATCCAGGCGTCGGCATAGTCGACGTAGCGGTCGAACAGATTCTGGCCGTAATCCGAGTAGGATTCCAGATAGGCCTTCTGGATTTCGTTGCCTATGAACTCGGCGTAGCGCGGCGCCAGATCCGCCTTGATGAATTCGAGATAGCGTTTCTCGACTTCCTCCGGCAGCTGCTCCCGGCGGATCGACTGCTCCAGTGCGTACATCAGATGCACGGCGTCGGCGGCGACTTCCTGCGGATCGTGGTTGAAGGTCGCAGCCAGGATCTTGAAGGCGAAGCGGGTGGAGACGCCGTCCATGCCCTCGTCGACGCCGGCGGCGTCGCGATATTCCTGGACGCTGCGCGCCTTCGGATCGGATTCCTTCAGGCTCTCGCCGTCGTAGACCCGCATCTTGCCGAACAGGGTGGAGTTCTCGTGCTTGCGCAGGCGCGACATCACCGAGAACCGCGCCAGCGTCTCCAGCGTCGAAGGCGCGCAAGGCGCCGACGCGAGCTCGGAGCCCTGGATCAGCTTCTCGTAGATCTTCTGCTCTTCAGTGACGCGCAGGCAGTAAGGCACCTTGATCACGCAGATGCGGTCGATGAAGGCTTCGTTGTTCTTGTTGGCCTTGAAGCTCGCCCACTCGGCCTCGTTGGAGTGCGCGAGGATGACGCCGGTGAACGGAATCGCGCCGATGTTCTCGGTGCCGATATAGTTGCCCTCCTGCGTCGCGGTCAGCAGCGGGTGCAGCATCTTGATCGGCGCCTTGAACATCTCGACGAACTCGAGCACGCCCTGGTTGGCGCGGTTGAGGCCGCCGGAATAGCTGTAGGCGTCGGGATCGTTCTGTGCGTAGGTTTCGAGCTTGCGGATATCGACCTTGCCGACCAGCGAGGAGATGTCCTGGTTGTTCTCATCACCGGGCTCGGTCTTGGAGATCGCAATCTGGCGCAGCCGCGACGGCTGGATTTTTGCGACACGAAACTGGGAGATATCGCCGCCGAAGGCTTCCAGCCGCTTGTAGCACCACGGGCTCATCAGGCCGGTGAGACGACGGCGCGGAATGCCGTATTTCTCTTCCAGCATCGGTCCGAGATGATCGGGATCGAACAGGCTGAGCGGGCTCTCGAACACCGGCGAGAGCTCGTCGCCGGCCTTGAGCACGTAGATCGGATGCACTTCCATCAGCGACTTCAACCGCTCGGCGAGCGAGGATTTGCCGCCGCCGACCGGCCCGAGCAGATAGAGGATCTGCTTGCGCTCCTCTAGGCCCTGCGCCGCATGGCGGAAGAAACCAACGATGCGCTCGATGGTTTCTTCCATGCCGTAGAAGCCGGCGAAGGCCGGATAGGTGCGGATCGTGCGGTTCAAAAAAATACGGCCAAGGCGTGGGTCCTTGGCCGTGTCAATCGTGTGGGGCTCGCCGATCGCCGCTAGTAGTCGTTCGGCCGCGTTCGCGTATTTCATGGGATCGCTTCGACACGATTCCAGATATTCCGCCATCGACATGTCGTGCTGGCTTCTCGCCTCGAACGACCGAGCGAAAGCGTTGAATAGAGAATCGTTGTACATGATCCCTCTCCGCGTGAGTTCCGCTACAAGCTGAAACGAAAGCAGTTACCGGACCGTTCCTCAGGCCGTTTCGAATCAGCGTGAGCACATGACGATCATTGGACACCCGGGTGCCGACACCACGCAACGCACAACGTAGGCACTCGTTGAGTTACGAACAGGCACCTGCCCGTATTTTGTGCGAATCTCTGTCTATATTGGCTCATTTCCAGAAAATGTCACTCAGTCGCAACATCCGGGCGTTACCGGGGATGAGTCCATCCGGCGTTGCAGCATAGCGATCTGCGAGCGGCGATCTTATGACGCTTGTACGGCGAAGCCTTGAGCGCCGCCTTGGTTTCCACCTTGGGTGCCGCGTTCATCTTCCTGCTGCAATGCGGCGCGCGGAGTGCTGGCAGCGTGACAGTCGCGGCAAGCGAGCAGCAATGTATCAAAATCGGTCGCCAGGCCGTCCGACAGGATGACGATACGATCGTTTCGCACGCAACGGGCCAAATCGCGGATGCCGCAGAGCTGCTGCTGCAAGGCCGGCGTCGGCGTCAGCACGATCATCTTGTGGCCGCGGCTTTCCTCAGCCGAAATCTCTGCAATCGAATCCCACGGCAGAAATTCATTGCCGATGCGGAGATCGCGGATGCCGTAGGGGGTGACGACCACCACCGCCCCCCGTTCTGCGGGCAGCATCCAGATCAGCCAACAGGTCACCAGGCCGAACAGCGCGACGCCGGCATAGCCGAGCGTCGTGTCGTAGTCGCCCAAACCGTCCCACAAGTCGAAGGCGAGGCTGGCGCTGAGCAGGGTCATCGCAAAGCCCGCCGCGACCAGCAGCCGCAACCGCGTCGCGCATCGCCTGATTTCGAGATCGCGGGATGCGTCGATGGTCATGGCAGATTGCTGGCTGTCGGCGACACCAAACGCCAGACCTTCAGGATGGGCGTGCATGCTCTTCCCCAGCATGGCCATTCGCGGCCGAACCACGATGCACCAGACGGACCGGAATCCGCTGATGGCACTCCACGCAGCCACTGGCTGACGACGAAGCGGCCGGCATTACGCAACGAGACCCGGCCGAACCTTCGGCCAACGACTTTTTACGCAACAACCGCTACTCCCGCCCGGATCGCCATGATCGCGACGGAGTTACACTGGAGGTATGACGCCTGTACCCTTGATTGGTTCCCTCCCGGGTGCATGTAAGCTAGAGGATAGCGCGTCAGGACCGGCGCGGAAACCCCTCGCCCGCAGGCTTGGAGATAAATAAGCATCATGAATCCCGTCAAAGAACTGGAAAAGCACGGACAAGCCGTCTGGTTGGACTTCCTGGCCCGCGGCTTCATTGCCAAGGGCGACCTGAAGCGGCTGATCGAGACCGACGGCGTCAAGGGCGTCACCTCCAACCCCTCGATCTTCGAGAAGGCGATCGGCAGCTCGGACGAATATGACGCCCCGATCGGCAAGGCGCTGAAGCGCGGCGACCGGACCGTGACCGACCTGTTCGAGGCCGTCGCGATCGAGGACATCCAGAACGCAGCCGACGTGCTGCGCCCGGTCTATGACCGCCTCGAGGGCGGCGACGGCTATGTCAGCCTGGAGGTCTCGCCCTATCTCGCCATGGACACATCAGGCACGGTCGCTGAGGCTCGCCGGCTCTGGAATGATGTTGGTCGCAAGAACCTGATGGTGAAGGTGCCGGCGACGCCGGAAGGCCTGCCGGCGATCGAGCAGCTGATCGGAGACGGCATCAGCATCAACATCACGCTGCTGTTCTCCAAGGCGGTCTACCTCCAGGTGGCCGAAGCCTACATCGCCGGCCTCGAAAAATACGTCGCAGGCGGCGGCGACCCCTCGCATGTCGCGAGCGTGGCCAGCTTCTTCGTCAGCCGTATCGACAGCGTGGTCGACAAGCAGCTCGACGACAAGATCGCCCGCGCCAACGATCCGTCCGAGAAGGAGCGGCTCGCCGCGCTCAAGGGCAAGGTCGCGATCGCCAACGCCAAGGTCGCCTACCAGGACTACAAGCGCCTGTTCTCGGGTCCCCGCTGGGACAAGCTCGCCGCCAAGGGCGCCAAGCCGCAGCGGATGCTGTGGGCCTCGACCGGCACCAAGAACAAGGATTACAGCGACGTCCTCTATGTCGAGGAGCTGATCGGTCCAGACACCATCAACACCGTGCCGCCGGCAACGCTGGATGCGTTCCGCGACCACGGCAAGCCGCGCGACAGCCTGGAAGAGAACGTCGAGGACGCCTACCGCGTGCTGGAAGAGCTGGAGCGCTCCGGCGTCTCGCTCGACGACATCACCGAGGAGCTCGTCAAGGACGGCGTCAAGCTGTTCGCGGACGCCGCCGACAAGCTCTACGGCGCCGTCGCCCACAAGCGCGCCACGGTGCTTGGGCCCGCGCTGGACCGCCAGTCTCTCTCGCTCGGCGACGGGCTCGACAAGGCCGTAACCAAGAGCACGGAGGAATGGCGGGCGTCCGCGAAAATCCGCAGGCTGTGGCAGCGCGACAAGTCGGTCTGGACCGGCACGGACGAGGACAAATGGCTCGGCTGGCTCGACAGCGCCGCCAAGGCCGACGTCGCCGATTACGAGGACTATGCCGGCCGCGTGAAGGGGCAGAAGTTCTCCGACGCCGTCGTGCTCGGCATGGGCGGATCAAGCCTCGGGCCGGAGGTGCTGGCCGAGACTTTTGGGAAAAAGCCCGGCTTCCCGAAGCTGCATGTGCTTGATTCAACCGATCCGGCGCAGGTGCGGGCGATGGAGGCCCGGATCGACATCTCCAACACCGTGTTCATCGTCTCCAGCAAGTCCGGCGGCACCACCGAGCCGAACGCGATGAAGGACTATTTCCATGAGCGAGTTGCGCAAGCACTCGGCCCGAAGGCGAAGACCGGCTTCCGCTTCATCGCGGTGACCGATCCCGGCTCATCGCTGGAGAAGGCCGCCAAGAAGCTGAACTACGCCCGCATCTTCCATGGCGAGCCCTCGATCGGCGGACGCTATTCCGTGCTGTCGCCATTCGGCCTCGTGCCGGCGGCGACCGCCGGCATCGACGTCAAGACCTTCGTCAAGCATGCGCTGGCCATGGCGCGCTCCTGCGGACCGGACGTGCCGCCGAGCGAAAACCCGGGCGTGCAGCTTGGCCTTGCCATCGGCCTCGCCGGCCTCGAAGGCCGCGATAAGGTGACGATCCTGTCGTCGAAGAAGATCGCCGATTTCGGCGCCTGGGCCGAGCAGCTCATCGCGGAATCGACCGGCAAGGAAGGCAAGGGCCTGATCCCGATCGAGGGCGAGCCGCTGGGCGATCCTTCCGTCTACGGCAACGATCGGTTCTTCATCGACATCCGCGTCGAGGGCGAAGCGGATGCCGCGCATGACTCCAAGCTTGCCGCGATCGAAGCGGCCGGCCACCCCGTCGTGCGCATCGTGATGAAGTCGATCGACCATCTCGGCCAGGAGTTCTTCCGCTTCGAGATGGCGACCGCTGTGGCGGGCTCGATCCTCGGCATCAACCCGTTCGACCAGCCGGACGTGGAAGCCGCCAAGATCAAGACCCGCGAGCTCACGGCGTCGTTCGAGAAGACCGGCGCCTTGCCGGAAGAGCAGCCGGTGGTCAGCACCGATGAGGCCGATCTCTACACCGACGAGGCCAACGCCACCGCGCTGCGCGCCGCCGGCGCCAACGGCGACCTCACCTCGTGGCTCAAGGCGCATCTGTCGCGCTCCGGCGACGGCGATTACGTCGCCCTGCTCGGCTACATCGCGCGGGACAAGGTGACTATCGACGCGCTTCAGGCCATGCGGCTAGAGGTCCGCGAGAAGCGGCAGGTCGCAACCTGTGCCGAATTCGGACCGCGCTTCCTGCACTCCACGGGGCAAGCCTACAAGGGCGGGCCCGACAGTGGCGTGTTCCTCCAGATTACCGCCGATGATGCCAAGGACCTGGCGGTGCCGGGCCAGAAGGCCAGCTTCGGCGTGATCAAGGCGGCGCAGGCACGCGGCGATTTCGACGTGCTCACCGAACGCGGCCGGCGCGCGCTGCGCGTGCACCTCAAGGGCGGACTCAAGAAGGGTCTCGCGACACTCAATGCGGCACTCAACGACGCGCTGAACTAAGGGAATATCGCAGATGCAACTCGGCATGATCGGCCTCGGCCGAATGGGCGGCAACATCGTTCGCCGCCTGATGCGCCAGGGACATTCGACCGTGGTCTATGACAAGGACGCCAAGGCCGTAGCGGGCCTTGCCGCGGACGGTGCGGTCGGCTCCTCGACGCTCGAAGACTTCATCTCGAAGCTTGAGCGGCCGCGCACGGCCTGGGTGATGCTGCCTGCGGGGCACATCACCCAGACCACGATCGACACGATCGCGGGCGTGATGCAGCCAGGCGACGTCATCATCGATGGCGGCAACACCTTCTGGCAGGACGATGTCCGCCGCGGCAAGGCGCTGAAGGAACGCGGCATCCACTATGTCGACGTCGGCACATCGGGCGGTGTCTGGGGCCTCGACCGCGGCTATTGCATGATGATCGGCGGCGAGAAGCAGGTGGTCGACCGGCTCGATCCGATCTTCGCCGCGCTGGCGCCCGGCGCCGGCGACATTCCACGCACGGAAGGACGCGAGGGCCGCGATCCCCGCATCGAGCAGGGCTACATCCATGCCGGCCCGGTCGGCGCCGGCCACTTCGTCAAGATGATCCACAACGGCATCGAATACGGCCTGATGCAGGCCTATGCCGAAGGTTTCGACATCCTCAAGAACGCCAACATCGCGGCTCTCCCGGCAGATCACCGCTACGATTTCGATCTCGCCGACATCGCCGAAGTGTGGCGGCGCGGCAGCGTGATCCCGTCCTGGCTGCTCGATCTCACCTCGACGGCGCTCGCCGACAGTCCGCAGCTGACGGAATATTCCGGCTTCGTCGAAGATTCCGGCGAAGGACGCTGGACCGTGAATGCGGCGATCGACGAGGCCGTGCCGGCCGAAGTTTTGACCGCGGCGCTCTACACACGTTTCCGTTCCCGCCAGGAACACACCTTCGCCGAAAAAATTCTCTCCGCGATGCGCGCAGGTTTTGGCGGTCACAAGGAGCCGAAGCAGCCGGGCGCCGCGAAGCCCAAATTAGAGCTCAGTAAGCGTAACTAAGCGAAGGCCGACAATTCGTGACAAAAGACCCGCAAGTAAAGCGCAAGCCGGAAAATTGCGCCTTCGTCATCTTTGGCGTGACCGGCGACCTCACTCATCGGCTGGTGATGCCGTCGCTCTACAATCTGGCGGCCGAGCATCTGTTGCCGGAAAAGTTCTGCGTCGTCGGCGTGGCCCGCAGGGGGCAGTCGGATGACGAACTGCGCAACAGCCTGTTGAAGGGACTGCGCCAGTTCGCGACCCGTCCCGTGGACGACGACATCGCAAAGAAGCTGCTGGAATGCGTGACCTTCGTCGAGGCCGATCCGAAGGACCCGCCGTCGTTCGATCGCCTGCGCGAGCACCTGGATTCGCTGGAATGCGCGCAGGATACCGGCGGCAACCGGCTGTTCTATCTGGCAACGCCGCCCACTGCGTTCGCACCGACGGCGCGCGAGCTCGGCCGCACCGGCATGATGAAGGAGAACGGCGCCTGGCGGCGGCTGGTGATCGAAAAGCCGTTCGGGACCGACCTCGCCTCGGCCAAGGCGCTGAACGCCGAGTTGCTGAAGATTATGGACGAGCACCAGATCTACCGGATCGATCATTATCTCGGCAAGGAGACCGTGCAGAACATCCTGGTGCTGCGCTTTGCCAACGGCATGTTCGAGCCGATCTGGAATCGCAACCACATCGACCACATCCAGATCACCGTGGAAGAGAAGCTCGGCGTCGGCCATCGCGGCGGCTTCTACGATGCCACCGGCGCGCTGCGCGACATGGTGCCGAACCATCTGTTCCAGCTGATGTCGCTGGTGGCGATGGAGCCGCCGGCGCGCTTCGACGCCCATTCCGTGCGCTCCGAGAAGGCCGAGGTGCTCACGTCGATCCAGCAGCCGAGCCGGGAGGATGCGCTGAAAAACTCGGTCCGCGCGCAATATCTCGCGGGCCGCGTCGGCGACGACGATATCCCGGACTACCACAAGACCCAGGACGTCAAGCCCGGCAGCAGCACCGAGACCTTTGTTGCGCTGAAACTGATGATCGACAATTGGCGCTGGGCCGGCGTGCCGTTCTATTTGCGCACCGGCAAGGCGCTGGGCCACAAGCGCACCGAAGTCGCGATCAAGTTCAAGCAGGCGCCGCTGTCGATGTTCTCAGGCACGACCGTCGATCGCCTGTCGCAGAATTTTCTCACCATCGGCATCGCGCCGACCGAGACCATCGAGCTGCAGTTCAACGCCAAGATCCCGGGGCCGAGCGTCACCATCGACGGCGTCGAGATGAAATTCCGCTACGGCGATTATTTCCGCGCCGATCCCTCGACCGGCTACGAGACGCTGATCTACGACTGCATGATCGGCGACAACATCCTGTTCCAGCGCGCCGACGGCATCGAGGCCGGATGGCAGGCAGTGCAGCCGTTCCTGGACGCCTGGAAAAGCGCGGGCACCAACGGCATCGAGACCTATGAAGCCGGCAGCGACGGCCCGGCCTGCGCCGACGAGCTGCTCCGGCGCGACGGACGAAGCTGGCGGAAATTTTCGTGATGGCGGCGGCCGGACTGCCGGAGCTGATCGTCGCGGCCGACGCCGGGGCGCTGGCGCAAGCCGCGGCCGAACGGGTGATGGCGCGGATCACGGCCAACCCCTCGCGCATCGCGATCTGCCTCACCGGCGGCTCCAGCCCGAAAAAGCTCTATCAATTGCTCGGCAGCGACCCCTGCCGCGGCAAGATCCCGTGGGACCGCGTACACTGGTTCATCGGGGACGAACGTTTCGTGCCTGAGAGCGATCCGCTCAACAACATGGCGGTCGCGCGCGCGGCCTTTCTCGACCGCAATGCGCCCTCCGGCCATATCCACCCGATCCCGACCACGGCTGACAATCCGGACCGAAGCGCTGAGGCCTATGCGCGCGAGCTGCAGGCCTTCTACGGTTCTGAAAGTCTCGATCCGGCGCGGCCGTTGTTCGACCTGGTCCTGATGGGCGCCGGCCCTGACGGTCACACCGCCTCGCTCTTCCCGGGCTTCCCCGAAATCGAGGAGACCGAACGCTGGGTCGTCGGGGTGCCCAAAGCCAATGTCGCGCCTTTCGTGCCGCGGGTCTCGCTCACTTTGCCCGCTTTGGCGTCTTGCCACGAAATGCTGTTCGAGATTGCCGGGCATGACAAGCAGCCGATCTTGACGCGCCTCGTCAATGGCGAGACTCTGCCGGCCTTACGCGCGCGCTCGAATGGTGAGACCGTCTGGCTGGTCGACAGGGCCGCGCTTCCGGAGGGAATTCGTGGCGGGCGTTGAAGCACCTTGTGCATTGATCGTGATGGGCGTGTCGGGTTCGGGCAAGAGCACGGTTGCGGAAGCACTCGGCGAGCGGCTCGGCTGGCGCTTCGAAGACGGCGACAGCTTTCATCCCGCCAGCAATGTCGAGAAGATGCGGGCCGGCCATCCCCTCACCGACGAGGACCGCTGGCCCTGGCTCAACGCCATCGCCGACGAAATCGCACAGGTTTGCGATAAGGGCGGGCATATCATCATCGCCTGCTCGGCGCTGAAGCACACCTATCGTGACGTGCTGCTGCGTGGACGCGACGACGTCCGCTTCGTGTTCCTGAAGGGAACCAAGGAGCTGATCGCCGAACGGCTGGCGCAGCGCAAGGGGCATTTCATGCCGCCTGGGCTACTGACGAGCCAGTTCGATACGCTGGAGCCGCCGGAGGCGGGCGAGCACGTCATCACCGTCTCGATCGACGAGACCGTCGAAGCGATCGTGGACGGCGTGGTGCGGCAGCTGAAACTGGGTACTGCGAAACGCTGAGGCAAAACCGTTAGGTCCTGTCATGACGCAAATCTCACTCGTAGTGTCCGACGTCGACGGCACGCTGCTGACCAAGGACAAGACGCTGACGGAACGCGCGAGGAGTGCGGTGCAGCGGCTGCACAAGGCCGGCATCGGCTTCACCATCACCTCCAGCCGTCCGGCCATCGGCATGCGCTTCCTGATCGAGCCGCTGGCGCTCTGGCTGCCGGTCGGCCCGTTCAACGGCTCCTCGATCGTCGATCCGGAGATGCGGCCGGTCGAGCAGCACCTAATCCCGGCCAGCGCGGCCGAGCGGTCCTTGCAGATCCTCCGCAAGTTCGGCGCCGACATCTGGCTGTTCACCACCGACAAGTGGCTGATCGACAACCCCAGCGGTAAATACGTCGCGCACGAGCAGCATACGATCCGCTCCGATCCCACCATCGTGACGGACTTTTCGCCTTACCTTTCGAGCGCCTGCAAGATCGTCGGCGCCAGCGCCGACGCCGCCAGGCTCGAGGCTTGCGAGAAGGCGATGCAGGAGGCGCTAGGCAACGAGGCAACGGCAGTGCGCTCGCAGACCTATTATCTCGACATCACCCCGCCCGGCTTCAACAAGGGCACCTTCGTCGAGGCGATGGCCAGGCGCCTGGGCATTGCGACCGGCGCCGTCGCCACCATCGGCGACATGCAGAACGACCTTGCGATGTTCGCCGTCAGCGGCATCTCGATCGCCATGGGCAACGCCACCGACAACGTCAAGGACCAGGCGACGCACGTCACCGCGAGCAACGAGCAGGATGGTTTTGCCGAAGCGATGGAGATGATCTTGAAGCGGAATGGGGTGGGCTGAGCGATCGGCCTAATTCGGTGTGCGATCTTGGGAATTGAACATCTCACTCTTCTGGATGATGGCGCGCAGCTATTCCGGCGGGCGCTGACCTCAGATGCGGTGAGCCAGCTCAAGGCAATTCTGTCCCATCTGCCGCCTGACCACGCGGGCCTGAGACTAAGAGGCGTCGAAGGCCTCGCGCCCTTCCTGGCCACGAGCGGAGATATCGGAAGCTGTGCCGCGTCGGCGCTCGGAGAAGCCTGCCGCCCGGTCAGGGCCATCCTGTTCGACAAGACAGCTGCGACGAACTGGGCGCTGGGCTGGCATCAGGATCGCACGGTCGCCGTGAAAGCGCGCGTACCGGTCGACGGCTTCGAAACATGGAGCATCAAGAGCGGCATGCAACACGTCGAGCCGCCCTTCGCATTGCTATCGGGTATGGTAACTTTGCGAGTTCATATTGATCCTGTCCCGGCAAGCAATGCGCCGCTTCTGATCGCGCCCGGATCGCATAAGCTTGGGCGGATTGCCGAGGAGGACGTAAAGGACGTCGTCCGGCATTGTGGCACCATCGCGTGTGTGGCCGAGGCAGGCGATATCTGGCTCTATGCGACGCCGATTCTCCATGCATCCGACGCGGCGACCACTCCGATGCATCGCCGCGTCCTGCAAGTAGACTTTGCCGTAGGCGAGCTTGCGGGCGGCCTAGAGTGGCTCGGGGTCTAGGGGCAAGCGGCTATGACTACTTCGACCGCTGCACCGCCGGCTTCTCGCTCTCCTGTCTTGCCGCCGACAGATTATGCGCGGTGTTGATCAGCGCGATGTGCGTCAGCGCCTGCGGGAAATTCCCGGTCTGGCGCCGGGCGACTGAATCGTATTCCTCCGCCAGCAAGCCGACATCGTTCGCGATGCCCACGACGCGATCGAGCAAGATCTGCGCCTTGTCGAGATCGCCGGCGAGCACATGGGCATCGGCGAGCCACAGGCTGCAGGCCAGAAACGCGCCTTCGAGCGGCGGCTGCCCCGCAGGCAGCTCGCGCGGATCGTGCCGCAGCACGAAGCCGTCGCGCATCAGGCATGTCTCGACCGCGGCGATGGTGCCACGGATGCGCGGGTCCGACGGCGGCAGGAAGCCCACGGCCGGCAGGAGCAGCACGCTGGCGTCGAGCAGCTTCGAGCTGTAGGATTCGACGAAGGCATTTTCCTCCACGTCGAACCCCCGGTTGCAGACGTCGCGATGAATGGCCTCGCGCAAGGTACGCCAGTGCAGCAGCGGCGCCTTGAAGCCGAAGGTCTCGGCGCTCTTGATGCCGCGGTCGAAGGCGACCCAGGTCATCACCTTGGAGAAGACGTAGTGCCTGGGCTGGCCGCGCCGCTCCCAGATGCCGTGATCGGGCCGGTCCCACACTTCGGCCAGATGATTGAGCACGGCACATTCCAGCGCCCATGTCGTTTCATCATCGAGCTTGAGCTTGGCCATGCGCGACTGGTGGAAGGCGTCGATCAGCTCGCCGTAGACGTCGAGCTGGAGCTGCGCATGCGCGGCATTGCCGACGCGCACCGGCCTCGCGCCCTCATAGCCGTCGAGCCAGCCCGCCTCCCATTCCAAGAGCCGCCGCTGGCCCCAGATGCCGTACATGATCTGCATGTTCGCCGGCGAGCCGGCCGCCGCGCGCAGCAGCCAATTGTGCCAGGCCAGGGCTTCCTCGGTATAGCCCGAGTTCATCAGCGCCAGCAGCGTGAAGGTGGCGTCGCGCAGCCAGCAGAAACGATAATCCCAGTTCCTGCTGCCCCCGAGCTTTTCCGGCAGCGAGGTGGTGGGTGCCGCGACGATGCCGCCGGTCGGCGCGAAGGTCAGCGCCTTCAGCGTGATCAGCGAGCGCATGACGAGGTCTTGATAGTCGCCGTCGCGGGTGCAGTGGCCGCACCAATCCTGCCAAAACTTTTCGGTGTCCTGAAGCGCGATCTCCGGATCGATCGGCGCGGGCGGCTCCAGATGCGAGGGGCCGTAGGTCAGCACGAAGGGTACCGTCTCGCCGGCCTTCACCTCGAAATCGGACACCGTGGTCAGATCCTCGCCGCGGGTCTCGACCGGCGTGCGCAGCACCGTCATGTCCTGGCCGGCGATTGCCATCAGCGAATGGTCGATCCGCCGCACCCAGGGGATATCGGTACCGAAGCCGAAGCGGATGACGAGCTCCATCCGCATCTTCACCGCGCCGCTGACGCCGCGGACCAGCCGCACGATGTCGGACGCCTTGCCGCGCGGCGGCATGAAATCGATCAGCGCGACGGTGCCGCTCTTCGTCTCGAAACGCGTTTCGAGGATGAGAGTGTTGCCGAGATAGCGGCGCGAAATCTTCGTGACGTCCTCGCCCGGTGCGATCAGCCAGCGGCCATTCTTGTGGGTGCCGAGGATGGCGGCAAAGCAGGCATCGGAATCGAAGGCCGGCCAGCACAGCCAGTCGATCGAGCCGTTGCGCCCGACCAGCGCCGCGGTCTCGCAATCACCGATCAGCGCATAGTCCTCGATCCTCTGAGACAATGTCGTGCGAGCCTTGAAAGAGCCCTTGTAACCCTCGCGCGTCAACTCCCGCCATTCAGCGAACGTTCCCGCGTCGCGGCTCGCAAGGCCGTGAGGTCGACCTTCGCGGCGATCTTGTCGAGCGCGACCGGCAAGCGCTGACGCCAATTCGGATGTTCGTCGATCGTGCCGGGAATGTTGGGCTGGTCGATCACGCCGAGCAGATCCTCCATTGAGACCGCGAGCAGCCGCGACGGCGTGCGCGACAGGAAGGCCAGCACGGAATAGAGGTCGTTGGCACGAATGCCGTTCTGGCGCAGGATCTCGTCGAGCCTGCCGAGCGCATCCCAGCGCGCCTGGTCGTTCTCGCCGGGATCGAGCCCGAGCGAGCGCTTCATCTTGAGGTCGCTGAAGGAGCGCCAGCCGGCATAGGTCGACAAATCATGCGTGTTCAGCGTGACCAGCGCGTTGGGACGGTAATGGTCGACGTTGCGGAAATGGCCGGCATCGTCGCGCTCGAACATCATGACGAGATAGGACCAGATACCGAAATCCTGCATCATCTCGCGAAAACCTTCCGGCACGGTGCCGAGGTCCTCGCCGATCACGATGCATTTGTGGGCCGCGCTCTCGCGCGCCACCGCGCCAAGCAGCGCCTCGAACGGCATCTGCACATAGGCACCGTTGTCCGGCTTGAAGCCGCGCGGCACCAGATAAAGCCGCTTCAGCCCGAGCACGTGATCGAGCCTGATAGCGCCGGCATGGCGCATTGAAGCGGCGAGCATGTCGGCGAACGGCACGAAGGATTGCGCTTCCAGGCCGCCGGCGTTGAAGCCGGCAAGGCCCCAGTCTTGGCCGATGGTGTTGAGCACGTCGGGCGGCGCGCCGACGGCGAGATGACGGGAGATCGCCATCTGCTCGTTCCAGGCATCGAAGCCGTTGGACTGCACGCCGACGGCGACATCGAGATAGAGCCCGACGCGCATGCCGAGCTGGCTGGCAAGCTCCTTGGCAGCATGCAGCTGGCTATCTGCGGTCCATTGCACGAATTCGACGAACTCGACCTCGCGCTTGTCAGGCCCATTGCGCAAGCTGGCGCATTTTGCCTCATCCGGTTGCTGCCATTCAACCGGCCATTCCCACCATGGCGCGGTGAAACGATGGCGCAGCACCTCGAAGCAGGCGAAGCGGGACAATAGGGGCGCGCGGGCGGCGCGGAAGGCGTCGAACGCCTTGCGGCGCGCCGCGCTTGCCGTCGTCACGAAGCTGTCAAAGGCGGCGCGCAGGCCCAGCCATTTCAAAGCCGCCATATCGGCATAGGGAACGCGATCGCCTTGGCGCAGACGGGCGGCGGTCGCGGCGGCGTCGGGGACGAGGTCGGGGGAAAATTCCGGGATCGCTTCGACGTCGATATAGAGCGGATTGAGGAACAGCCGGCTGTTCGGCGAATAAGGGCTGCAATCGGCCGGGTGGTCGTCGAACAGGACATGCAGCGGATTGAGCCCGACGCCGTCGGCTCCGAGTTGCTTTGCGAGCCGGACCAGGTCGGCAAGATCAGTGAAATCGCCGATGCCCCAATTGCGGTCCGAACGGACGCTGTAGAGCTGCACGGCAAGCAGCCAGCCGCGGTCGAAATCGCCGCCGAAGGCGCGCTCGGGCGCCACGATCATCGGCACCTCTTCCGTCACACCTTCCGCATCAGTCAGTGTCAACCGGTGATAGCCGAGCGGCAGGCCGGCAGGCCAGGCGATCACGGGCTCGCGGGCCTTGCCCTCGGCGATCACCTCCGCCTTTGCGGTCAATTTCCACTTCAGCGGCGGCGCGCCGATCGTCGCCAATTCGGTGCGCGGATGCCCTAAGGCGCGGACCACGACCGGCCCGCTGACGAAGCGGTAAACCCGCTTCTCCGGCAGGGCATCGAGGATGGATTTGAGGGCCACGGGATCGGTGACCCGCAGCTTTCCGAGGGCGTCGATGAATTCGGATTGAACGCCCTTGATGCGGGCTTGAGCTAAAAGATCCATTCGGCACGCAGCTTGCAGGCCACCCTTTTGCCGGGGGCATCAATTTTAACGAGACGGTGGAAGACGTTAGTCAGCCCTAACTCGCAGACCGCGCTACCCGTTCCCGAGGGAACTAATGACACACAACCGGCTTTCTATATAGGTATCAAGCGTAGGTTCCCGACAAGGGAAACGGGCTCCTGCTTTCTTGTCAATGGCATCACCGTGAACAAGACAATTCAAACTGTCGAAAGTGCCGCAGCCGGCAGCGCTTTCCTGATCGAGGACGTCTATCCCGCAATCGACGCCGGCCGCTTCGCCGTGAAGCGGATCGCGGGTGAGCGCATGGAGGTGTGGGCCGATGTCTACCGCGATGGCGATGCCGTGGTCGGGGCCGCGCTGATCTGGCGCCGCGAGCAGGACCGCGACTGGAAGCACGAGCCGATGGACCATCGGGGCAACGACCGTTGGTCCGGCGGATTCACACCTGTTGAGCCCGGGCAATACGTCTATGCCGTCGAAGCCTGGACCGACGAGTTCGCCACCTGGTCGCACGGGGTCGCGCGCAAGCAGCGAATGGGTGCCGATGTCAGCCTCGATGCGATCGAGGGGGCCGGGCTCCTGACCAAGGCGCATGGCGCACGACGGGACGCGGCGGCCGTCATCGTCAGACAGTGCGAGGATTATCTTCAGACCGGCGATGTCGCCTCGCTGCTTGCCGCCGAACTCGGCAATGCCATGGCAGAGAGCCAGTCCAGGCCAGACCTGACCCGCTCGCAGCCCTTCCCGCTGACCGTCGACCGCGACAAGGCGCGCTTCGGCGCCTGGTATCAGATGATGCCGCGCAGCCAGAGCCAGGTCGCCGGCCAGCACGGCACGCTGCGAGACTGCATCGCCCGCGTGCCTGATATCGCCGCGATGGGTTTTGACGTGCTCTATTTCACGCCGATCCACCCGATCGGCCGTCGCCGCCGCAAGGGCCGCAACAATGCGCCGGTGGCAACCGAAGGCGAGCCCGGCTCGCCCTACGCGATCGGAGCCGCCGAGGGCGGCCACGATGCGCTGCATCCCGAGCTCGGCACCATCGAGGATTTCCGCGCACTGGTCGCGACCTGCCTGGAATATGGTCTCGAGCTCGCGCTTGATTTCGCCGTGCAATGCTCGCCCGACCATCCCTGGCTGACGCAGCATCCGGAATGGTTCAAATGGCGGCCGGACCGCTCGGTGCGGACGGCCGATGGACCCTATTCGGACATCGTGATCCCCGATTTCAATTCCGTCGACCGGGCCGGGCTATGGAATGGGTTTCGCGACGCCATGCTGTTCTGGATCGACCAAGGCGTCACCATCTTCGCCATCGACAACCACGACACCGCGCCGCTTGCGTTCTGGGACTGGCTGATCCGCGACATCCGCCGCCGGCATCCCGAGGTGATCCTGTTCTCCAAGACGTTTGCCCGGCCGAAGCTGATGAAGGGCCTCGCCAAGCTCGGCTTTGCGCAGTCCTTCACCTATTTCCCCTGGCGCACGACAAGGTGGGAGCTGGAGCAATATCTCGGCGAGCTGACGCGCTATCCCGAGCGCGACTTCTATCGCCCGAACCTGTTCGTCAACACGCCCGACCTGCTGCCCTATCATCTCCAGAGCGGCGAAGCCTGGGTGTTCAAGTCGCGCGTTGCGCTGGCGGCAACATTGTCGGGCAGTTACGGCGTCTACAGCGGGTTCGAGCTGCTCGAACACGAGGCGATGCCCGGCCGCGAGGAATATCTGGATTCCGAGAAATACCAGATCCGGCAACGCGACTGGGACCGTCCCGGCAACATCAAGTCCTACATTGCCGCGCTCAACCGCATCCGCAACGACAATGCCGCGCTCCAGCAAACGGCGAACTTGCGGTTTCTCGGCGTTGAAGACGGCGAGACGATCGCCTTCGTCAAGGAAGCGGCCGAGCCTGCCAATACCGTCCTCGTCGTGATCGCGCTTTCGGGCCATTTGCGCGAGTGCTGGCTGCCGCTGGGCGACGTCACCGTTGACGCCGGCGGGCAGCGGCACCATGTGACGAAACTCGAAAACCTTCTCACCGGCGAACAGTCCCGCATCGAATGGGGCGGGATCAGGTTGCGTATCGATCCCGACCGCGATCCGGCGCTCTTGTTCCGCTGCCTGGCGTAAGGGGTCACGCCATGAATGTTCTGTCTTCCGTCGACACCAAGAAGCTTGAGGCTGCCGAGATCGTGGATGAGCTCTGGTACAAGGACGCCATTATCTATCAGCTCCACGTCAAGGCCTTCGCCGACAGCAACAATGACGGCATCGGCGATTTCGCCGGTCTGACCGAGAAGTTGCCCTATCTGCAGGAGCTCGGCGTCACCGCGCTGTGGCTTTTGCCGTTCTATCCCTCGCCGGGGCGCGACGACGGCTACGACATCGCCGACTACGGCTCGGTCAATCCCGATTTCGGGACCATGAAGGATTTCAAGCGCTTCATCCAGGAAGCGCAGAAGCGCGGCCTGCGCGTCATCACCGAGCTGGTCGTCAACCACACCTCGGACCAGCACAAATGGTTCAAGCGCGCGCGCCGCAGCCATCCCGGCTCCAGCGCCCGCAACTGGTATGTCTGGAGCGACACCGACCAGAAATACCAGGGCACGCGGATCATCTTCACCGACACCGAGAAGTCGAACTGGACCTGGGATCACGAGGCCGGTGCGTTCTACTGGCACCGCTTCTTCTCGCACCAGCCGGATCTCAATTTCGACAATCCGCGCGTGGTCAGCGCGCTGATCCAGGTGATGAAGCGCTGGCTGGACGCCGGCGTCGACGGCTTCCGGCTCGATGCCATTCCCTATCTGTGTGAGCGCGAGGGCACCTCGAACGAGAACCTTCCCGAGACGCATGCGATCATCAAGCGCCTGCGCCACGAGCTGGATTCCTACTCCAAGGGCAAGCTGCTGCTGGCCGAGGCCAATCAATGGCCGGAGGACGTGCAGGAATATTTCGGCCGTGGCGACGAGTGCCACATGGCCTACCACTTCCCGCTGATGCCGCGCATCTACATGGCGATCGCGCAGGAGGACCGCTTTCCGATCACGGACATTCTGCGCCAGACACCTGATATTCCGGCGAGCTGCCAATGGGCGCTGTTCCTGCGCAACCATGACGAACTCACGCTTGAGATGGTCACCGACGTCGAGCGCGACTATCTCTGGACCACCTACGCAAACGATCCCCGCGCCCGCATCAATGTCGGCATCCGTAGGCGCCTTGCGCCGCTGATGGACAACGACCGGCGCAAGATCGAGCTGATGAATTCCCTGCTGCTGTCCTTCCCCGGCACGCCGATCATCTATTACGGCGACGAGATCGGGATGGGCGACAACATCTATCTCGGCGACCGCAACGGCGTGCGCACGCCGATGCAGTGGAGCCCGGACCGCAACGGCGGCTTCTCGCGCTGTGACCCCGCCCGCCTCTATGCGCCGCTGATCATGGACCCCGTCTACGGCTACGAATCCGTGAACGTCGAAGCCCAGTCGCGCAGCCTGTCGTCGCTGCTCAGCGCCACCAAGCGGCTGATCTCCGTGCGCAAGTCGACGCTCGCTTTCGGCCGCGGCACCATGACCTTCATCCGCCCCGCCAACCGCGCCGTGCTGGCCTATGTCCGGCAATATCGCGACGAAGTGATCCTCTGCGTCGCCAATTTGTCGCGCGCAGCGCAAGCGACCGAGCTCGACCTGTCGCCCTGGAAGGACCGCATCCCGCAGGAGATGCTCGGCCGCACCCGCTTTCCTGCGATCGGCGAACTGCCCTACATGATCACGCTGGGGCCTTACGGCTTCTACTGGTTCCAGCTTCAGGAACGCGACAAGTCCGAGCCGGTGACGCCGCGCGCGGTGCCGGAGTTCGAGACGCTGGTGGTGCCGGTGAACTCGAACTGGGTGTCGCTCGCCCGCGAGCGCGGCGTGTTCGAGCGCGACGTGCTACCGGGATTCTTGTCGCGGACGCGGTGGTATCCCGAGCACAATCCCAAGCAGATCAAAACCACGCTGACCTCGGCCGTGCCGTTCTGCGACATCGGCGACAACAGGCCCTGGATCGCTTTTTTCCAGAAGGCCGACCAGGACGCCGCGTCGCGCTACGTGCTGCCGATGCAGATCGAGTGGGTGCGCTTCGACCGTGAGCGCTTCAACCCGAAGGCGCTCGCCGCCGTCCGCCAGGGTGCGCGAGAGGGCACGCTGCTCGACGTGGCGACCGATCAGATCTTCATCGGCCTGTTCCTGCGCAACCTGTCGCAGAATTTGGTGGTGGAAGAAAACAATCTGCGGCTGGAGTTCAAGGCGACCAGCCGCTTCGCCGATTACACCATCAAGGAGCCCGAACGCATCCGCGCGATCGAGCAATCGAACAGCACCGCGCTGGTCGACAACCAGTACGTCGCCAAGCTCTATCGCCAGCTCGAAGGCGGCATCAACCCCGAGATCGAGATCGGCCATTATCTCACCGAGGTCGCGCGCTTTGCCAATACGCCGGCGCTGCTCGGCAGCGTCGAGCTGGTCGAAGGCGATCAGCGCAGCACGCTCGGCGTGCTCCATGCTTATGTCGAGAACCAGGGTGACGGCTGGACCGTGACCACGGGCTATCTCGATCGCTATATCGACGAGCAGCGCGTGCTATCGGCAGGCGAAGCGCCGCGCGAGACCCAGGAGCAAGCGCCTTATCTGCACTTCATCGCGCAGATCGGCCGGCGGCTCGGCGAGTTGCATGTTGCCTTGGCGGCGGCAGAGCCGCACGATCTTGCTCCAGAGCCGATCGGCTCTGCGCACGCCAAACGATTTGTGTCCGACCTCAAGGCACGGGCCGAGCGGGTTTTCGAGCGGCTGGCCGACAGCCGCGACGGCCTGCGGGAGGCGGACCGACCGTTGATCGACCGGCTCGCCGCCGTGCGCACGTCCCTGCCCGACCACCTGAATGCGCTATTGCCTTCCGGGATCGGCGGGCTGAGCATCCGTCATCATGGCGACTTCCGCCTCGGGCAAACTTTGATCGTGAAGGACGATATCTTCATCATCGACTTCGACGGCGATCCGCGTCTGCCGCTGGCCGACAAGCGGCGCAAGGCGCCGGCCGCGCGCGACGTCGCCGGCCTGATCCGCTCGATCGATCTTTCGGTTAACGCGGCGCTGAGCCGTGCGCTCACGGGCGCTTCCGACGAGCAGGGCCGGATCACCGCCGCGCTCGACGAATGGCGCGAGCGAGCCGCCGCAACCTTCCTGTCCGCCTATCGCGAAGCCATGACCGATCGACGGCTGTGGCCGGAGGATCGGCAATCCGCGGAAGGCCTGTTAAGGTTTTTCCTGCTTGATCAAGCCTTCGATGAAGTAGAGTACGAGCTGTCCAACCGGCCTGAGGGGCTCCATGCGCCGCTGACCGGACTGCTTCGCATTCTGTCCAGTCCCGGGAGCGAAGCCCATGCCTAAACTGCCTGCCGAGGCCTATGCGATCATCGAGGGCCGCCACTCCGACCCCTTCCACTATCTCGGGCTGCACCCCGAAGGCGATAAAAGCGTGGTGCGCGCTTTTCTCCCCGAGGCCTCAAATGTCGAGGCAGTTGGCGAGCATGGCGAAGTCGCTCCGCTCGACCGCGTGCATGATTCCGGCCTGTTCATCGGCGCCCTACCCAATGGCTCGAAGCACTATCAGCTGCGCGCAAAATTTGGCGGCAACGTCGTGGAGTTCGAGGACGCCTACCGCTTTCCGCCGATCCTGACCGATTTCGACCTCTATTTGCTCGGCGAAGGCACCGATCAGCGCCTCTACGACAAGCTCGGGGCGCATCCGATGCGGCTCGAGGGCATCGACGGCATCGGCTTCGTGGTACTGGCCCCGAACGCACGCCGCGTTTCCGTGGTCGGCGATTTCAATTTCTGGGACGGACGGCGCCATCCGATGCGGGTGCGCGGCGCCGGGTATTGGGAATTGTTCATTCCGCATGCCAAAGCCGGCGATCACTACAAGTTCGAGATCATCGGGCCGCACGGCCATCTGCTTCCGCTGAAATCAGACCCGATGGCCTTTGCCAGCGAAGTCCGTCCGAAGACGGCCTCCATCGTGTTCGACGAAACGCATTTGCCACGGCCACGCCCGGCGCCCGACGGCATCAACGCGCTGTCGGCGCCGATGTCGATCTATGAGGTCCATCTCGGCTCGTGGCGTCGCAAGAACGGCGATGAATGGCTGACCTATCGCGAGCTGGCCGAACAGTTGCCGGCCTATGCCCGCGACATGGGCTTCACCCATCTCGAATTCCTGCCCGTGAGCGAGCATCCCTTCGACGGCTCCTGGGGCTATCAGCCGACCGGCCTCTATGCGCCGACCAGCCGCTTCGGCACGCCGGAGGATTTTGCCGCCCTCGTCGATGCCTGCCACCGCGAGGGTGTCGGCGTGCTGCTCGATTGGGTGCCCGGTCACTTCCCCGACGATCCGCACGGGCTTGGCAGTTTCGACGGCACCGCGCTCTACGAGCACGCCAACCCGCTCCAGGGCCGCCACCTCGACTGGGGCACCTTGATCTACAATTACGGCCGCACCGAAGTGACGAACTTCCTGGTGTCGAACGCACTGTTCTGGATGGAGCGCTATGCGATCGACGGCTTACGCGTCGATGCCGTCGCGTCCATGCTCTATCTCGACTACAGCCGGCCGCCCGGCGCCTGGATCCCGAACCAGTATGGCGGCCGCGAAAACATCGAGGCGATCAACTTCCTGCGCCGCTTCAACACCGAGGTCTTCGCGCGCTTCCCGCAGGCGACCACGGCGGCCGAGGAGTCCACCGCCTGGCCTCAGGTCTCGCGCCCCGTCGAGTTCGGCGGGCTCGGCTTCGGCTACAAGTGGAACATGGGCTGGATGCACGACACGCTGAACTACATCAGCAAGGACCCTGTTCACCGCAAGCACCATCACGGCGAGATCCTGTTCGGCCTGCACTACGCGTTCTCGGAAAACTTCATCCTGCCGCTGTCCCACGACGAGGTCGTGCACGGCAAGCGCTCGATCTTCGGCCGCATGCCCGGCGACGAGTGGCAGCGCTTTGCGAATTTGCGCGCCTATTACAGTTTCATGTTCGGCCATCCCGGCAAGAAGCTGTTGTTCATGGGCGCGGAAATCGCCCAAAGCCGCGAATGGAATCACGACCAGTCGCTCGACTGGCACCTGCTCGAATACAAGTATCATTCCGGCATTCAGTCACTGATCCGGGACCTCAACCGGCTCTATCGCGCGGTGCCGGCGCTGCACCAGATGGACTGCGACCAGGCCGGCTTCGAATGGCTGATCACGGATGACGCCAACCGCAACGTGTTCGCCTGGCTGCGCAAGGGATTTGACGAGCAGGCGCGGTGTCTCGTCATCATCAACTTCTCACCCAATGTCTATCGCAACTATCGCGTTCGTGTGCCCTTTGCCGGCAAGTGGAAGGAAGTGTTCAATTCGGACTCCGCCCATTATGGCGGCAGCAATGTCGGGAACATCGGCGAGGTTCATGCCGTTGAAGGCAAGGCGCCCGAGCTCCGCCTCACCATTCCGCCGCTCGCCGCGATCTTTCTCGTTCCGGAAAGCTGACACATGCGCCTGACTGCCGGATCGCCTGCACGCCTCGGCGCAAGCTGGGACGGACGCGGCACCAATTTCGCGCTGTTCTCCGCGAACGCACAGAAGGTCGAACTCTGCCTGTTCGACACGCAAGGCCGCCGCGAGCTCGAGCGCATCGAGCTGCCGGAAAGAACCGAAGATGTCTGGCACGGCTATCTCAACGACGTCTCGCCCGGCCAGCTCTACGGTTATCGCGTGCACGGCCCCTACGAGCCCGAGCACGGCCACCGCTTCAACGCGAACAAGCTGCTGCTCGATCCCTATGCCAAGCGGCTCGCGGGACGCCTGGTCTGGAGCGATGCGCATTTCGCCTACCGCACCGGGAGCCCACGCGAGGATCTGTCCTTCGATCGGCGCGACAATGCCCGCGGCATGCCCAAGGCCGTCGTGGTCGACGAGACCTTCAACTGGGGCCGCCGCGAGATCCGTCCCAATATCCCCTGGGAAGACACCGTCATCTACGAGGCCCACGTCAAGGGTTTGACCCAGAAGCGCGACGACGTGCCGCCGAACCTGCGGGGCACCTATGGCGGGCTGTCTTCGCCGGCGATGATCGAGCACCTGAAGAAGCTCGGCGTCACCACGGTGGAGCTGCTGCCGGTGCACAGCTTCGTCGACGACCGCATCCTGGTCGAGAAGAAGCTCGCCAATTACTGGGGCTACAACTCGCTCTCCTTCTTCGCGCCTGAGCTGCGCTACGCCCAGGACAATGCGCTCGACTCCTTCCGCACCACGGTGGCGCGCCTGCACGATGCCGGCATCGAGGTGATGCTCGACGTCGTCTACAACCACACCGCCGAGGGCAACCATCTCGGCCCGACGCTGTGCTACCGCGGCATCGACAACGCCTCCTATTACTGGCTCAACCGCGAGAACCCGCGCTATTACGACGACTTCACCGGCTGCGGCTCGTCGGTGAATCTCACCCATCCGCGCGTGCTGCAGATGGTGATGGACTCCTTGCGCTACTGGGTCGAGGTCTGCCACGTCGACGGCTTCCGCTTCGACCTTGCCACCACGCTCGCGCGCGGGCCGAACGGTTATGATCGCGGCATCTCGTTCCTGACCGCGATCCGGCAGGATCCGGTGCTTGCGACCGTCAAGCTCGTCGCCGAACCCTGGGACCTCGGCCTTGGCGGCTATCAGGTCGGCGCATTCCCCTCGCAATGGTCGGAATGGAATGATCGCTATCGCAGCGCCATGCGCCGCTACTGGAGCGGCGAAGGCAGCCTGATCGGCGACATCTCCAGCCGGATGACGGCATCGTCCGACCTGTTCAACCATGACGGACGGCGGCCGCGCGCCAGCATCAATCACATCACCGTCCATGACGGCTTCACGCTCGCCGACCTCTTCAGCTACAACGAGAAGCACAACGAGGCCAACGGCGAGGACAATCGCGACGGCTCCAACGACAACCACAGCAACAATTGCGGTGTCGAGGGGCCGACCGACGATCCTCAGATCCTCGCCCTGCGCCGTCAGCTTCGCAAGAACGTGCTGGCTTGCCTGATGCTGGCGCAGGGCGTTCCGCTGATCCTCGCCGGCGACGAGGTCGGCAACTCGCAATCCGGCAACAACAACGCCTATTGCCAGGACAACGAGATCGGCTGGGTCGGCTGGGACAATCTCGGCAAAGAGGGCGACGACATGGTCGATTTCGTTGGCCATCTCGCCGACATCCGCCGCCGGTTCTCGCAGCTTCGCAGCCATCGCTGGCTCGACGGCCGCCCCGCAGACGGCGTGTCGTACGGCGCATTGTGGCTGACACCTGCGGGCGACGAAATGACGGAGAACGACTGGAAATTCCCGGAGGGAAGATTCCTCTCCTATGTGATGGGCCCGGTGGAACCGGGTGGGGCCGCGATCTTTATCGTACTGAACGCCGCCCCCGAAGAGATCGCATTCAAATTGCCCAAAATGACCGAATACAAGAGCTGGCAGCAGATCTTGAACACGACCGATGCCAAGCTGAATACGGTCGAGTTCCCGCCCGGGAGCGACAGCAAGGCGCCGCCGCGCTCGGTGCTCGCCTTCGCGGGGGCGCTATGAGGCCATCCTTCGGGGCCAGGCCGACAAAGGACGGCGTGTCGTTTCGCCTGTGGGCGCCTGGCGCGCGGCGTGTCGACCTCCTGCTCGACCGAAGACACGCGATGCAGCGCCGGCAGGATGGCTGGTACGTGGCCGAGATTTCCGGCCTCACCGCCGGCAGCCCCTACAAGTTCAGGATCGACGACGAGATCGAGGTACCCGATCCCGCCTCGGCCTTTCAGCCCGAGGATGTGTTCGGGCCGAGCGAGGTGATCGATCACGACGCCTTTTCGTGGCGTGCGCGCGATTGGCGCGGCCGCCCCTGGGAAGAGACGGTGCTGACCGAGACCCATGTCGGCACCTTCACCTCCGAAGGCACTTACCGCGCCATGATCGACAAGCTCGATCATCTCGTCGCAACGGGCATCACCGCGCTGGAATTGATGCCGCTGGCCGATTTCGCCGGGCGCCGCGGCTGGGGCTATGACGGCGTGCTTTGGTATGCGCCCGACAGCGCCTATGGCCGGCCCGAAGACCTGAAGACGCTGATCGACGAAGCGCATCTGCGCGGCCTGATGGTGTTCCTCGACGTCGTCTACAATCATTTTGGGCCCGAGGGGAATTATCTCGGCCGCTATGCGCCGGCCTTCTTCACCGACGCCCACACGCCCTGGGGCAGTGCGATCGACTATCGCGTGCCGCAGGTGCGCGCATTCGCGGTCGAGAATGCGCTGTCCTGGCTCAGCGACTACCGTTTCGACGGCCTGAGGCTGGATGCCGCCAATCACATCATGGCGATCCCCGGCGAGCAATCGATGCTGCAGGACCTCAGCGTCGCCGCAGGCGAGCTTGCCAAGGCCACGGGGCGGCACATCCATCTCGTGCTGGAGAACGGCGACAATCGCGCCAGCCTGCTCGACGCGGCGCAGGAGCCGCCGAACGGGAAATATCGGGGACAGTGGAACGACGACTATCACCACGTCTGGCACGTGATGCTGACCGGCGAGCTCGCCGGATACTACGCGGATTATCAAACGCCGCGGCTCGATCTCGCCCGCGCGCTGGCCTCCGGCTTCGTCTACCAGGGCGAAGTTTCGGAGTTCTGGGGCAAGAAGCCGCGCGGCGAGCCGAGCGGCAAGCTGCCGCCGGCGACCTTCGTCAATTTCCTGCAAAACCACGACCAGATCGGCAACCGTCCGCTCGGCGACCGGCTCGAGAGCCTGGCATCATCGCAGCAGATCGAAGCGGCGCTCGCGGTGTCCCTGCTCGCGCCGATGGTGCCGATGCTGTTTCAGGGCGAAGAATGGGGCTCCACGGCGCCTTTCCCCTTCTTCTGCGATTTCCACGGCGAACTGGCCGATGCCGTCCGCAAGGGGCGCAAGCAGGAATATGCCTGGGCTTACGAGAAGTACGGCGACGAGGTGCCCGACCCGCTCGATCCGGCAACGCTGCAATCGGCCGTGCTCGACTGGACCGGCCGCACGCCGCAGCAGGATGCGCGGCTCGCGCTGGTCCGGGAGCTGCTCGCGCTTCGCCGCAAGGAGATCATGCCGCGGCTGAGGGGCGCGAGCTTCGGCGAGGCCGAGGCGGCCGACAGCGGCCTGCTCACCGCGCATTGGCGCATGGGCGACGGCACCGTGCTTCGCCTGTCCGCCAACCTGTCGGACCAAGAAATCATCTCCAATGTCAGCGCGGGTACGCCGATCTGGGGCGGCGAGACCGGCGACCGGCTTGCCCCCTGGTCGGTGGTCTGGCGCCTCGGAGGTTAGGATGCCTCCCGCCATTCCGCTCGCGACCTACCGGCTTCAGCTCACCGCGGATTTCGATTTCGACAAGGCCGCCGCGGTGGTGCCCTATCTGAAAGCGCTGGGGATCACGCATCTCTATGCCTCGCCGGTGATGAAGGCGCGCAAGGGCTCGACCCACGGCTACGACACCGTCGATCACAGCCAGTTCAATCCGGAGCTTGGCGGCGAGGCCGGCTTCGCCCGGCTGAGCGAGGCACTGACCAAGCACGACCTCGGCCTCATCATCGACTTCGTGCCCAACCATGTCGGCGTGCATTTCGCCGACAATCCCTGGTGGCTCGACGTGCTGGAATGGGGCCAGGCTTCGCCCCACGCGGTCTCCTTCGACATCGACTGGGATCAGCTCGCCTACCGCGCCCGCGGCGGCGTGCTGCTGCCGATCCTGGGGGCGTCCTATGGCGAGGCGCTCGAGCGCGGCGACATCGAGCTGCGCTACGATCCGGACCAGGGAAGCTTTTCCGCCTGGTATTTCGAACATCGCCTGCCCGTCGCGCCGGAGCGCTATGGCGAGATGCTGCGCATGATCGTCAAGGAAGCGGATGCCGCCGAGACGGAGGCCGGCAAGCGCCTGCTGTCGCTCGCAGCGCGCTATACCGGATTACGCCGCCCCAACCGCAAGGAAGCCCCCGCGTTCAAGGCCGAGCTCAGGGAGATCCCTGGTGCTGCCGAAGTCATCGCACGCGGCCTCGCCGCCTATCGTGCCGCCAAGGATCGTCCCGCGCCGACGCTGGCGCTGCATCATCTGCTGGAGCGCCAGCACTACAAGCTCGGGCACTGGCGGCTTGCCTCCAGCGATATCAACTATCGCCGCTTCTTCGACGTCAACGGGCTCGCGGGTCTGCGCGTCGAGGACGCGAGCACCTTCGCCGCCACGCACCGGCTGGTGAAGCAGCTCATCGCCAGCGGCAAGCTGCAGGGCATCCGGCTCGATCACATCGACGGCCTGCGCGATCCCGCGCAATATTGCCAGCGGCTGCGCCGGCTGGTGCGCGACGCGCAAGGAAATACAAAGCCCTTTTACACGGTGATCGAGAAGATCCTGTGCGAGCACGAACGCCTGCCGCACTTCGCCGGGGTTCAGGGCACCACCGGCTATGAATGGATGAACGTCATCACCCATGCGCTGGTCGAGGCCGGGGGACTGGGGGCGCTGGACGAGACCTGGCGGCAGGTCAGCAACCGGCCGCCGCGGCTTGCGCCTTACGTCAAGGACGCCAAGCGGCGCGTGCTGGAGACGCTGCTCACCAGCGAATTCACCGTGCTGACGCGCCTGCTCGCGCGCATCGCCAACGGGCATTACTCGACGCGCGATTTCTCCGCCGACAGCCTGCGGCAGGCGCTCGAGCTCTATGTGCTGCATTTCCCGGTGTACCGCACCTATCTGACCAACAGCGGCCCGACCGCGCCCGACCGCAAGCTGATCGACGACACCATCGCGCGCGCCCGCGCCGAATGGTTCGCCGCGGACGAAGGCATCTTCGACTTCCTGCGCGACGCCTTGACCATGGACCTGCTCAAGCCCGGCCGCCCCCCGCACAGCGCCCCGCGCGTGCGCCGTTTTGCGCTGAAAGTGCAGCAATTCACCGGGCCGGTGATGGCGAAGTCGCTGGAAGACACCGCGTTCTATCAATTCCACCGCTTGCTCGCGCTGAACGAGGTCGGCGGCGATCCCGCCAGCACCGGGCTCACGATTTCCGCCTTCCACGAGACCATGCAGGCCCGCGCCAGGGAATGGCCGCTGGGAATGACGGCGACCGCCACCCACGACACCAAGCGCGGCGAGGACGCCCGGGCGCGCATCGCGTCGATCAGCGAGATTCCCGGCGAATGGACCAGCGCGGTGGCGCGCTGGAAGGTGCTGAACGCGCCGCACCTCACGCTCCACGGCAATTACCGCGCGCCGTCGGCGACGTTCGAATACATGCTCTACCAGACCCTGCTCGGAGCCTGGCCGCTGCACGGGCCGGTCGATGCCGGCTTCGTCGAGCGCATCCAGGCCTATGCGCTGAAGGCCGCGCGCGAGGGCAAGGAAGAGACGAGCTGGCTCAACCCGCATGAAGCCTATGAGAACGGCATCAAGAGCTTTATCGACAAGATCCTCGATCCTGCACTGTCAGGGGAATTCCTGGATTCGCTGCAAACGCTGGCCCGACGCGTGGCGCTGCTCGGCGCCTTGAACTCTCTAAGCCAGCTCACCCTCAAGGCGACGCTGCCCGGCGTGCCCGACTTCTACCAGGGCACCGAGTTCTGGGACCTGTCGCTGGTCGACCCCGACAACCGTCGCCCGGTCGACTTTGGCGCGCGGCACGCGGCGCTGGATTCGTTGGACGATCCGGATTGGCGTGGCCTGATCAAGAGCTGGCCCGACGGCCTGCTCAAGCTGGCCTGGACACGGCGTCTTCTCAAGCTGCGCAATGAACTCGCCGACGTCTTCGCTCAAGGCGACTATCAGCCGCTGGCGGTGCGCGGCGCACATGCCGACCATGTCATTGCCTTCGCCCGCCGCCATGGCCGCGCTGCGGCGATCGTCGTGGTCGGGCGTCAGTTCGCGCCGTTCACCCAAGCCGGCCGGGAATGGCCCGCGCTGGAGGGATTTGACGCGACCGTCGATATCACAGGCTATGCCGCGACGGGCCTTGAGGGCCACGAACTGCCGGTCACCCAGGCTTTCGGTGATTTTCCCGCCGCTGTCATCGAGGCCCGCACGGCAAGCGCCATCAGGCCCGCGCGGCCGCGCATGCGCGCCTGAAGCTACTTTCCGTCGTCCTTGGTCAGCAGCAACTGCCCGCGCTTCCTGATCGTGGCCTGCGCCATCTCGGCAAAGCGCTGCAACAGCCAGGGCAGCACCACCTGGACCTTGACATGGTCTTCAGCGACGTCGACCTGACCCGTCGCGATCTGTCCGAGCGCGCGAATACGAAACGCCATGCTGTCGCCGGTCCAGCGCTCCTCCTCGACCTGCATCACGGGAATGCTGGCTGCCGCCCGGCCGAGCCCGGCCTTGAGCCGGCGCACCGCCTCCTCGCGGCCGAGACGGTGCGGAATAGAAACGACAAGCGGTGCTGACATGGCCCTGCCCCGTGACGATCAATCCTCACATAGTCATGCCGGACGAAGCGGCAAAGGTTCCATGCAACTTGGACCTGTGGCCCTGTTTCAAACCCGGAACTTAAAAACCTGCGGCAAGTTGCCCTCGCACAAGGGGACAGGTGCAAACGACCCTTTCAACAAAGGGCTGAGGAGATTCGCATGTCAATCGGTACGATCATTCTGATCATTCTGGTCATCGCCCTGCTCGGCGGCTTCAGCGGCATCGGCGGCGGCCCGTTCTACGGCACCGGCTATTACGGCGGCGGCGGCCTCGGGTTGGTCATCGTCATCCTGTTGATCCTGCTGCTGATGGGACGGATCTAGGACGAGAACTCGTAGGTGGGCAAAGGCGCTCTTGCGCCGTGCCCACCTATTCGTCGTAATGAAAAAGATTCGTTACAACGAAAAAAACGTGAGCACGCTTCGCTTTGCCCACCCTACAGGCGCGGTGCCCGGAGCGCGACCTACTTCTTTTTCCCCGCAAGCTTCTTGATCGCCGCCTTGATCGAGGCGGCCGCATCGTCATAGTCCTCCCACGCCTTTGACCGCGGCAGCAGGCCCGGCACGGTCCTCAGCGTATAGCGCTTCGGATCGAGATCGCTCTTCACCTGCGCCCAAGTGACGGGCATCGAGACCGTTGCCCCGGCGCGCGCCCGCGGCGACAACGGGGCCACCGCCGTCGACATCCGGTCGTTGCGGAGATAGTCGAGGAAGATCTTCCCCTTGCGCAGCTTCTTCGACATGTTGAGCAGATAGCGCTCTGGATCGTCGTCGGCCATCCACTGGCAGACGCCTTGCGCGAAGGCCTTGGCTTCCTTCCAGCTCACCTTGTCGCGCGCGCCGTGAAGCAGCGGTACCACCACATGCAGGCCCTTGCCGCCCGTGGTCTTGCAGAAGCTCTCCATGCCGACATCGGCCAGCCGCTGCCGCATCTCCTTGGCGGCCTCGACGACATCGGCGAACTCCACATCCGGCGCCGGATCGAGATCGAACACCAGCCGGCCCGGCGTATCGTAGGCATCAGGTGCGCAATTCCAGGGATGCAGCTCGACGCCGCCGATCTGCGCGACGGCGGCCAGCCCTTCGACGCGATCGATCTGCAGATACGGTTTGCGATCGCCTGAGACCTTGGCCAGCTCGAGCAAATTCGAGGTGCCCTGCATCGCGTGACGCTGGAAGAACGTCTCGCCGCCGATGCCGTCGGGCGCACGCACGATCGAGCACGGGCGCCCTTTCAGATGTTCGATCATCCAGTCGCCGACCGCCTCGAAGTAGCGCGCGAGATCGAGCTTCGTCGCGCCCTCGTCGTCACCGCCGTCCGGCCACAGCTCCTTGTCCGGCTTGGAGATGACGACGCCCATCACCTCGGCGGTGCCGGTGTCCTTCGATCGCTTGGCCGTCTTCGCCGCGCGCTTGCTGGGGGTGGGCTCGGCGAGCTCGGTGTCGACAGGCGTCTCGGCCTCGACCTCCTCGGCCGGCTTGTCCTGCCGCAAGCCCTTGAACGCGGCCTGGCGGATATTGCCGTCGGCGGTGAAGCCGGCGAACTCGATCTCGGCGACGAGCTCCGGCTTCAGCCAGTGCACCTCGCGGCTCTTCTTCGGCGCGTTCTTGCCACCGAAGGGGCTCTCCTTGGCCTCCATGGCCTTCAGGGACGGCATGATGCGCTTGACCTTGTCGGCGCCAAAGCCGGTGCCGACCATGCCGACAAAGACGAGATGATCGCCGCGATGCACGCCCGCCATCAGCGAGCGGAATTTGCCGTTGGTGGTCTTGTAGCCGCCGATCACGACCTCGTGGCCGGCGCGGCACTTTGCCTTGGTCCAGCTCTCGGTGCGGCCGGAGCGATAGGGCGCGTCCAGCTTCTTCGACACCACGCCTTCCAGCTCAAGCTTGCAGGCCGATTGCAGCACCGCATCGCCGCCGCTTTCGAAATGCTCGACATAGCGGATCTGAGTCGATTTCCGCTTGCGCGCTCCCAGCAGCTGCTTCAGCCGCGCCTTGCGCTCGCCGAGCGGCAGACGCCGAAAATCGAGATCCTCCGCGAACAGGAGGTCAAAGGCAAAGAAGATCAGCTCTTCGGTCTTGCCGTCCGACAGCGCGGCCTGGAGCGAGGAGAAATTCGGCGCACCGTCGTGATCGAGCGCCACGATCTCTCCGTCGATCATCACGTCCGGCAGCGCAGCCGCCTCCTTCGCGATCGAGGCGAACTTGTCGGTCCAGTCGAGGCCCTTGCGCGTCTTCAGCGTCGCCTTGCCGTCCTCGACGCGGAGCTGCACGCGGTAGCCGTCGAACTTGATCTCGTGGCACCAGCCTTCGCCGGCCGGCGGACGCTCGACCGACGTGCAGAGCTGCGGCGGCACGAAGTCCGGTATCTCGGCGATCTTCTTGCCGTTGGTCGCAGTTGTGGCTTTCTTCTTCGCCGTCCTGGTCTTGACGATCTTGCCGCCCTTCAATGCCGTACGTGGCGCCGGCTTGACCGTTTGCCCTTTCGCTTCCTCGGCCCGGTTGGATTGCCAGACCGCGTCGGCCTTGGTCTTCGCACCCTTGGCCAGCATGAACGGCTTTGGCGCGCGCCCCTTGCCCTCGGCAATCTGCTCCATTGCACGGCCGGAGGCGACGGACTTGTCCTCATCGAGAATGTCGTTCTTGGCCCCTTCACGGACAAATTCGTCGCGGTGCTTGATCAAGAGCCAGTTGGTGCGCTTGCCGCCGGTACGGTCGTTGCGCATGCGGACCAGGACCCAGCTTCCGTGCAACTTGTCTCCATGCAGGGTGAACTTCAAATCGCCCTTCTTGAAGCCGCGTTCGGGATCTTCCGACTCCCAGGTGCCGCGATCCCACAGCATCACCGTGCCGCCGCCGTACTGCCCTTCCGGTATCGTGCCTTCGAAATCGCCATAGTCGAGCGGATGGTCCTCGACCTCGACCGCCAGCCGCTTGTCGTGCGGATCGAGCGAGGGACCCTTGGTCACCGCCCAGGACTTGAACACGCCGTCGAATTCGAGCCTGAGATCGTAATGCAGCCGGCTCGCGTCGTGCTTCTGGATCACGAAGCGCCGCTGCTTCGACGGCGTCACCGCCGTCTTGCCCGACGGCTCCGGCGTCTTCTCGAAATCACGTTTCTGTCGATAGGTGGAGAGTTTTTGCAGCACGACCGGTCCCGCTTCTCTTTCGGGGATTCAAGCCTATCACGGCCAAAGTCCCATCCGGAACCAAAACCCCGCGGGGCGGTTGGGGTTCCAAAACGCCTTGAAAACGCTGGAGAATGGAATGGCCCCGCGCGCCTATTGGAAGGGAACGTTGAAGCTCTCGCTGGTCAGCTGTCCGGTCGTGCTTTATCCGGCGACCACGGCGGCCGAGAAGACGCGGTTTCACCTGATCAACCGCGAGACCGGCAACCGGCTCAAGCAGCAGATGATCGATGCCGAGACCGGCGATGTCGTCGAGAGCGACCAGAAGGGCCGCGGCTACGAGCTGCGCAAGGGCAAATATGTCGAGATCGAGCCGGAGGAGCTCGAGGCGGTCCAGATCGAGAGCAACCATACCATCGACATCGAGAGCTTCGTGCCGAGCGATGAGATCGACCAGCGTTACCTCAACCATCCCTATTATCTTGCACCCGACGGCAAGGCCGCCGTCGATGCCTTTGCGGTGATCCGCGACGCCATGAAGGACCAGGAGCGCGTGGCGCTCGCCAAGATCGTGCTCACCAACCGCGAACACATCATGGCGATCGAGCCGCTCGGCAAGGGCCTGCTCGGCACCACGCTGCGCTTTCCTTACGAGCTGCGCGACGAGGACCAGTTCTTCGACGACATCAAGAGCCCGAAGATCACCAAGGACATGGTCGAGCTTGCCGGCCACATCCTCCAGACCAAGGCCGCCCATTTCGACCCCGGCAAGTTCAAGGACGAGTACGAGAACGCACTGAAGGCGCTGGTGAAACGCAAGGCCAGCGGCAAGAAGATCGAGCTGCCGGAACCCGAGGAACGCCCCAGCAACGTTGTCAGCCTGATGGATGCGCTGAAGCAGAGCCTGAAGGGGCGTGGCGGCAAGAAGACGGCGGCGAAGTCGCATGCCCGCCGCGCGACCGGACGGCAGCGAACCGCGAAGAAGGCGCATCGGTCCACGGCGCGACATCGGAAGGCGGGTTGAGGAAACTGCTCGCCCAACACTCGATATCGTAGGGTGGGCAAAGCGAAGCGTGCCCACCACCTTTATCAAAATCGCGAGAATGGTGGGCACGGCGCTTTGCGCCTTTGCCCACCCTACGGGCTGTCGAAGTCGGAGCCTAATCCCCCGCCTTCAACCGGTACCCGATCCCCGTCTCGGTCAGCACATATTGCGGCCGCTCGGGATCAGCTTCGATCTTCTGGCGGAGCTGGCGGACATAGACGCGCAAATACTGCGCGTCGGTCAATTCGTCCCACAGCTCCTTCAGCAGAAAGCGGTGGGTGAGCACCTTGCCGGCGTGCTGCACCAGCACGCGCAGCAGGTCGTATTCCTTCGGCGACAGTTTTATCTCACGCTCGCCGGTTTTGACGATGCGGCGGACGAGATCGACCGAGAGATCGCCGCTGCGAAACAGCGGGCGCTCTCCCTGCACCTGGAGCTGGTGCCGCAGCGCGGCGCGCAGGCGGGCCAGAAGCTCGTCCATGCCGAACGGCTTGGTCAGATAATCGTCGGCGCCGAGATCGAGTGCCTGCACCTTGCCGGCTTCGTCGCCGCGGCTCGACAGCACCACGATCGGCACGCCTTCGTTGCGGGCACGGATGGTGCGCAGCAGTTCGTGTCCCTGCACGTCGGGCAGGCCGAGATCGAGGATGATCAGCGCGGGCTCCTCAACGAGCTTCTCCAGCGCGATCTTGCCGTTCGACGCTTCCAGGATCTCATAGCCTTGCGTCGTCAGCCCCATCCGCAGCAATTTGCGGATCGGCGGCTCGTCGTCGATAACCAGGACCTTGATCGGCGCAGCACTCATGCGGCGGTATCCAATGCGCGGCTGTCTGCCGGAACGGGAAGACGGATGGTGAGGACGGCGCCACTGCGGTCGCTGCGGTTGGCGGCCGAGATCGTGCCCCGCATCGCCTCGACGAAGCCGCGCGAGATGGCGAGCCCGAGCCCCGTGCCGGGACGGACATGATCGCCTTTCTGCACGCGATAGAACTTGTCGAACACGCTATCGAGCTCATCAATCGGGATGCCGGCCCCCTCGTCCGCGATCTCGAGCACGACATGATCGCTGTCGCGCCGGCTGCGGATCGAGATGGTGGTCTCGAGTGGCGAATATTTCGCGGCGTTGTCGAGCAGGTTAAACAGCACCTGCTCGAACAGCACCGCATCGAGTTGCAGCATCGGCAGATCGGCGGCCAGCACCAGCTCGACCTCGTGCGCGGTGAGAATCTTGGCTGCACGCCGCAGCGCGCTGCCCACAATCTCGCTGAGATCATGTAGCGCCGCGTTGGGCACGATGGCGCCCGATTCAAGCTTGGTCATGTCGAGCAGGTTGGCGATGAAGCGGTTGAGCCGCTCGGATTCGTCGATCACGGTCGCGAGCAGGTCGCGCTTCTCGGTGTCGGAGAGGGCGCCGGCAAGATCGCGCATGGTGGAGGCCGCCCCCAGCACCGAGGCGAGCGGCGTCTTCAGATCATGGGAGATCGAGGTCAACAGCGCCGAGCGCAGCCGCTCGGACTCGACGGTGCGCTTGACGCGGTCCATGTCCTCGACCAGCAGCACGCGCTCGACCGCCAGCGCGCCCTGATCGACCAGCGCGTCAAGCAGGCGGCGCTGGTCCGGTGTCAGCAGCGGACCGGTACGGTCGTCGTCGATGCCGATGACGCCGATCGGGCCGCGCCCGGTGCGCATCGGCAGGAACAGCCGTTTTGCCCCCGGCAGCGTGTCCGAGCCCCGGCCGGCGGGGCGGTCATTGCTCCAGGCCCAGTTGGCGGCGGCAAGATCGGCCTGATCGAGCTCGTCCTCGGGCGGATAGCCGGATTTCACCGTGAGTAGGCCCTCGTCCGGCAGCAGCAGCACCACCCGGACTTTCAGCATCAATGCGATCTGGTAGGCCGTCGCCCACAGCACGTCGTCGAGCGTCGCGGTGCCGGCGAGCTTGCGGCTGAAGGCGTAGAGCTGCTCGCTCATTCTGATCCGGCCGATGGCGGCATCGGCCTGGGTGCGCACGCGCGCTGCGACATTCGACACCACGAATGCGATCAGCATGAAGAAGAAGAACGCCGCGACGTTGGTCGGATCGGTGATGGTGAAGGTGTAGACCGGCGGCAGGAAGAAGAAGTTATACGCCAGTGACGCAGCAACGCTTGCCAGCAGCGACGGCCACAACCCATAGCGGACGGCCACGGCAACCACCGCGGTCAGGAACATGAGATCAACGTTCTCGATGCCGAAATACGGCTTAATGGCCACCGCTGCGGCAAGGCCGAGCGCGGTGATCCCGAGCGCCTTCAGATAAGGAATTGCATCGAACGGCTCGGATCGTGCCGCGGTCTGCACCGCCGTCTTCGGCGCCGGCTCACTGGTCAGCTCGTCGCCTGGAATGACGTGAACGCTGATATTGCCGGCGCGGCGCACCAGATCATGCACCACCGAGCCGCGTGTCATCTCGAACCAGCGCGAGCGCGTCGACTTGCCGATCACGATCTGGGTGACATTGTTTCCTTGCGCGAAATTGACGACGTCGTCGGCAATACGGCGGCCGACCGCCGGAATCGTCAACGCCTCGCCGCCGAGCGATTCCGCGAGCCGAAGCGTATCGGCAATCCGGTCGCGCTGCTCATCGGACAATTGCAGCGATCGCCGCGTTTCGATCGAAACCGCAGTAAATGGCGCATGCAGCCGGTCCGCCAGCCGCTTGGTGTAGCGCACGAGACCGGCCGCGCGCGGATCCTCGCTGACGCAGACGAGAATGCGCTCGCCGACGGCCCAGGGCCCGGGAATCGCGTTGGCCTGCATGTGATTGAGGAGCTGCTCGTCGACCCGCTCGGCCGTACGTCGCAAAGCGAGTTCGCGCAACGCCGTCAGGTTCCCCGGCGAGAAATAGTGCTCCAGTGCCCGCTCGGCCTGCTTGGGCACATAGACCTTGCCCTCCTTCAGGCGCTGGATCAAATCGTCGGGCGTGAGGTCGATCAGCTCGATCGCGTCGGCGCGATCGAACACCGAGTCCGGCACGGTCTCGCGCACCCTGACATGGGTGATCTGGGCGACGACGTCGTTCAGGCTCTCAATGTGCTGGATGTTGACGGCGGTGTAGACGTCGATGCCGTGGGACAGCAACTCCTCGACGTCGAGATAGCGCTTGGGATGGCGGCTGCCGGCCGCGTTGGTGTGGGCGAGCTCGTCGACCAGAGCGATCTGCGGCCGGCGCGCGATCACCGCATCGAGATCCATCTCCTCGACGATCTGCCCGCGATAGTCCAGCCGCTTGCGTGGGACCATCTCGAGACCGCGCACCAGCGCCTCGGTCTCAGCGCGGCCGTGGGTCTCGACGAAGCCGACCACGACGTCGATGCCGGACTTGCGCTTGGCGTGGGCGCTTTGCAGCATCTCGTACGTCTTGCCGACGCCGGGGGCGGCGCCGACAAAGATCTTCAGCTTGCCGCTCGCGCTCCCTTCCCGCCGCGCCGCTTCCAGCAGCGCCTCGGGCGACGGACGTTGTTCGGGATCGCGGCGCTCTCGGACCATTTTTCCAATATAATCATCTGCGTGAGGCGAGCCTAGACCGCTACTTGGCGGCGGCGCGATCCAGCGAGAGATTCAGTGCCAGAACGTTAACCCTGGGTTCGCCAATCAGACCGAGCAAGCGGCCTTCGGTATTGGCGGTCACGATCTGCTTGACCTGATCCTCCGGCATATTCCGCGCCTTGGCCACGCGCGGCACCTGGAATTGCGCCGCTTCCGGCGAGATATCAGGATCGAGGCCGCTGGCCGACGTCGTCACCAAGTCGACCGGTACCGTAGTGCTCGGATTCTCGGCCTTGAGCTTGTCTACATCTTCCCTGAGCCGGTCGGCCAGCGCCTTGCTGGTCGGGCCGAGATTGGCGCCGCCCGAATTGGCGGCGTTGTAGGGCGCGGGCACCGTCATGGTCGAATCATTGGGGTCCGGCGCGACCGTCGCCGAGGGACGGCCGTGGAAGTATTTGTCGTCCCTGAACTCCTGCCCGATCAGGGCGGAGCCGATCACCTTGCCGTCCTTCTCGATCAGACTGCCTTGGGCCTGCGCAGGGAAGAGCGCGCCGGCGATGGCCGTCATCGCCAGCGGATAGGCAAGGCCGGTGATGGCCGTGAGCACCAGCAAGAGGACGATGGCGGGGCGGATTTCTCTGAGCATGTTGGTCTCCTAAGTCTTCGTCATGGCGCGCGGCGCCTTGCGCCGCGCCAGGACGGTTAAGCCAGGTGCAAGGCGGTGACGACGAGGTCGATTGCCTTGATACCGATGAAGGGAATGACGATGCCGCCGAGGCCGTAGATCAGGAGGTTGCGCCGGAGCAGCGCGCCGGCACCGACCGCGCGGTAGGCAACGCCCTTCAGCGCCAGCGGAATCAGCGCGATGATGATCAATGCGTTGAAGATGATCGCCGACAGGATGGCGCTCTGCGGGCTCGACAGGTTCATGACGTTGAGTACGTTGAGCTGGGGGTAAAACGCCAAAAACATCGCCGGAATGATCGCAAAATACTTTGCGACGTCATTGGCGATCGAGAACGTCGTCAGCGCGCCGCGCGTCATCAGAAGCTGCTTGCCGATCTCGACGACCTCGATCAGCTTGGTCGGGTTGGAATCGAGGTCGACCATGTTGCCGGCCTCGCGGGCGGCCTGGGTGCCGGTGTTCATGGCGACACCGACGTCGGCTTGCGCAAGCGCCGGCGCGTCATTGGTGCCGTCGCCGCACATCGCAACCAGCTTGCCCTTGGCCTGCTCGTCGCGGATCAGCTTGAGCTTGTCTTCGGGGGTGGCTTGCGCCAGGAAGTCGTCGACCCCTGCCTCCGCTGCGATGGCAGCCGCCGTCATCGGGTTGTCGCCGGTGATCATGATGGTGCGAATGCCCATGCGGCGCAGCTCGGCAAAACGCTCGCGGATACCGCCCTTGACGATGTCCTTGAGCTGGATGACGCCGAGCAGCTTGCCGTTCCTCGCGACCGCCAGCGGCGTGCCGCCGGACTTCGATACTTCATCGGCAATGGCCTGGATCTCGCGACCGAGGTCCGACAATGCCGCCGGCTGGATCGCCCGCGCGGTGTTGCCGGAGGCGACCGCCATCGGTGCGCCGCCGCCGACATAGTTCAGCATGGCATCGACCGCGCCCTTGCGCACCGACGAGCCGCCGGCATCGACGCCGCTCATGCGGGTCTGCGCCGTGAACGGGATGAAAGTCGCGCCAAGCTCCGCCATGTCGCGGCCGCGGATGCCGTATTTCTCCTTTGCCAACACCACGATGGAACGGCCTTCCGGCGTCTCGTCGGCAAGCGAGGCGAGCTGAGCTGCGTCGGCGAGCTCCTGCTCGGTCACGCCGCGCACTGGGCGGAAGGCGGTCGCCTGGCGGTTGCCGAGCGTGATGGTTCCGGTCTTGTCGAGCAGCAGCGTGTCGACGTCGCCGGCGGCCTCGACGGCCCGGCCGGACATCGCCAGCACGTTGAAACGCACCAGACGGTCCATGCCGGCGATGCCGATCGCCGACAACAGCGCACCGATCGTGGTCGGGATCAGCGTCACGAACAGCGCGACCAGCACGATCACCGAGATCGAGCCGCCGGCATAGGCCGCGTAGCTCGGAATGGTGACGGTGGCGAACACGAAGATGATGGTGAGGCCGGCGAGCAGGATGTTGAGCGCGATCTCGTTCGGCGTCTTCTGCCGCTCGGCGCCCTCGACCAGCTTGATCATGCGGTCGATGAAGGTCGAGCCCTGGGCCGCGGTGATGCGGACTCGGATCCAGTCGGACAGCACCTGCGTGCCGCCTGTTACCGCCGACCGGTCGCCGCCGGATTCGCGGATGACGGGCGCAGACTCGCCGGTGATGGCGGCCTCGTTGACGGAGGCGACGCCCTCGATCACCTCGCCATCGGACGGAATGGTGTCGCCGGCCTCGACCAGCACGATGTCGCCGACCTTCAGGCTCGTACCCGGTACCAGCTCGAAGGCCTGGCCGACACCCGTCAGGAGCTTGGCCTGGCTCTCGGTGCGGGTCTTGCGCAGCGAGTCGGCCTGCGCCTTGCCGCGGCCTTCGGCCACCGCTTCGGCGAAATTGGCGAACAACACCGTGAACCAGAGCCAGACGATGATCTGGAAGGTGAAGCCGAGGCCTGAGCCGCCGGTGACGACGTCGCGCAGGAAGATCACCGTGGTGAGCGCGGCCACGATTTCGACCACGAACATCACAGGGTTCTTCATCATCAGCCGCGGGTTGAGCTTGGTGAAGGAGGCGCGGATCGCAGGCATCACGATCCCAGGGTCGAGCATGGCCGAGACGGCAGCACGTTTTTGCAGTTTCATCGAATCCATGGAGGTCACTCCAGACAATCAAAAGAGGTTGCCGGCGTTCATCGCCAGATGTTCGACGATCGGGCCGAGCGCGAGCGCCGGGAAGAAGGTCAGGCCGCCCATGATCAGGATGACGCCGACGACGAGGCCGACGAACAGGCCGCCGGTGGTCGGGAACGTGCCTGTCGACGGCGGGATCGACTTCTTCTCCGCGAGCGAGCCCGCGATCGCCATGGCCGGGACGATCATGAAGAAGCGGCCGACGAACATCGCGCTTGCGAGCGTGAGGTTGTAGAAGAAGGTGTTGCCGGTGAGGCCTGCGAAAGCCGAGCCGTTGTTTCCGGCCGCCGAGGTGAAGGCATAGAGCACTTCGGTGAAGCCATGCGGCCCGGCATTCGCCATCGAGGCGACGGCCGCCGGATAGACCACGTCGACGGCGGTCCAGCCGAGGATCATCAGCGGCAGCACCAGGATGGCCAGCATCGCCATCTTGACCTCGCGCGCCTCGATCTTCTTGCCGACATATTCCGGGGTGCGGCCGACCATCAGTCCGGCGACGAAGATCGCGAGGATGACGAACAGCAGCATGCCGTACATGCCGGCGCCGACGCCGCCGACGATGATTTCGCCGAGCTCGATATTGATCAGCGGGATCATGCCGCCGAGCGCGGTGAAGCTGTCATGCATGGCGTTGACGGCACCGCACGACGCGGCGGTGGTGACGACCGCGAACAGCGAGGACGCGACAATGCCGAAGCGAACCTCCTTGCCTTCCATGTTGCCGCCGGTCAGGCCCAGCGCATGGAGCATCGAGGTTCCGTTCGCTTCCGCCCAATAGGTGATGGCGACGCCTGCGACGAACAGCACGCCCATCACGGACAGGATCGCCCAGCCCTGGCGCTGGTTGCCGACCATACGGCCGAACACGTTGGTCATTGCGGCGCCGAGCGCGAAGATCGATAGCATCTGCACGAAATTCGACAGCGCGGTCGGATTTTCGAACGGGTGCGCCGCATTGGCGTTGAAGAAGCCGCCGCCATTGGTGCCGAGCATCTTGATCGCCACCTGGGAAGCGACCGGGCCGACCGCAATGGTCTGCTTGGCGCCTTCGAGCGTGGTCGCCTCGATATACGGGCCGAGCGTCTGCGGGATGCCCTGCCAGACCAGGAACAGCGTGTAGACGACGCAGATCGGCAGCAGCACGTAGAGCGTACAGCGGGTGACGTCGACCCAGAAATTGCCGACCGTGCGCATCGAGGCGCGCGAGAAGCCGCGGATCAGGGCCATCGCCAGCGCGATGCCGGTTGCGGCCGACAGGAAGTTCTGGTGCGTCAGGCCAAGCATCTGGACGAGATAGGACAGCGTGCTCTCGCCGCCGTAGTTCTGCCAGTTGGTGTTGGTGATGAAGGAGACCGCGGTGTTGAAGGAAAGATCCTCGGCGACCGCGCCCTGCCCGGCCGGATTGAAGGGCAATACGGCCTGGAGCCGCATCACACCGTAGATGACGAGGAAGCCGCCAACATGGAACAGCAGCATGGCGACCGTGTAGGTCAGCCAATGCTGCTCGCGCTTCTCGTCAACGCCGGAAATCCAGTACACGCCGGCCTCGATCGGGCGCAGCACCGGCGAGAGGAACGTCCGCTCGCCGTTGAATACGCGCGTCATGTACCAGCCGAGCGGCTTGGTCAGCGCAACAATAATGGCGCAGAACAGAATGATCTGGAGCCAACCGATCACAGTCATGGAATCAACCCTTCAGGCTTGGTACCCGGCGCAACAGCGGCAGGAGCACCGTCAGCAGGCAGGCGACGAGCACAGCGTCCGCCAGCAGCAATTCGACGAGCAGCAGCACGGGTCAGAACCGCTCGGGCCGCAGCAGCGCGTAAGTGAGGTAGAGCAGCAGACCGAACGAGACGGCACCAGCGAGCGCATAATCGAAGATCATGGTTTGCTCCGTCACAGCCGTTCGCAGGCGTAGGTGTAGCCGATGGCGAGGGCGAAGAAGACGAAGCCCAGCGCCAGCATCAGAATGTCCATCATCGGATCGCTCCTCGTTGCGTCGCTTAAGTCCGGCGCAACCTTCTCTCGGTGACCCGGCTGGCTCGCGAAGAACATGGAAGGCACGTCCACGCATGACAGCCGGGACTTTTGACCGTGCTGAAATGCCAGCGCAGGCATAGGTTTTCGAGATGAGGCCTATGGCGAAGATATAGGAATCTCATAAAAGCGGCGGCGCTGCTCGCGAGGCGAACCTCACTGTCGTCTAGGACAAGCGAAGCGCAGATCCGGGACGATGATGGAGAATGGCGCGCCCACCCCGCCTCTCCCGCACTTATGAAATCCCTATATCTCCCCCCTCTTCCCCATCTCGTTTTCAAATGCCTTTGGGGCCCATCCTGGCAATGCCGGCCGACTGACCGACACCAATTCCAGGAGGCCTGACATGACCGCCCCCCTCCGACGCCTCGCCCCACCTTCCCTCGACCAGCAGCTTCGCGCGGCACCGGCGATGACCCGGCCGTTGATGCTGGACATCATTGCGCACGCCTGCCGGCGCGTCCCCTCGCTCGGCCAAGGCGAACGCGCCGCACGCATCATGCGCCTGATCGAGGTTGAAGCCTGGGCCGATGTGGCGCTGGCGCTGATCGAGCTCGAGCTGCCGATGTGGCAGGTCCGCCGCCTCGCCTATGACGAGGGCGAATGGCATTGTGCGCTGTCGCGCGAGCGGGAGCTGCCGGACTGGCTGGATGCCGCGGTCGAGGCGCGCCATTCCGACCTCGCGCTGGCTCTGCTGTCGGCCTTCATCGAGGTCCGATCGCTCATCGCAGAAGCATCGCGGCCGAGCGTTCCCTCGGTTCGCCCCCTGCTGGATCCGCTGTGCGAGCCAGCCGCCTGCGACAATTTCAGCTGAAGCCGCCTGACAGAAGGATCCCGCAAAATGCCGATGCTGACACATCGCTTTGAACAACCGCTGCACTGGGCCCAACGCCAGTCAGGGCTCTCGAAGATGCGCAGGGCCCGGCTCGAGCGCCTCGCGCTGCATGCGCTGACCGTACTCTCGATGGGCAGCGTTCTCACCGCCCTGATCGCGCTGAGAGCCGCCATCTATTTCTGGCATCTCGGGGATTGACCACCATGCCGCTCCTCAAGGGAAATCTCGAGCATGTGGTCACAATCACCATCCTGACCATGACGCTGAGCCTGATCTGGGGCGCGATCCTGACGCTCGTGATCACGCTTGTCGCGCGCGGGCTCGGCGTCTAGTTCCTCGCTTCCCGCTCGATCAGCCCCGCCAATTCCGCCGCGGTGACCTCGATCGGCCGGCCGCTGCGCTCGACCCGGGCCTGGATCAACGCGCCCTGGAGCGCCGACGTGCAGAGCACCGCAAGCGTTTCCGCGCGAGATCTGACGAAGCCGTCGGAGACAAGCTTGTCGCGCAGGATGGACAATCGCGCCGCATAGGCCTTGCGGCCGGCATCGGACACGGCGCGCTCGCGCGGCGCAAGCTCGAGCAGCACGGTCGTGATCGGGCAGCCGTTGCGAAAGCCGGAGCCCTGCATCCAGCCCGCCAGCAATCTTGCATGCGCTCGCAAGAGGTCGGCGGTCGAGCCGCACTCTTCCGCGAGCCTGGCGACCGTCGCCGCGACGCGGCGGCCCGCCTCCTCCACGGCCGCCACCGCGATCGAGGACTTTCCATCCGGAAAGTAATGGTAGAGCGAGCCCTTCGGCGCACCGCTGACGTCGACGATGTCGTTCAGCCCGGTCCGGGCATAGCCCTGGCGGCGGAACAGCGTCACCGCGGCATTGATGATGGGCTGGCGGTGTTTTGGCACGGCCGGCATGGCGCTCTCCCCCCTCGCACGAAATTATATTGATTGGTCTACATCAGCCTCCGACAGTCAAGCCTGGTTCATGACAGGAGAGGCAAATGCCAATGGGAGTGAGTCTTGAGGTGAGCGACGGCGTCGCGCGGATCGGGCTCGACGACGGCAAGGTCAATGTGATGTCGACCACGATGCTGGGCGAGATCGGCGCAGCCTTCGACCGGGCCGAAAAGGAAGCCGAGATCGTGGTGCTGCGCTCGGCAAGGCCCGGCATCTTCTCGGCCGGCTTCGATCTCAAGGTGTTCGCCTCGGGCGATGCCGCCAAGAGCCTCGAGATGGTCCGCGCCGGCGCCGAGCTTGCGCTGCGGCTGATGTCGTTTCCGCATCCGATCGTCGGCGTGATGGAAGGTCACGCCTTTCCGATGGGGACGTTCCTGCTGCTCGCCTGCGACGTCAGGCTGGGCGCGCGCGGACCGCATCGCATGGGATTGAACGAGGTCGCGATCGGCATCGCGCCGCCGAGCTTTGCCATCGAGCTCGCGCGCAGCCGCCTGCATCCGGCCTGGCTCAGCCGCACCGTCACGCTCGGCGAGATGTACGAGCCCGAGGAGGCGTTGACCGCCGGCTTCCTCGATCGGGTGGTTGCGCCCGAAGCCGTCGACAAAGCCCTTGAGGAGGCCGTCACGGCGTTGCGCGCGATCCACGAGCCGTCGCATGCGACCGCGAAGCAGCGCCTGCGTCAGCCCGCGATGGATGCGATGCGGATGGCGATCGACCGTGAACTGACCATGGCTGCCTATGAGGCGAGCAGCCGGGCGCGCAGCGCGGTGGCGATGCCCGGTTGACGCCGCCTGTCCGACGGAAAAGACCCGGCCGATCTGGCGCAATTCCAGGGAAACGTGTAGAGCGGTTTCATGAGCACCAGCACCGTCAACGTCGTCGCCCACCCCCTGGTCCAGCACAAGCTCTCGCTGATGCGGGAGAAGGATCGCTCGACCAAGAGCTTTCGCGAGATCCTGAACGAGATCGGGATGCTGCTCGGCTACGAGGTGACGCGTGATTTGCCGCTGGAGCTGGTCGATATTGAAACACCGATCGCACCGATGCAGGCGCCCAAGATTGCCGGCAAGAAGCTCACGCTGGCGCCGATCCTGCGCGCCGGCGTCGGCTTCCTCGACGGCATGCTGGCGCTGATGCCCTCGGCGCGCATCGCCCATATCGGGCTCTACCGCGACCCCGAGACGTTGCAGGCCGTGGAATATTACTTCAAGGCGCCGCAGGACCTGTCCGACCGCGCCGTGATCCTGATGGATCCGATGCTGGCGACCGGCAACTCGGCCTGCGCCGGTGCCTCTCTGCTCAAGGCCCGCGGCGCCCGCGACATCCGCTTCGTGTGCCTTCTGGCCGCGCCCGAGGGCATCGCCCAGTTCCAGAGCGAACACCCGGACGTGCCGATCTGGACCGCCGCGATAGACGAGCGGCTCAACGACCACGGCTACATCGTGCCGGGCCTGGGCGATGCCGGCGACCGGATGTTCGGCACCAAGTAGACAGGTTGGCGCGATCGGGTTACTCCCCTTGCCATGAGTGCCAACGCGTCTTCGCTGCAATCGCTGATCCGGACCGAGGCCGCCGCCGATCCCGCCTTCGTATGCGACGGCACGCGGGTCTCGCGCGCTGAGTTCTCCGAAAGGATCGAGCAGACCGCGGCCTGGCTTGCGGCACAAGGCATCGGCAAGGGCGACGTGGTCGCAGTCTGGCTGGTCAACCGGATCGAATGGGTCGCGCTGCTGTTCGCCGCCGCAAGATGTGGCGCGATCGTCGCGGCCGTCAATACACGCTACCGGAGCGCGGAGGTCGCGCATCTGCTCAAGCTATCCGGTGCCAGGCTGATGGTGGTCGAGGCCGCATTCCGCTCGGTGGATTTTGCCGCGATCCTCGCCGACATCGCCAAGGACGAGGTGCCGGCGCTGCAACGGCTCGCGGTGATCGGTGCGGATGCGATCCCGGCGCACTGGCCCTGCGTGCGGTTCGATGCTTTCGACAGACGCTATCCGCCGGCGCCACCCGCGCAGGACGACGTGGATCAGCCGGTCCTGCTCTACACCACGTCAGGCACCACCAAGGGGCCGAAGCTCGTGGCGCATTCGCAGCGGACGCTGGCGGGCCATGCCATCTCCGTGGCCAAGGCGCTTCGGCTCGATCCGCAGCGTCATTCGCTGCTGGCCATGCTGCCGTTCTGTGGCACCTTTGGCATGACGAGCCTGCTCGGCTTTGTCGCGGCGGGTGCGACCGTCCACGTGCTCGATGCCTTCGAGGCGGCGCAGGCGCTGAAGATCCTCGGCGAGCACAGGATCACGCACTCGTTCGGATCGGACGAGATGTTCCGGCGCATCCTCGCCCTCACCGATGCACCCCGGCCATTTCCGCATCTGGAAGTCTGCGGCTTCGCCGCGTTCCAGCCTGGCTGGCGCGAGCTTGCCGCGGAGGCCGAGGCGCGCGGCCTGCCGCTGTTCGGCCTCTACGGGTCGAGCGAGGTTCAGGCCCTATTCTCGATCGCCCGCCCCGTCGATGCCTTCGCCGACCGCATCGAGGGCGGCGGCTGGCCGATGTCGTCTGACGCAAAGGTGCGCGTGCGCGACACCGAGACCGGCGAGCTTGCGGCTAGCGGCATTTCCGGCGAGATCGAGATCAACGCGCCGTCAAGTTTCCTCGGCTATTTCAACAATCCGGATGCGACGCGCGATGCGCTCACCGCGGACGGGTTCTTCCGCACCGGCGACATCGGCCGGCTGCGGGGCGACGGCTCCTTCGTCTACGAGACCCGCGCGGGCGATGCCATGCGGCTCGGCGGCTTCCTCGTCGCGCCCGGCGAGATCGAGGACGAGCTCAAATCATGCAACGGCGTTGCCGACGCCCAGGTGGTTGCAGTCGATCTCAAGGGTCAGGCGCGCTGCGTCGCCTTCGTGATCCCGGCGAAGGAGCCGCCAATGCAGGAGACGCTGGTCGCGCGCCTGCGCGAACGGCTCGCCGGCTACAAGGTCCCGGCCCGGATCTATGTGGTGGAGGCCTTCCCGGTCACCGACAGCGCCAACGGCGTGAAGATCCAGCGCGCCAGGCTTCGCGCCATGGCGATGGAGCGGATCGCCGCCGAATAGGCGAGCCCATTTGGTTTGCGTCACAAGGCTCGTTCAGTACGACTTCGCGAGCCCCAGCACCTTCTCCGCGATGAAGCTGAGCGCGAGCTGCGGGCTGACCGGCGCGATGCGCGGGATCAGCACTTCTCGCAAGTAGCGCTCGACGTGGAATTCCTTGGCGTAGCCGAAGCCGCCGTGGGTCATAACGGCCTGCTCGCAGGCCGAGAAGCCCGCTTCGCCCGCAAGGTATTTTGCGGCATTGGCCGCAGCGCCGCACGGCATTCCCTTGTCGTATTGCCACGCCGCCGACATCACCATCAGCCAGGCCGCCTCGAGCTCGACCCAGTTCACCGCGAGCGGATGCTGAATGCCCTGGTTCTTGCCGATCGGACGGTTGAACACTACGCGCGTCTTGGCATATTCCGTGGCCCGCGCCAGCGCCAGCTTGCCGAGGCCGACCGCCTCCGCCGCGATCAGGATGCGCTCGGGGTTCATGCCTTCGAGGATGTACTGGAAGCCTTTGCCTTCCTCGCCGACGCGGTCCTCCATCGGGATCTCGAAATCTTCGAAGAACAGCTCGTTGGAATCGACGATCTTGCGGCCCATCTTCTCGATCTCGTGGACCTTGATCTTGTTGCGGTCGAAATCGGTGTAGAACAGGCTGAGGCCGTGGGTCGGCGAGCGCACCTCTTCGAGCGGCGTGGTGCGGGCCAGCAGCAGGATCTTGTGCGCGACCTGCGCGGTTGAGATCCACACCTTCTGGCCGTTGACGATGTAGCGGTCGTTCTTGGCGACCGCGCGGGTCTTCAGCTGCGTGGTGTTGAGGCCGGTGTTGGGCTCGGTGACGGCAAAGCACGCCTTCTCGCGACCCTCGACCATCGGCGGCAGCATGCGCTTGCGCTGCTCCTCGGTGCCGAACACGACGACGGGATTGAGTCCGAACACGTTGATGTGCACGGCGGATGCGCCGGACATCCCGGCGCCGGATTCGGCGATGGTGCGCATCATGATCGCAGCTTCGGTGATGCCGAGCCCCGAGCCGCCATATTCCTCCGGCACGCAGATGCCGAGCCAGCCGGCGTCGGCGAGTGCTTTATGAAAATCGTGCGGGAAGCCGCCGTCGTGGTCCTTCTTCAGCCAGTAGGCATCCGGAAAGCCTTCGCAGATCTTGGCGATGGCATCCCGAATGGCTTCCTGCTGATCGGTGAGCGCGAAATCCATGATCTTGATCTCCGTCTTGGGAGCCGCGACCGCGCCATCTCCCGTCTCTTCGCGTTCCCCGCTCAAAGGCCGTGGCCGCTTGCGTCGCGCCCTGACGTGCCCTTGCCCGGGTTCTTAGCTCGAAAAACCGCGTACAGATACGTGAATTTGTCTATCAACTGTGTCTACCATGCATAGGGTCATGCGACGTGAAGCTATGGGCGCGCCGTTATTTCGCAGGGAGGAAACCGCGATGGCCGGACTTTATTTCGAAGACTTTTCCGTAGGCCAGGAGTTCAGGCATCCGCTGACCCGGACCGTCACGGAGATGGACAACACCATGTTCAGCCTGCTGACCCTCAATCCGCAGCCGCTGCATATCGACGCGCATTTCGCCGAAAAGACCGAGTTCGGCCAGCGCATTTTCAACAGCCTTTACACCCTCGGCATCATGATCGGCATGACGGTCTATGATACGACCATGGGGACCACCGTTGCCAATCTCGGCATGACCGACGTGACCTTTCCAAAACCGGTCTTCCATGGCGACACGTTGCGGGCTACGACAAAGGTGCTCTCGGTGCGGGAATCCAAATCGCGGCCCAAGGCCGGCATCGTCGAGTTCGAGCACCATGCCTTGAACCAGAACGACGAGATCGTCGGCAAATGCCGCCGCATGGCGATGATGCACAAGAGGCCGGTCTGATGCGTTCGATGCTGTTCGTGCCGGGCGATTCCCCGCGCAAATTCGAGAAGGCGAGCGAAGGCAAGGCCGACGCGCTGATCATCGACCTCGAGGATTCCGTCGTCACCGAGAAGAAGGCGGAGGCGCGCGGGTTGACGCTGACGATGCTGAAGGGCCGCCCCGGCCCGCACCAGCTCTATGTTCGCGTCAACGCGCTCGACACCGGCATGACGCTCGCCGATCTCGCCGCGGTGATGCCGGGCAAGCCCGACGGCATCGTGCTGCCGAAATCGCAGGGCGGTGATGACGTAAGGCAGGTCGCAACCTGGCTCGAAGCCTTGGAAGCCGCGGCCGGCACGGAGGTTGGCTCAACCCGCATCGTTTGCGTGGCGACCGAAACCGCAGGTTCGATCTTTGGCCTCGGCAGCTACAAGGGCTGCTCCCCTCGCCTCGCCGGCCTGATGTGGGGCGCGGAAGATCTCTCGGCTTCGCTCGGAGCCACCGAAAAGGCGTCCGGCGGCGTGTTCCACAGCCCCTATCGTCTCGCGCGCGATCTCTGCCTGATGGCGGCGGCCGCGGCCGAGGTCGCGCCGATCGATACCGTCTATACCGACATCGATAACCTCGCGGGCCTGGAAGCCGAAACACGCGCGGCGCGCCGCGACGGGTTTTCCGCCAAGGCGCTGATCCATCCCAAGCATGTCGACGTCGTCAACGCCGCCTTCGCGCCGACCGAAGCCGAACGCACCTGGGCGGAGAAAGTGATCGCGGCGTTTGCCAGCAATCCCAATTCCGGCACGCTGCGGCTCGACGGCCAGATGATCGACAAGCCGCACCTTCGCGCCGCCAAGAAGATCCTCGGCCAGCCCTAGGGCAGGCCGGGGGCTGCGGCCGAAGACGTCGGCTTGAAGCTGCGGCCTTAGTCGAACCCCTGAACCGGCGGCGCCGAGGCTTGCGCCGGAGCGGCGGGAGCGGCCTGAACCGGCGGAGCCGGATTGCCAGCAGCTCGCATCTGACCGTTGGCTGCCATCGCCTCGCGGGTGCGCGTCGGGCTCCTGGTCGCGGCCGCGCGGCGCGGCGGCGGCCGATGTCCTGCCGAGTGCGAACCTCTCATACCCCAGGAACGGGCGATCGAAGGTCCGGCAGTGTAGCCGATCAAGGCTCCGGCAACCGCACCGACTGGCCCCAGCACGACCGCGCCGGAGACGGCACCGAGTGCTGCATCGCCGGCGCGCTCCTGCGCAACCGCGCTCACGGGCACACACGCCAGCATTGCGACAGCAGTGATCAGAGCCTTGGTCATCGGAGCGCCTCCCTCGCGGGAAATCACTCGTTCCCAAATATGGCCACAGGAGGTTCGCTTGCCGGCCAACAAATGGCAATCGTCGGGTGGAACTCCCCTGGCGCAGGGCTGCCGCCGCCAACCGGCGGTTGCGACGGCGGCGTGGAGCTACACGATCTTGATCGACATATCAGGTAAGCCCTCGAGCTTGCACAGCAGCACGTCGCCCTTCACGACGGGACCGACATTCTCCGGCGTGCCGGAATAGATGATATCGCCGGCTTTCAATTCGAAGGCTTCCGACAGCTTTGCGATCTGCTCGGCCACGTTCCAGATCATCTTGCTGAGATCCGAGTTCTGCTTCACCGTGCCGTTGATCGCCAGCGAGATGGCGCCCTTCTCGAAATGGCCGGTCTTGCTGGCCGGATGAATCGGGCCGATCACTGCGGCGTGGTCGAAACTCTTGCCGATCTCCCAGGGCTTCTTCTCCGAGGCCATGCCGTTCTGGAGGTCGCGCCGGGTCATGTCGAGGCCGAGCGCGTAGCCATAGACGTGGTCGAGCGCCTTATCGACCGGGATATTGGTGCCGCCTGATTTCAGGGCGGCGACAAGCTCGACCTCGTGATGATAGTTCTTGGTCAGTGACGGATAGGGATGATCGGCGACCTCGCCGACCGCGACGTTCTGGATCGCGTCGGTCGGCTTCTGGAAGAAGAACGGCGGCTCGCGGTTCGGATCCGAACCGCGCTCGATCGCGTGCGCGGCGTAATTGCGCCCGATGCAGTAGATGCGGCGGACCTGAAACACCTGGCTCTCGCCGACGATCGGGATCGTCACCATCGGCACCGGAAAGACCGGCTTCGGTCCGGCCTGCGCTGCGGCCGGCGCCGCTTCGGCTATCCCCGCCGCGGTCATCGCGGCTGCGGCAGTGAGCAAGTCACGTCGAGACGTCTTCGTCATGGTTCTGTTCCCTGGCTTGGGGACTCGTTTCCTCAGGGGCGTTCTTAGAACCAAACGGTCCGCAGGCCAATGGCCCGGCTGCTGCATCTTGAGTCGCGAGACGATCGACATCAGGATTTCAGCGAACTCCGCGCCGTCTCCGGCGCCATCAGCGTCGCGACGATCGTGATGATCGAGAGGGCGATGATGTAGACGGACACGGCCCAGTACGAGCCGGCCCACGCCAGCAGCGCAGTCGCAATCAGCGGCGAGAAGCCGCCGCTCAGCGCCGCCGCGACATTGGCCCCCAGCGAGGCTCCGCTGTAGCGCACCTGGGTGCGGAACAACTCCGGCATGAACGCGGCCTTCGGCCCGAACAGCAGTGCATGGGTCAGCGTCATCGTGACGACGAGCGCCAGCGTGATCAGCGCCGGCTCCTTCGTATCGAGGAACCAGAACAACGGAAACGCCAGCGCCACCGAGAACACGCCGCCGGCAAGGTATAGAGCCTTGCGGCCGAAGATGTCGGACAGCCAGCCGGCGAGCGGCAGCGTCGCGAACTCGACGAGGGCGGCATAGACCACGGCATCCAGGATCACCTGGCGCGGCAGCCCGAGCTTCGTCGTGGCATAGACCACGGTGAAGACGGTGAGGAGATAAGCAAGCCCGACCTCCGACACCGTGATGCCGATCGCCACCAGAAAGCTGCGCCAGTCGCGGCGGAGCACTTCCAGCACCGGCTGCGCCAGCACCTCCTTGCGCTCGACCACCTCCTTGAAGTGCGGCGTCTCCGCGAGCTTGAGCCGCACGATGAAGCCGACACCGACGAGCAGGATGCTGATCAGGAACGGCACGCGCCAGCCCCAGCTCAGGAAATCGGCTTCGGGCAGCTTGGTCATCAGGCCGAAAATGCCGGTCGATGCGGCAACGCCGACGGGAAAGCCGATCTGCACCAGGCTGCCATAGAAGCCGCGGCGATTGCCGGCATGCTCGATCACCATGACGACCGCGCCGCTCCATTCGCCGCCCAGGCCGATGCCTTGGACGAAGCGCAGCACGATGAGCAGGATCGGCGCCCACACGCCGATCTGGCTGTAGGTCGGCAGGCAGCCGATCAGGAAGGTGCCGAGCCCCATCGCGATCATGGTCGCGACCAGCATGGTCTTGCGGCCGAGCCGGTCGCCGTAGTGGCCGATGATGGCGCCGCCGATGGGCCGCGCCACGAAACCGACCGCATAGGTCGAGAACGCCGCCAGCGTGCCGACGAAGGGATCGAAGCTCGGGAAGAACAGCTTGTTGAAGACCAGCGCCGCCGCCGTGCCGTAGATCAGGAAGTCGTACCATTCGATGGCGGTGCCGAGCGCGCTCGCCCACACCACATGCGCCGTCGTCGATTTCTCCGCCGCCGCGGAGACTCCCGTTGCTGCCGTCATGCCCTGCCCCAGAGATTCCCGCGAGCATCATGGCCAATCGTGCCGAGTGTTGCAACCTGCAGGGGTGATGGCTCTCACAGGATAACAACGCGGGATTTTGTTCGCAGCTTTCGCAACATCCGTCATTGCGAGGAGCTATTGCGACGAAGCAATCCAGGCTGCCTCCGGGAGAGAGTCTGGATTGCTTCCGCCTTCGCCAAGGCTTCGGCGGACAAGTCGCTGCGCTCGCAATCACGGGCGCTGAAGCAGCGGTGCCCCCTGTCGTCCGCCCCGCCGAGAGGAACTCATCTCGACGTCGAATTCATCATTGACAAACTTATTTGCATATATCTAATTTATCTCAAGAACAGCCAGCCGCGCCATGCGGCCAATAAGAGAGAGGAAACAACGATGAGAGGGCTTCTGGCCTGCGCCATGCTCGCGGCCATGACTTCGGCAGCCATGACCACAGTCGCCACCGCGCAAGTCTCCGACGACGCGGTGCGGATCGGCGTGCTGACGGATCTGTCGAGCTGGGGCCGCGACAACTCAGGGCCGGGCTCGGTCGAGGCCGCGAAGATGGCGGTGGAGGAATTCGGGCCGACCGTGCTCGGCAAGCCGATCGAGATCATCAGCGCCGATCACCAGATGAAGACCGACGTCGGCGTGCAGATCGTGCGCGGCTGGTTCGACAACGGCAAGGTCGACGCCGTCGTCGACATCCCCAATTCCGGCATCGCGATCGCCGTCCACAACATGGTGCGCGAGCGGGGCAAGGTCGCGCTGCTCTCCGGCCCCGGCGCAAGCTCGCTGACCGACGAGCTGTGCAGCCCGAACACCGTGCACTTCACCTACGATACCTACGCGCTGTCGAAGGTGACGGCCTCCGCCGTGATCAAGGAGGGTGGTAAGTCCTGGTACTTCATCACCGCGGACTACGCCTTCGGCCAGCAGCTCGAGAAGGACGCCACGCGCTTCGTCAACGAGATGGGCGGAAAGGTCCTGGGCGGCGTCAAGCATCCGACCAACACCGCGGACTTCTCCTCCTTCGCGCTCCAGGCGCAAAGCTCGAAATCCGACGTCGTCGCCTTCGCCAATGCCGGCCAGGACACCGACAACGCGATCAAGCAGTCCGGCGAGTTCGGCCTCGTCCAGGGTGGCCAGAAGCTCGTCGGCCTCCTGATGTTCGACACCGACGTGCACGCGATCGGCCTCAAGGCCGCGCAGGGCACCTACATGACCACGGCCTCGTACTGGGCCATGGACGAGGCAACGCGCGCCTGGTCGAAGAAGTTCTACGAGCGCACCAAGGTGATGCCGACCATGATCCAGACCGGCGTCTACGGCTCGGTGCTGCATTATCTGAAGGCCATCAAGGCGGCGGGCACCGACGATTCCGCCAAGGTGATGGCCAAGATGCGCGAGCTGCCGATCGAGGATACATTCGTCCATGGCGGCAAGTTGCGCGAGGACGGCCGCGTCATCCGCGACATGTATCTCGCCAAGGTGAAGAAGCCCGAGCAGTCGAAGGAGCCGTGGGATTACCTGGACATCGTCAAGACCGTGAAGGGCGAGGACGCCTTCCGCCCGGTCTCCGAGTCCAAATGTCCGCTCCTGAAGAAGTGAGGCCCAGATGACCGGCAGCGAGCATGGCGCAATTGAGACTTACGAGTGCGATGTGCTCGTGGCCGGATCAGGCTGCTCCGGCATGTCGGCCGCGATCACCGCGCGCCATCGCGGCCTCGACGTGCTGATCGTCGAGAAGGAGCCGCGCTTTGGCGGCACCACCGCCCGCTCCGGCGGCTGGCTCTGGATTCCCGGCACGTCGCTGGCAAAGGCCTACGGCATCGCCGAGACGCCGGAGCAGGCCCGCACCTATTTGCGGCACGAGGCCGGCAACAATTACGACGCGGCACGCGTCGATGCATTTCTCTCGGCCGGTCCCGAGGCCGTCGATTTCTTCACCACCAAGACCGCGCTGCGCTTCGACATGCCGCTGGTGTTTCCCGACTACCACGCCGAAGCACCCGGCGGCGCACAAGGCGGTCGCTCCATGGTGACGCGCCCGTTCGACGGCCGCGAGCTCGGCGACCTCATCAAGTCGCTGGGCATGCCGCTGCCCGAGCTCACCGTGTTCGGCATGATGCTGGGAAGCGGCAAGGAGATCATCCACTTCATGCGCGTGACCAAGTCGCTGACTTCCGCGGTCTACGTCGCCAAGCGCTTGTCGCGTCACCTGATGGACGTGCTGCGCTACGGCCGCGGCATGACGCTGACCAACGGCAATGCGCTCGCAGGGCGGCTGGCGAAATCCGCCCAGGATCTGAACATTCCGATGTGGCTGTCCTCGCCCGTGCGCGAGCTGACGGTCGAGAACGGCGCCGTGACGGGCGCGATCGTGTCGCGCGAGGGGCGCGAGGTGCGCGTCCGCGCAAGGCAAGGCGTGGTGCTGGCCTGCGGCGGCTTCCCGCATGATGTGGAGCGGCGCAAGAAGATGTTTCCGCACGCCCCGACCGGCAACGAGCATTTCTCGCCGGGGCCGACCGGCAACACCGGCGACGGACTGCGTCTTGCGGAGCGCGCCGGTGGACATATCGAGGACCGGCTGCCGAACGCGGCGGCCTGGGTGCCGGTGTCGCTGACCACGCGCAAGGACGGTTCCAAGGGCGTGATGCCGCACTTCATCGACCGCGCCAAGCCCGGCGTGATCGCGGTGATGCGCGACGGCAAGCGCTTTGCCAATGAGGGCAATTCCTATCACGACTTCGTCCAGGCCATGATCAAGGCCGCCAAGCCCGGCGAGGAGATCGCCGCCTTCCTGGTCTGCGATCATCCAACGCTGCGCAAATACGGCCTCGGCTGCGTGCCGCCGTTCCCGATGCCGCTGGGTCATCACTTGAATACCGGCTATCTCATGCGCGGCGACACGTTGGAGGCGCTGGCGGCGAAGGCCGGCATCGATGCCAAGGCATTCGCCGAGACCGTCAAGCAGCTCAATGCCACCGCGCCGCAAGGCCATGACGCCGCGTTCGGCAAGGGCTCGAAGGCCTATAACCGCTACCAGGGCGACGCGATGCACGGTCCCAACCCCTGCGTCGCGCCGGTCGAGAAGGGGCCTTTCTACGCCATCAAGATGGTGATCGGCGACCTCGGCACCTATGCCGGCATCGTCACCGACGCGAACGCCCGGGCGCTCGATGCCGAGGGCCGGGTCATTCCCGGGCTCTATGCCGCCGGCAACGACATGGCGAGCATCATGGGCGGCAATTACCCCGGGGCCGGCATCACGCTTGGGCCGGCGCTGACCTTCGGCTACATTGCCGGCCGTCATCTCGCCGACAGCGCCGCCAAGCGCGACGCGGCGTAAGCCACGCCAGGAGGCGCATGAAGAGGGAAAGCCGCGGCATCCAGTCCATCGAAGTCGGCGGAGAGCTGCTCCGCGCGCTCGCAAGGTGCGGCGAGCCGATGATGCTGCGCGATCTCGCGCGCGAGGCCGGCATGTCGCCGGCCAAGGCGCATCCTTATCTCGCCAGCTTCTCCCGCATCGGGCTGATCGAGCAGGACGAGACCACCGGCCGCTACGAGATCGGCGCGCTGGCGCTGGAGCTCGGCCTGATCAGCCTGCGCCGCCTCTCCGGCGTGCGCATCGCAAGGCCGAAGATCGCCGCGCTCGCGAGTCAGATCGGACATGCGGTCTCACTGGCAGTCTGGGGCACGTACGGCCCGACCGTCGTCCAGCTCGAAGAGCCGGCCCAGCCGGTCCACATCGTGATGCGCGCGGGCTCGGTGATGGCGCTGCTGGAGACGGCCACGGGCCGCGCCTTTGCGGCGTTCCTGCCGGAGAAGACCATCAACGCCGCGCTGGAGAGCGGGCTCGATCGTCACGGCGTCGGTTACAATCCGAAGCGCACCGTGAAGGGCGCCAAGGTCGCCGAGATGCTGACGGAGGTCCGCAAGCACGGCCTCGCCCGCGCGCTCGGCGATCCCCTGCCCGGCGTCAACGCCTTCTCGGCCCCCGTGTTCGATCATTCCGGCCATGTCGCGCTGGTCATCACGGCGATGGGACCCGAAGGCACGTTCGATGCGCGCTGGGACAGCCCGATCGCGCATGCGTTGCGGGATTGTGCCGGCGGCATCTCGAAGCGGCTCGGCTACGGGATGACGGTTGCGGCGGAGTGAGGGCCTACTTCTCCTTCACCGGCACCGTGTAGTTCAGGATCAATCGCCCCCCATCCGGATAGATCGTCTGCCCGGTAATGTAGGACGCATCGTCGCTCGCCAGGAACGCGACGACGGACGCCACCTCGCTCGGCTCGCCGCCGCGGCCGGCCGGCGTGCGTGACATCACGGTTTTGCGCGCGTCCTCCGAGGTGTAGATCGACGACGCCACCATGTCGGTCAAAATCGTGCCCGGTCCGACCGCGACGACGCGGATGTTGTGCGGGGCGAGCGCGACGGCGGCGACCGAGGTCAGCTGCTTCATGCCGCCCTTGGACATAGCGTAGGTCGCCAGCGCCGGGATCGCCAGCAGCGCGTTCACCGAGGACATGTTGATGATGACCCCGCCGCCGCCTTGCGCGATCATTTGCTTCGCCGCCGCCTGGACGCCGAAGAACGCGCCCTTCAAATTGATGCCGATGATCTCGTCGAATTCCTCCTCGGATATCTCCAGGATGTCCCGGTTGCGGGCGACGCCGGCATTGTTGACCATGATGTCGAGCCGGCCGAATTCCTTCACGGCGGTGGCGACGAGCTGGTCGACGTCGGCGCGCCTGGCGACATTGCCAACGACGGTGCGCAAGGCCTCCGGACGTCCGAGCTCGGCCGCCGTCGCGGCGAGGCCCTCGGCATCGACGTCCGAGATCACGACCTTGACGCCGTCATCCAAAAATCTCTTCGCGCAGGCCTTGCCGATGCCGCGTGCGGCGCCGGTGATGGCGGCGACCTTGCCGGATAACTTCATGGGCTCGCTCCAGGACTTGTGACGATCTCACGGACGCGTTCACGCAAAGACGCGCGGGCGCAGTCCGGCGTGAAACCAGGTGATCATGGAATAGATGTCGTAGACCGGCAACCCGACCTCGGCCTGCAACGCTGCCGCATAAGGCGGCATGTTGGTGCATTCGAGCACGATCGCGCCGACATCGGGATTTTTGGCGAAAAGCTCCTTGCCGGCCTCGACCACGTCGCGCTCGGCCTGCGCGATGTCCATATCGTCCTTCTCGGCCTTGATCAGGACGCGGAAGAATTCCTTGCCGTTCTCGGTGCCGACCAGCGGCGTGTCGAGCGGCACGCCGGCGCCCTCGAGATGAGCCGGCGTCAAGGTCGAGCCCGACACCGTGACGAGGCCGACGCGCTTGCCCGGCGGCAAAGTCGCCTGCACCCACGGCACCTGCATCAGCGACGAGGTCGCAACGGGAACGCCGACCGCGGCCGCGATCTCCTTCTGGAACAGCGAGAGGAAGCCGCAATTGGTGGTGATGGCTTCAGCGCCGAGCCGCACCAGATCCTTGGCGGCATCGATGAAGTCGGGCAGCAGGCCGGCCGCGCCCTTCAGCACCACCTTCTCCGGCGAAGCCCCGCTCACCACGCGATAGAGCACGGGGAATGGCCAGGTCGTGCCGTTGCCCATGTCGCCGGGAATGCGGGGAAAGCGCGCTTCCAGCATCAAGATGCCGAGCGGCGCGCCATAGATGGCCTTGCCGCCACGGGCGATGCGGGAGAACGAATTGGTTGAATGGGTCATGCTGCGACCTCAGAGGAAACGTTCGGGCGCAAACGGCGCCAGCGGAATCTCGGGCGGCTTGCCGCTGAGCAACTGCGCGACGAGCCGTCCGGTACGGGCCGAGCCGACCAGCCCGACGTGGCCGTGGCCGAAGGCATAGACGATGTCACGCGAGGCGCGCGCATAGCCGATGCAGGGACGTCCATCCGGCATGCTCGGCCGATGGCCGAACCAGGTTTTGATGCGCGAGGCCGGAATGTCTTTCGGCAGTTTTGGAAACATGCTGACAAGGTGGTTGCGCAGGATTTCGGCGCGCTTCCAGTTCGGCGCGGCCTGAAGGCCGGCGATCTCGACCGTGCCGGCGGCGCGCAGGCCCTTGTCGGTCCAGTTCACCACCATCTTGGCGTCGGATGCCATCATCGAGCTGCGCGGACCTGACTCCGGGTTCTCTATCATGACATGGTAGCCGCGCTCGGTCTCGAGCGGCAAGGGATCGCCGACCGATGCGGTGAGCTGTTTTGATCGGGCGCCGGCCGCAACGACGGCAGCATCGCAGGCGATCTCGCCGGTCTCGGTGAGGACAGCGACCAGCTTGTCGCCGTTCAGCCTCAAGCCAGTCGCCTTGGCGCGCACATGCTTGGCGCCGCTCGCCAGCGCGTGGTTGGCAAGCGCCGCGACATAAGCACCGGGATCGCGGCAGCGCCCGGCCTCCTCCACCACCACGCCAAAGGTGTAGCGCGGATGCAGATCGGGCTCGCGCTGGCGCATCTCGTCGGCGTTGAGCTCCAGCCATTCGACGCCGACCTTCTTGCGCAGGCGCCAGCCGAGATCATTGTCGAAATTGCCGCGCGACGGAAACACATGCATCACGCCATTGCGCTCGATCAGCTCGGGCACGCCGGCCTCCTCCGCCAGCTTCCGGTGCAGCAGCGGCGCGTCCTTCAACAGGTCGCGCAGCGCAAAGGCCGTTGTCTCGACCCGCGCCTCGGTCCAGCCCGAGAGCAGATATTTGATCAGCCAGGGCAGCGCCTTCGGCAAATACGACCAGCGGATCGCGAGCGGCCCGAGCGGGTCCATTAGATAGCCCGGCACGTTCTTCCAGATGCCCGGCTCCGCCGGCGGGATCACCGAATGCGACGACAGCCAGCCGGCATTGCCATAGCTCGCCGCCTGTTCGCCGCCGGGCTCGCCCGGATCGATCAGCGTGACGCGATGGCCCTCGCGCAAGGCCTCGATGGCGCTGATGACACCGACCGCGCCGGCTCCGACGATCGCAACGTGGCGACCGGTCGTCATCGCTTACGCCTTCACCGCGGGCGCAAAGTCCTTGCCGACTGAGATCGCGCGCGGGTCGATGATGCAGTGGAGGATCGACGGCTTGCCGGAGGCCAGCGCACGCTCGAACGCCGGCGCGAACTCTTCGGTGCGCTCAACGCGCTCGCCATGGCCGCCGAATGCCTTCGCGTACATCGCGAAATCAGGGTTCTTGAGCTGGGTGCCGACGACGCGGCCGGGATAGTCACGTTCCTGATGCATGCGGATGGTGCCGTATTGCGAATTGTCGACGACGATCACGACCAGCGGCGCGTCATACTGCACGGCGGTCGCGAATTCCTGACCGTTCATCAGAAAGCATCCGTCGCCGGCGAAGGCGACGACAGTGCGACCCGGATATTGCCGCTTGGCGAGAACTGCCGCCGGGACGCCGTAGCCCATCGAGCCCGAGGTCGGCGCCAGCTGCGCGGCAAAGCTGTGGAAGCGGTGATGGCGGTGGATCCAGCCGGCATAATTGCCGGCGCCGTTGCAGACGATGGCGTCCTTCGGCAGCCGGTCGCGCAGCCAGGTCATGACCTGGCCGTACTGGAACGTGCCCGGCAGCTCGCGGGCCTTCTCGGTCCAGGCGATATAATCGGCGTGCGCCTTGGCGGCCTCGCCCTTCCAGGCCACCGCGCCTGATGGCTTGAGCGTCTCGACCGCGGCGGCGAACGCGGCGGGCGTCGCCTGGATCGCGAGCGCCGGCTGATAGACCCGGCCGAGCTCTTCGGAGCCGGGATGCACATGGATCAGCTTCTGCTGCGGGGTCGGAATATCGAGCAGCGTGTAGGACGAGGACGGCATCTCCGACATGCGGCCGCCGACGAGGAGCACGACATCGGCGTTGTCGATGCGCGCCTTCAGGCCCGGGCTCGGCCCGATGCCGAGATCGCCGGCATAATGCGAATGGTCGGCATCGATCAGCGAGGCCCGGCGGAACGAGGTCGCGACCGGCAGGTCGAAGCGCTCGGCAAAGCGGGCGATGCTCTTGGTCGCCTCATCCGTCCAGCGCGAGCCGCCGAGGATGACGAGCGGCGCCTTGGCGCTCGCGAGCATCGCGCCGAGCTTCTCGATATCCGCTGGCGCGGGCCAGCTCACGGCAGGCTCGATGCGCATGGCATCGGCAACGGCGGCGGTCTCGGTCAGCATGTTCTCGGGAAGCGAGATGACGACGGGACCGGGGCGGCCCTGCATGGCGACGCGGAAGGCGCGCGCCACCAGCTCCGGAATGCGATCGGGACGATCGATCTCGACAGCCCATTTCGCCATGGTGCCGAACACCGCCTTGTAGTCCAGCTCCTGGAACGCCTCGCGCTCGCGCATGCCGGTGTCGACCTGGCCGACGAACAGGATCATCGGCGTCGAATCCTGCATCGCAATGTGGACGCCGTGGCTGGCATTGGTGGCGCCGGGGCCGCGCGTGACGAAGCAGATGCCGGGCCGGCCCGTGAGCTTGCCATAGGCCTCCGCCATCATCGCCGCGCCGCCTTCGGCACGGCAGATCATGACGTCGATCGGGCTGTCATGCAGCGCATCGAGCGCGGCGAGATAGCTCTCGCCCGGCACACAGGTGACGCGCTCGACCCCTTGCGCGACCAGCTGGTCGATCAGGATCTGGCCCCCGGTGCGGGTGTTGCGGATGGTCATGACGGCTCCCTCAAGGCTCTGGCGATGCGCTATTATTCGGAGACTGCGTAGGACAGGCCGAGAGGGCGCGCAAGATCGAAAGGCTTCTCGCAGCCTGCGCAGACGTCATGCCCGTCGGTGCCGTTTGCACGACGCCTGTTCGTCGGGCTTGGTGCAGGGATTGCGGTTGGCACGTCATTGCGAGGAGCCCGCGACAGAATTGCGTAGCAATTTTGCGCTGGTGCGACGAAGCAATCCAGTGCCGTAGGGTGGGTAAAGGCGCACTTGCACCGTGCCCACGATCTCCCTCCATAAGCAACAAGAGCGTGGGCACGCTGCGCTTTGCCCACCCTACGATATCGGTTGTGACTCGCAGACATGCCTCCACCTTCTCGCGGCGCTTCCGCCCGAGTTTTGCTGTCCGCTTCACGCCCTCTCCGAAGAAAAAGGGCGCAGGGAAGGCCGGGTGCCGGCTGGCACCCGCAAGACCCCCGTGCGAAGACATTGCACACGCAATGCACGAGGGAGACACAGGGCAGCCGATCATCCGGCCTTCCCTGCGCGATGTTTGACGGCCTATGGCGCGCTCTCCCCGGAGACGAGTTCCTGCTTGCCTCCGTCACCCCGCGGATTGGCGGCGCGCTTCGCCCGGTCGGGCTCGGCGCACCTCCGCAAGGCTTGGCTGTAGCAACGACAGCCAGGACCACGCGATTTGGCCGTACGCTTCAAGCGCCGTTCGTCCGCACGAAGCCTGGACCTCACGGGGTTCTCCCGCCCTGCTCCCGCCTCTCGTGCACGACGCTGCCTGCGTCCACCGCTCCCCGATCCGCGGCTCGTGACGACGTACGACCGCCCCTTTCGCCGGATCAGGATGACCGACACATACGCCGAAACCGAATTTCGGTAAAGTGGAATATTTTGTGCGCGGCAATTGACAGAGGGCGACACAGGACGATGGCGTAGCCCGGATGGAGCGCCAGCGTAATCCGGGACGGTGTGAGATGCCGGGCGAAGGCCCCGGATTACGCTAACGCTCCATCCGGGCTACGAGCGCTGAAATAATTAGGCCTGACGCTGCATCAAGCCGCAATCAAGCGATGGCTACCGCGCTTCGACGTCTTCGTTTACGATCCGGACGAAACCAAATCGTCGAGGACACCGGAATGCAAACCATCGGCCTGATCGGGGGCATGAGCTGGGAGAGCACGGCACTCTACTACAAGCTCATCAATGAGCGGGTCCGCGACCGCATGGGCAAGCTGCATTCGGCGCCGCTCCTGCTGTATTCCTACGATTTCGAGGAAATCAAGCAGATGCAATACGCCGGCCGCTGGCGCGAGGCAGCGGCCAGCTTGGCGGAGGTCGCCCGGCGTCTTGAAGGCGCCGGCGCGCGGGCGATCGTGCTGTGCACGAACACGATGCACAAGCTGGCGCCCGACATCATCTCCAGCGTGACCGTTCCGTTCATCCACCTTGGCGACGCGACGGCGCAGCGGATCCGGGCGAAAGGTTATCGGCGGGTCGGGCTGCTCGGCACCAAGTTCACGATGGAGGAGGACTTCTACATCGACCGGCTGCGCGCGCATGATCTCGACGTGCTGGTCCCTCACCCTGAGGCGCGCGCCGACGTGAACCGCATCATCTACGACGAGCTGTGCCTCGGTATCGTCGCCGACCCCTCGCGCCGCCGCTATCAGGAGGTGATGGCAGCGCTGGTCGCCGCCGGCGCCGAGTGCATCATCCTCGGCTGCACCGAGATCACGATGCTGGTCGGCCCTGACGACACATCGGTCGAGACGTTCGACACCACGGCCATTCACGCAGAGACGGCGGCGGATTTCGCCATCGGGTGATGCGATGTCGGCCGTCGCCGAGCCCCGCCTCTATCACCGATGCTCGATCGCGCGGATCGCGCCGCGGAGCTCGGCGAGACCGCGCAGGCGGCCGATTGCGGTGTAGCCGGGATTGGTGCGCTTGGTCGCGGCGAGGTCGTCGAGCATGCGGTGGCCGTGATCGGGACGGAATACGATCTGCTTGTCCGGCGCGCGTCGCGCGTTCTCCTTGAGCAGCGCCTTGAGCACCGCGACCATGTCGACGTCGCCGTCGAGATGATCGGACTCGTAGAACGACAGCCCGTCGGCCTCGCGCTTGGTGGCGCGGAGATGGGCGAACGCAATACGCGGGCCGAAGCGTTCGGCCATTTCAGGCAGATTGTTTTCGGCGCGCACGCCGAGCGAGCCGGTGCACAGGCAGATGCCGTTGGCCCTGGACGGCACGGCGTCGAACAGCGCCTGGTAGTCATCAGCGCTGGAGGCAATACGCGGCAGGCCGAACAGCGGCCGCGGCGGGTCGTCCGGATGCAGGGTCAAGGACACCCCGAGTTGCTCGGCCACCGGCGTCACGCGCCCGAGGAATTCGGCGAGATGCTGCCGCAGGATCTTTGGCGTGATGTCGCGATAGGTCTCCAGCCGATCGCGGAATTGCGGGATGGTCATCGGCTCGGTGGTCGAGCCGGGCAGCGCGCTGGCGATCACCATGACGAGATAGTCAATATCGGCCTGGCTCATCTGCTCGAACAGCGCTTTCGCACGCGCCTGCTGCTCGGGCGAATAATCCTGCACGGCCGCAGGGCGCTTGAGGATATGCAGCTCGAAGGCGGCAAAGCGGTCCTGGTCGAAGCGCATGGCGCGGGCGCCGTTCGGCAGCTCCCATTCCAGATCGGTGCGGCACCAATCGACCACCGGCATGAAATTGTAGCAGATGATCTTGATGCCGGAAGCCGCGACGGCTTCGAGGCTCGCGATCCAGGCCTCGATCGACTTGGTCGCCTTGCCGCCGAGCCGCTTGACGTCGTCTGGGATCGGAATCGATTCCACCACCGACCAGGTCAGCTGCGAGCGGCCGGGCTGGCCGCGCTCGATGAAGTTCTTGCGCTCCTCCACCGCCTTGCGTGTCCAGGCTTCGCCAATCGGCACCTGATGGAGCGCCGAGACGATATCGCTCGCCCCGGCCTGCCTGACATCGTCGAGCGAGACAGGATCGTCGGGCCCGTACCAGCGCCAGCCTTCGAGCATCATGCGCAATCTCCTAAAGCGTTTTCGAGCGAAGTGGGTATCGGTTCGCGTGAAGAAAACGCGTCAAAACAAGGGTCAATTCGCGGTCAGCACGACCTTGACGCTCTGCGAGCGGTCGAGCGCCAGCCTGAGCGCATCCGGCGCGGTCGACAGCGGACGCTCGGCGGTGACCAGCGACAGCACGTCGACGCTGCCATTGGAGATCAGTTCCACCGCGGTTGAGAATTCGAAGCCGAAGCGGAACGAGCCGCGCAGGTCGATCTCCTTCGCCATCACCGCATTCGACGGCGTCGGAATCTGGCCGCCCGGCAGATTGCCGATCTGCACCACGATGCGGCCGCGCCTGACGATGCCGATGGCGCTCGCAAGGCCCGCGGCCGTTCCCGAGACCTCGAACGCGACGTCGTAGGGACGCGACGCGGCCTGCGCCTTCAGGCCCTCTTCCCCGGCCGACACGTTCTCGACATGCGAAGCACCGAGCTTGGTCGCGAAGGCCAGCGGGGCCGGCGCGATGTCGGCCACCGTGATATCGGCCATGCCGGCGCGGTGGGCGGCGAGCATGGTCAGAAGCCCGATCGGGCCGGCACCAAAGATGATGCCGCGCTTGCCCTCGATATTGCCGGCACGCGCGACCGCGTGCAGGCAGACCGAAAGCGGCTCGGCCAGCGCCGCGGCCTGGTAGGACACGTGGTCGGGAATCTTCACGCACTGCGCGGGGATCGCGTCGAAGTAATTGGCAAAGCCGCCCTGCATGTGCGGCGTCTTCGAGGCCGAGCCCATGAAGTAGATGTTCTCACACAGGTTCGGCCGGCCCTCGCGGCAGGCGACGCAATGGCCGCACCAGCGCGAGGGATTGACGGCGACGCGGTCGCCGACCTTCAGGTTCGCAGCCGCGCCGGAGATCTCCACGACCTCGCCCGAGATCTCGTGGCCGAGCACCAGCGGCGACTTCACCACGAAATCGCCGGTCCGGGCATGGCGGAAATAGTGCATGTCCGAACCGCAGATGCCGCCGGCGCCGAAGCGGATGCGCACCATGCCGTCTGCCAGCTTGTCGAGCGGATGCTCGACCATGCGCAGATCTTCGGGACCGAACAGGGTAGCGGCGAGAGCAACGGAGGTCATTTGGAGAGTCCCATGTATTTTGGCAGCCAGAGGGTCAGTTCGGGAATGTAGGTGATCGCGATCAGCGCGAGCATGAGCGGCACCAGCCAGGGCAGGATCGCGACCGTGGTGCGCTCGACCGAGAGCTTGGCCACGCGCGCGAGCACGAACAGCACCATGCCGAGCGGCGGATGCAGCAGGCCGATCATCAGGTTCAGCGTCATGATCAGGCCGAAATGGATCGGGTCGATGCCGAGCTTGAGCACGATCGGCAGCAGGATCGGCACCAGGATGGTGATCGCCGCCGTGGTGTCGATGAAGCAGCCGACGAACAGGATCAAGACGTTGGCGAGCGCCAAAAACACCCATTTGTTGTGGGTGACGCTGAGCATCCAGTCCGACAAGGTCTGCGCCGCCTGCGACACCGTCAGCAGCCAGGCGAAGATCGAGGCTGCCGTGACGATGAACAGCACCGAGGCCGTGGTCTCGATGGTGTCGAACGTCGCCTTCGCCACCGTCTGCAGCGTCATGGTGCGGTAGCGGACGAGGCCGAGGAACAGCGACCAGATTACGGCCGCGACCGCGGCCTCCGTCGGCGTGAACCAGCCGAGCGTCATGCCGCCGATCAGGATCACCGGCGCCATCAGCGCCATCACCGCCGAGAAGTCGAAGTACCAGTCGATTGCCAGCAACGTGCCGAGGCCGATCACCACGGCGACATTGACCGAGAGGCCGGCCAGCACCATCAGCCAGATTGCCATCGGGAAAGACAGCACGATGAGGATTTCGAGGCCGGCCGAGCCGAGCTGCGGCCAGGAGAACGGCGTGTCGCTGCCCCATTTGTTCTTGTGCGCGAAATAGGTGACCGTCGCCATCATGAACAGCGTCAGCACGACGCCCGGGATGACGCCGCCCAAGAACAGCGCGCCGATCGAGACGTTGGCCATCATGCCGTAGATCACGAAGGGCAGCGACGGCGGGATGATCGGGCCGAGCGTCGCCGAGGCCGCGGTGACGCCGACCGAGAACTCGGTGGAATAGCCGTGATCCTTCATCGCCTTGATCTCGATGGTGCCGAGACCGGCGGCGTCCGCGATCGCGGTGCCGGACATGCCGGAGAAGATCACCGAGCCGATGATGTTGACGTGGCCGAGGCCGCCGCGCATCCAGCCGACCAGGGCGACGGCGAATTTGTAGATGCGGCCGGTGACGCCGGCGATGTTCATGAGGTTGCCGGCCAGGATGAAGAACGGCACCGCGAGCAGCGGAAAGCTCTCGACGCCGGCGATCATGCGCTGCGCCAGCGTGACGTCGGGCGTCACGCCGCTGACCAGGATGTAGAGCAGCGACGACGCGGCCATGGCGATCGCCACGGGAACGCCGAGCAGCATCAGGATGAGAAAGCCTCCGAGCAGCAGCAGCATGATGTCAAATCTCCGATCCGTCGTAGGCGCCGGGTCGTTCGAGGACCGAGTAGCCCTGCCGCCAGTGTTGCAGCGCCGCCTGCACCGAGCGCAGGAACATCAGCACGAAGCCGAGCAGCACGGCGTAATAGACGTAGTTCTTGGGAAAATTGATCGTCGTCATCTGCTCGTCGCCGATGATCTGGATGTAGACCCAGACCAACTTGATGGCGTAGCCGAAGAAGGCGATCCGGATCAGGTCGATCACCGTCGACAGGGCGCGCGCCACGAGGTGCGGCAGATAGCGATAGACGAGATCGACCTGGATGTGCCGAGACAGCCGCACGCACATCGAGGCGCCGATGAAGACGACGCCGATCAGGCAATAGGTCGCAATCTCCTCGGTCCAGGCGTAGCTGTCGTTGAGCACGTAGCGGGTGAAGAACTGGAGGAAGACGGCGAGTGCCATCACCCAGAAGATCGCGAGCGCCACCCAGTCCTCGAACGCGTAGATGCCGAGGTCGACCTTCGGCGTCGCCTCCTCCTCGAAGGTATGGGCGATCTCGTCCGCGGTGATCTGCCGGTGTATTTCGGCGGTGGACATGGGTTACTCCTCAAATCTCTCGATCGTCATTCCGGGGCGGCTCGAAGAGCCGAACCCGGAATCTCGAGGTTCCGGATTCGACGCTTACGCGTCACTCCGGAACGACTTGGCATCGATTACTTGACCGCCTGGATCTTTTCCCAGTCGGCTTTGCGATAGCCGAAGGTCTCGAACGCGACGTTCTTCAGCACGGTGTCGCGGAACTCGTTCTTGTCGACCTCGGTCACGCTCAGGCCCTTCTCCTTGAAGAAGGCGACCAGCTTGGCCTCGTTCTGCTTGATCTCCGCGGTGGCCTTGGCGGCGGCTTCCTGGGCGACGTCGGTGAAGATCTTCTTGTCCTCGTCGGAGAGCTTCTTCCACAGCGCGCCCGCAACCACCGTGTTGAGGTGATCGACGATATGGCCGGTCAGCACGATGTGCTTCTGCACCTCGTAGAACTTCTTGGCCTCGATCGTGGTCAGCGGGTTTTCCTGCGCCTCGACGGTGCCGTTCTGGAGCGCGAGGTAGACCTCGGCGAAGGCGATCGGCGCAGTGTTGGCGCCGCAGGCGCGCGGCATCGCGAGATAGGCCGGCACGTCCGGCACGCGCATCTTCAGGCCCTTCATGTCGGCGCAGGTCTTGATCGGCTTGTTCGACGAGGTCTGGCGCACGCCGTAATAGGTCACCGCGACGATGTGGTGGCCGCTCTTGTCCTCATAGCCCTTGGCGAGCTCCTTGAAGATGTCGCTCTTGGTGTAGGCGAGCAGATGATCGGCATCGCGGAAGGTGTAGGGATAATAGGTCACGCCGATCGGCGGGAAGCTCTTGGCCGCGAAGCTCGAGCCGGAGATGATGATGTCGACCGAGCCGAGCGAGAGGCCCTGGTTGATGTCGGCTTCCTTGCCGAGCTGCGAGGCCGGATAGACGTCGATCGCATAACGCCCGTTGGTGCGCTTGCCGATCTCCTGCGCGGCCCAGACCGAGGCGGTGTGGAACGGCTCCGAGGTCTCGTAGACATGGGCCCATTTGAGCTTGGTCTGCGCCACACTGGCCTGGGTGGCAGCCAATAGCGCGGCGGCGGACATCACTGCTGCAATCGTCATTTTCTTCAACATCGACTTTTCCTCCATCGTTCAAGTCTGCTTCTTGTTCGCCCGCCCCGGCACGGATGCGGGCTGTACAATCTCATCGCCGCCGCGCGCTGCCGCTCTTGGCCTGCTTCTTCGGTGGTCGCTTTGGCACCGCCGGCTTCGCCGGGGATCGCACGGCGCGGCTCCGCCCCGAAGATGATCCCGCCGCTTTCTCGGCGCCGAAATTCTGCGCGAAGCGCTCCTGCGACCGCGCCAGATGCGCGCGCATCGCATCGCGCGCGGCTTGCGGATCATGCGCCGCGATCGCCTCGCGCACGGCGCGATGCTCGTCGAGCGCGGTGCGCCAGGTGCCCGGGCTTTCGAAATAATGCGCGAGCTGCGCGAAATAGGGATTGAGGCGCTGGTCGAACAGCTCGCCGACCACGCGCACCAGAACGGCATTGCCGAGGCTTCCGGCGATCGCGACGTGAAACGCGCGGTCATGCACCATCGAGGCTTCGCCGGGATGCTCGACGTTCTCCATCGCGATGAGCGAGGCGTCGATGCGGGCGATGTCGTCCCTGGTCGCGACGCGCGCAGCCTGTTCGGCGATGGCGCTTTCGAGGAATTCGCGGGCGCGCAGCAGCTCGAACGGCCCCTCGATGACGGACGCGGCTGCGGGCGCGGCGATTGCGGCGGGCTCGATCACATAGATGCCGGAGCCGACGCGGATGCGCAGGCGGCCCTCGACCTCGAGCGCAATCAAGGCTTCGCGCACGGTCGGCCGGGACACCCTAAGCTGCTCGGCGAGCTCGCGCTCGGTCGGCAAGCGGCTGCCGACCGCGTACTCGCCGCTGTCGATCAGGCTTCGCAATTGATCGGCGACCTGGCGATAAAGCCGTCTCGCCTCCACAGCTTCCAGCGGCACGCTGGTCCTCCCGAAAGGGTCGCGCGGGGCACCCGAAATGCCCGCGGCCCGCCAATTTTGGAAAATTGGTCTTACCAATTGACCGGAGCATTGACCTGATACGGGCGCCATGTCAAGCAGCGGCAAAGCAAAGGGGAGACGTCCATGCGCCCAGGTTCAATGCGCCTTGGCCGCGCCAATCTCGACCGGCTGCCGCCAGCTGTCCGCCGCCCGGCCTACGACCGGTCGCGCATCACGCCCGGAATCGTGCATCTCGGCCTCGGCGCGTTTCATCGCGCGCATCAGGCCGTCGTCATCGACGATTGTCTTGCCGCAGGAGCCGCGTCCTGGGGCATCGTCGGCGCCAGCCTGCGCAGCCCGGATACGCGCGACGCCCTCGCCCCGCAGGATCATCTCTACACCGTTGCCGTGCGCGCCGCCGAAGGCACCGAGCACCGCGTCATCGGCGCGCTGCTCGACAGCGTCGTCGCACGCGAAAGCCCGGCGGCGTTGGTCGAGCGGATGGTCGATCCCGCCATTCGTATCGTCTCGCTGACGGTCACCGAGAAGGGCTATTGCCACACGCCGCAGACCGGCGATCTCGACGAGCGGCATCCTGACATCGTGCATGATCTCAACAATTTCGACGCGCCGCGCTCGGCGCCCGGCTTCATCGTCGCTGCGCTGGCGCGGCGGCGCGCGCTGGGGGCCCCGCCGTTCACCGTGCTGTGCTGCGACAATCTCGCCGCCAACGGCCACACCGTGCAGCGGATCGTGACGCAGTTCGCTGCGCTCCGCTCCAGGGAACTCGGCAAGTGGATCGTGGATAATGCCGCTTTCCCCTCGACGATGGTCGACCGTATCGTGCCGGAGACGAATGATGCCGACCGCGATGCGGTCGCGAACGCACTCGGCATGCGCGATGCCTGGCCTGTCATGACCGAGCCGTTCACGCAATGGGTGGTCGAGGATCGTTTCACCGCGGGCCGGCCCGACCTTGCTGCAGCGGGCGTCGAGCTCGTCGCCGACGTCAAGCCGTTCGAGCTGATGAAGCTGCGGTTGCTCAACGCCAGCCATTCGGCGCTGGCTTATCTCGGCTATCTCGCAGGCTATGAGACCATCGCCGACACCATGCAGGATCCGCATTTCGCGCGGCTTGCCGCACAGGTGATGGAGGAGGCCGCGGTGACGCTGACGATGCCTGCGGGCACTGACCTTGCCGCCTATCGCGCCTCGCTGCTCAAGCGCTTTGCCAATCCGGCGCTGCATCACCGCACCTGGCAGATCGCGATGGACGGCTCGCAAAAGCTGCCGCAGCGGCTGCTCGGCGCGATGCAGGACCGCCTCGCGAGGGGCCTGCCGATCGCAACGCATGCGCTCGCGGTGGCCGGCTGGATACGCTATGTCAGCGGCCTCGACCAGCAGGGCCGCGCCATCGACGTGCGCGATCCCCTTGCCGCCGAATTCGCCGCGCTGGCGCGCGAGGCGGGGCCTGTTGCCGAGCGGCTCGCGCCTGCACTGCTCGGGGTTGAGAAGGTGTTCGGGCCGCTGGGCACTGATCCGCGCCTGCGCGAGGCCGTGACCACGGCGCTCGGCCGTCTTTACAAGGAAGGTGCGCGGCGGGCCGTGGAGACGCTCGTCTCGGCCTGACCACTGAGCGGGCAATGCTGCACTGCGATCTAAATCGGACACAAGGTCGAACGGAAGTCGCGCTTGATTTTTGCCTGTCCTTGCCCCACCCGAGAGCGATGGCAAAGGACAGCAAGATCATCGCCGCCAACGCGGCCTTTTATGCCGCGTTTTCGACCGGCGACTTCGACGGCATGGAACGGATGTGGGCGGACGACGACGGCATCTCCTGCATCCATCCCGGTTGGCCGGCCATCATCGGGCGCGCGACGGTGATCGGAAGCTGGCGCGACATCCTGCAAAGCCCGGAGCGGCCGCAGATCGTCTGCGCCGAGCCGCAGGTCATCGTCGACGGCGACAGCGCCCGCGTGCTCTGCATCGAGATCGTCGACGGCACCGCCCTGGCCGCCGCGAACCATTTTCGCCGCGTCGGGGACGAGTGGCGCCTGGTGCACCATCAGTCGAGCCCGATCGCGCAGATTGTCGAGCAGGCTGAAGACGATAGAACGAGCCACCGGGTCCACTGAACGCGGCGGACACGCGGGCGTGATCTACTGTGCATGGGGTTGTTTTTCAGTTTCTGGTTTGGCGGCCCCGAGTTCCGACAGGTCATCCAGCACGGCCCGCGCCGCGGAAAAATCATCATCCGCAAAGAACATGCTCCGCGTGATCAGAACCGGAATGCCGGCGCGTGAGGCCGCCATCAGCCCGTTGGCGGAATCCTCTATTGCCACGCAGTCGGCCGCGCCGAGCTGCAGCCGCGCCAGCGTTTCCAGATAGACGTCCGGTGCCGGCTTCTTGTGCCTGACATCGTCACCGGCGACGATGGCGTCGAACTCCGCAGCCCAGTTCGCCCCCAGCGCCTGCGACAGCAGCGCATCGATGTTGCCGTGCGAGGTCGTGGTCGCAATCGCCAGCCGCTGGCCGCGCGCCTTCGCCGCAGCGAGCAGCTCGATCACGCCCGGCCTTAAGGGACAGCAACCGGTCTCGATCAGCCCGGCGTAATGCGCGGTCTTGATGTGGTGAAGCGCGGCGATGGCCTCGTCCGGCAATGGCGGGCTGATCCCTAGCTTTTCGTGGTAAGCGCGCATGCGCTCCTTGCCGCCGGTCACCCGCAGCAGGTCCTTGTAGAGAGCGCGGTCCCACTGCCAGTCGAGACCGTGGCGCGCGAAGGCATGGTTGAAGGCCTGCCGATGCAGCTCCTCGGTCTCGGCGAGGGTGCCGTCGACGTCGAAGATCAGCGCGGCCGCGCGCCGGATCAGCGAATCCGCCGGGGCGAAAGCGAGCGCCTCTGCCTCCATGATCGATGCCTCCCTGTGACAGGCGAACATCGCCCGAGGCAGAAGGCGAGACAAATCGCAATATCTTTTGCCGGACCCAAAAATCTCTTATGAGCAAACGACGCGCGACCGCGCGGACGGGAACTTTCGACCTGCACGGGAGACGCATGCGGCTCTTCATCCTTGGCCTCGGCTATAGTGCCCGGCATTTCGTCCGCAAACATGGCGGCAGCTTCTCGCATATCGCCGGCACCGTGCGCGATCCCGCGCAGCGGAACGGCCTTGCCGACATCGAGGTCCACGCCTTCTCCGGCGAGCCCCTCGCACGCGAGACGATCGAGCAGGTCCGCGATGCCGACGTCCTTGTGGTGTCGATCCCGCCCGGTAGCGGCGGCGATCCCGCCATCACGGCGTTCGGCGACGTGTTGGCGGCGGGCCGCCGCAAGATCGTCTATCTCTCCACCATCGGCGTCTACGGCGATCACGGCGGCGGCTGGGTCGACGAGAGTACCCCGCCGCAGGCGACCCTCGACCGCGCCCGCATGCGGGTAGCGGCCGAGCAGGCCTGGATGGACATTGCGCACGGCGATGCCGCGATGCTGCGGCTTGCGGGCATCTACGGCCCCGGCCGCAACGCGCTGGCGACATTGCGAGCGGGAACGGCGCGTTGCATCATCAAGCCCGGCCAGGTCTTCAACCGCATCCACGTCGACGACATCGCGAGCGCGATCATGGCCGCGATTCAGCACAAGGGCGGCGGGACCTGGAACGTCTGCGACGACGAGCCGGCACCGCCGCAGGACGTGATCGCCTATGCGGCGAAACTGATGGGCGTTGCGCCGCCGCCGGAAGAGGCGTTCGCCACCGCCGAGATGTCGGCAATGGCGCGCAGCTTCTATGCCAGCAGCGCCCGCGTCTCCAACGCGAGACTGAAGCGCGAGCTCGGCGTCGCGCTTGTCCACCCGACCTATCGGCACGGCCTCGATGCGCTGTGGCACGCAGGCGAAGCACGATAGGGTTCCGGCGTCCCGGCGCGTCCCAGACATGCTTTGCCCGCGCTTGACTTCGCGCCGGTGCAGTCGTGATCTAGGCGTGCAACGAGCCGCTCACACAACTAGCTCGTGCGGGAGGACATAATGAACAAGACGATCGCCATGATCGCGGCGGCGGCTGCCGTCATCACATTCGGCACGGCCATCGCCGCGCCGCTGCCCGAAGCCAAACCCGACGATGTCGGCTTCTCCAGTCAGGGCCTTGCGCGCCTCGACAATTTCTTCGCTCGCGAGATCGCCGCCAAGCGCGTGCCCGGCGCGGTGGTCGCCATCGCGCGCGACGGCAAGCTCGTGCACTACAAGGCTTACGGCATGCTCGATCCGGACAAGGGCACGCCGATGCCGATCGATGCGATCTTCGCGCTGGCCTCGATGACCAAGCCGATGGCCGCGGTCGCGGGCCTGACGCTGATGGAGCAGGGTCGGCTGCCCCTCCAGGCCAAGCTGTCCGATTACTATCCCGGCTTTGCCGACATGAAGGTCGGCGTGAGCCAGGCGGACGCTTCGCTCAAGCTCGAGCCGCAGGCTTCGCCGATCTCTCATCCACGATCTCTACCGGCATACGTCCGGATTGATGTATGGCGGCCGTCCCGACAGTTCGAGCCCGGTGGCGCGGCAATATCCTGACGGCATCGCGCCGGCGATCGAAGGCGACACGCAGGCCTTCATCGACCGCATCACCAAGCTGCCGCTGGCGCATCAGCCCTCGACCGAATTCGAATACGGCTTCTCGATCGACGTGCTCGGCGCCGTCGTCGAGAAGGTGAGCGAGCAGAAGCTCGGCGAGTATCTCGCCGCCAATGTCTGGCAGCCGCTCGGCATGAAGGACGCGACCTTTCATCCGACCGACGCGCAGCGCCCTCGCCTCGCCCGCCCGTTTGCCAACGATCCGCTGACGGGCAAGCCGCAGGCGATCAAGCTGCTCGACACCTCAACCAAGTTCGACTGCGGCGGCGCCTGCTCGTTTGCGACGGTCGGCGACTACGCCCGCTTCGGGCAGATGCTGCTCAACGGCGGCGAGCTCGACGGCCAGCGCATCCTCGGTCCGAAGACCGTGCATCACATGACGACCAACCATCTTGGCCCCGAGATCAAGAACAACGTGGCCAATGTCGAGCCGCATCGCGGCGGCTTCGGCTTCGGCCTTTCGGTCGCGGTTCGCATCAGCGAAGGGCTGTCGTCGGTACCCGGCAATCCCGGCGAGTTCACCTGGAACGGCGCCTACGGAACGCAATTCTTCTGCGACCCGAAGGAGCGTCTCGTCGTCGTGGTGGGAACGGCTGCGCCGGGCGAGCTCAGAAAGTATTATCGCGAGCAGGTTCAGAACATCGTCTATGGTGCGATGGTGAAGTGAGATCGGCGCGCACTGAACGAAAAAGGGCGGCCGATCGGGCCGCCCTTTTGTTCTGACCCAGCGCTCAGCTCAACACGCCGTACTTCTTGAACCAGGCCTGCGCCTGCTTCCAGGCATCTTCCGCGGCGTCCTTGCGGTAACTGCCGCGGTAGTCGGCATGGAAGCCGTGCGGCGCTTCGGGGTAGATCTTGAATTCGGCCGTCTTCTTGCTCTGCTCGAGCGCGGCCTTCATCTGCTCAACCTGGGCGACGGGAATGCCGGTATCGGCCCCACCATAAAGGCCGAGCACCGGCGCCTTCATCTCGGGGGCGAGCTGCATCGGGCTCTTCGGCAACAGCGGATTTTCGGGGTCGACCAAGGTGCCATAGAAGGCGACGCCGGCCTTGAGCGCGCCGCTGTGGGCGGCATATTCCCAGACCGTGCGACCGCCCCGGCAGAAGCCGATGATGCCGAGCTTGACCATGTCACCGCCCTGCGATCCTGCCCATGCCACCGTCGCGTCGAGATCGGACATGAGCTCCGCGTCCGGCTTGGCATTGACCACCGGCAACAGATCCTTGACCTCGGCGACCTTCGTCAGATCGATGCCTTTGCGGAAGTAATAGTCAGGCGCGATTGCGAACGCACCAAGCTTGGCGAGGCGCCGCGTCACGTCCTTGATGTATTCGTGCAGGCCGAAGATCTCCATCGCCACGATGATCACCGGCGCCTTGGTATTGCCGGCGGGACGGGCGAAATAGACGGGCATCTCTTCGGAGCCGACCTTGATCCTGGCGTCACCGACCTGGAGACCATTGGCGTCGGTCGTGATCGCCTCGGCGCGCACGGGCCCGGCCGCAAGCGTGTAGCCGGCGGCGACGGCCGCGGTGGCGCTCATGAATCCGCGACGCGAAACCGGGGCGGCTTTCGTCAACCCGACGACGTCGGATGTCATGGTGGTTTCGAAGCTCATCGGTCTATCCCTTGCTGCTGCCTGTGCTGATGCCCCCGGGGGCGACGCATTCGCCAATAGTTGCCGGCGAGATGCAAATCACCAGCCTGCGAGCACGCGCGCTTTCAGGCCAGACCGTGCCAGGCGACCGTGGCTGCCAATGCTGCACGACGTTGAATGGCGCTGACTATTTCGAGTCCCAACGACACTCTGACATTCCCATCGCTCGTGCGCTGGACTTAACCGTCTAGCTGCACTGCATCGCAACATCCATTAACCGAAAAAGACGGTTCTCTCACGGCTGCCCGCACCGCCAATTGCCGCGGCTGATGCGCATGTGCGCGCATTCGACGCGCTAACTCGCAACAAATGGACACCGCAGCGGCAATAATGACACATCATGTTGCTCGCGCATCGGCACATCACCGTCAATCACGTGCGAGCCGTCGTCATTTGATTGAAATTTTCAGCGGACTTGAGCCGTGCGATTTACTCGAACTTTCTTTGTGACGCCCTAGTTCCACGGCCGGAAGTTCCATCTCTGCAGAGAGAGCTTCTTCCCCACGCGCGGTCCGCCGTCCGGCAACGGACGAAGGGTCACGCGAGGACTTCATTCTCGTCCACACAGATTGCGCACCCCAAGGCTCAATTGAATAAAGCTTTATCCGATCTGGAATTGAAATGAATTTGGCTCGCGAATCGATTGAACTGTTGGAGCAAGTCGCACGAATCCTGTGGTTCGAAGGCACCAAGCACGGCTTGCGCGACCGCGAGTGGATGGCGCTGCGCTTCCTCTCCCGCGCCAACCGTTTTTCCCGGACGCCTTCGGCGCTCGCGAGTTACGTCGGCACCACGCGCGGCACCGCCTCGTTCATCATCGGGGAGCTCGAGCGGCTGGGTTACATCGAGCGAAAACGCTCGGCCACCGACAAGCGCTCGGTGATGCTGAGCGTGACGCAGCAGGGCAAGAAGTTCCTGGTGCGCGACCCCGTCAGCGTTCTGATCGATGCGATTGCCGTTCTCGACGACGAGGTCAAGATCCGCTTCCGCGACACGTTCCGGCACGTGCTGGATCAGTCGGACGCGGCCGAGCAGCGGCACCACACCGACGTCTGCAAGCGATGCATCTTCCTCCGCGAGGAGCGCACCACCACCGACAGCAAGGCAGCGGCCGAGTTCAGCTGCCGCCTGTTTCGCTCGCCGATCGCGGAAGCGGAGGTCGATCTGCTATGCACCAGCTTCGAGCATCACCGCCAATAGAGGACAGCCCTCGATCAGGGCGTCGCCTTGCGTGACGAATAGATGACACCGCCGCTCGCCTCCACCACCAGGCGCCCGTTCTCGCTCCTGATCTCCTCGATGCGGCCAAGGCCGGGCACCTGCTGTCCCAGCACCGCCTCGATGACGCCGTTCGGACCCTGCAGGATCGCAATGCCTTCATAGGCCTGGCGGACCGACCAGCCCTTGATCACCTTCCGCGGCGCCGGCGCGCGCTCCGACGGAGACACCGAGCCCGTGAACTCGGGTGCTGCGGCCGAGGCCAGCATCGATCCTTGCTGTGGCGAGGGCTGCGATTGCACCGTGGCCGGCGCCGGAGCCGGCGTTTGAACCTGCGCTTGAGCGAGCTTGTCGAGCTTCACTGTCGAGGACGAGCTCACCCGCTCGATACGGTCCAAATTCTCGGCGAACCTGCCGAAACGGTCATTGGTCGCCTTGCTCGATTGATCCACCGCGGTGCGCAGGCCGTCGAGATTCTCCGACACGCCCGACACCTGCTTGCGCAGATGCGCGACTGTCTCGCGCAGATTCCTGATCTCCGTATTGGCTGCAACGGTGTTCTGGGCGGGCTGCGTGGTGAGATAGGCGATCACGCCGGTGCAGGCGCAGACCACCAACATGGCGGCGACCGCCAATGTTGCGAGCGGCGCAACCCATGTCGGACGGGGCGGCGGGGGCTTGGCGACGATCACGGCCGGCTTGATCACGGTCGGCGCGGGCTTGGGGATCGCCATCTTGTCGAGACGCGCCTTGGCGCGAATACGTTTCAGCCCCTCGAGTGCCTCCTTTGCGAGAGCTTCATCGCTTGCCGCGGCCGATGCCCGCTTTGCGCCCGCAGCGGGCCTGGGCGCTCGCGCCATATCGTCCTTCGTATCGCGTGCTTCGGAAGTCGGCTTCGTCGTTGCGGAAACATCAGCGGTCGCGTTGGGACGAGCTTGTCCATCGGACAACATGTGAAAATGCTCCGTTCGGTTCGATCTGTCGAACGGTGACGTTATTTGCCGAAGCTTGCCTGAAACGTGCGCATCGAAAACTTTTCCATCGCGCGCGATGCGACGTCACATGAGTCAATCGCGTCATGCACGTGGCGAGAGTGCGACTCGAAAGACACACACTCGCCAAGATTTCGCCAAGCTGGAGTCTCGCCGCCACACGTGAGTCGAATTGTCGCATGGGGAAACACGTCCATGAGAGTCAATCCCGGGTTGAAAACCCCTCGATATGCCTCATCCTTCACACCACCTAAAATAGCTGTGATTGTACGGGGATGCGGAACCTTAGACCCATCACGATGCAGAACTAGTTTAGTCTCCAAATCAACTGATGCGTTTGAATATATCAAGAAACAACCCGAAACAAACCAACAGCATCAAGCACACGTAGCAATCGCTTTGTTACGCACGCTTGATCGGAAATCGGCAATTGTTACGGTCCTACTCAAGTGATTCTCGCCAGTTGGCGAGGAGATCGACACAGATTCAGTGGCGTTCGGACGCGATGAGCAACTTGGCGCAACTGTTCTAGGTCGTTTCTCAATCCGCCCCGCGAGGTGATCCGTAAGACACCCGCCGGGCCTCACGCAGTAAGCGTTCAGTATCGAGTTGAAGTAACAGGCCTGCGAGACGCAGGCACTGAATGCGTAGGGCTGCCCGCGAATATCGAAACCATAACAACGGTTCGCGGGAAGGAATGTCGTCAAACAGCATCGTTGCCGAGCCGGGCATCACAACAACCAACCGGCCGCGACAGGTGCGAAACAGGGGCGAAAGACTGATGTATATTATCGTTGATGATCGCGAGAGCGTCGCGAACAGCTATGTCGGAGGGCTCGTTCGCGAAGGCGTATCGTCGATCGGCTTCTCCTCCGGAGAATTCTGGGACTGGCTGCAATCCGCCAGTGAATCGGATCTGGCGGCGGTGGACGCCTTCCTCCTCGGGGATTGCGATGCCCGCGGAAGCCTGCCGCGGGCGATGCGCAAGCGTTCCTCGGCTCCCATCATCGCCATGAGCGGCCAGAAGATGCTCAAGAACACGCTGGAGCTGTTCGAGTCGGGCGTCGACGACGTCGTGCACGTGCCGATCCACCTGCGCGAGATCCTGGCCCGAACGGCCGCGGTCGCGCGCCGCCGGGTGGGCGAGCTGCCGAGGCCCTGCGAGAGCAGGATCCAGGTCTTCTTCAACGGCCGTGACCCCGAGATCGCGGGCCACGCCCTCACCCTGCCCCGCCGCGAACTGCGCATTCTCGAGTATATGGTCAGCAATCACGGCAAGTGGATCACCAAGACGCAGATCTTCAACGCGGTCTACGGCATCTTCGAGTCCACCTTCGACGAGAGCGTGATCGAGAGCCACGTCAGCAAGCTGCGCAAGAAGCTCCGCGACCGCCTCGGCTTCGATGCGATCGTGGCCCGGCGTTACGTCGGCTACCGCCTCGACATCCCCGCCGGCGAGACCCTCGACGTGCCGATGCAGGAGCTCGACGAGGTCGGCATCATCCTGAACAGGGCGCATGCCGTCCCGGCCGCCTATCCGGTCAACAACTGACACGGCACAAGCCTGCGGGCGAAACCAACAACGGCCTCTGCGAAGCACCTTCGCAGAGGCCGTTGCACGTTCGGGGCGGGAGACGGATGGGATGAACCCTACGAGTGCCCCGATGGAGCTGCGTTCCCCTACCCCGGGTGAGCAGGGCAATCGCATATGGGCGCGATTTCGCCTGTGGCCATCCTTCGAGACGCCCGCCGTTGGCGGGCCCTCAGGATGAGGACCGAGAGCGTTGCGCCAGTTTTGACGAGTGTCGATGCCCGCTTAGCCTCATCCTGAGGAGACCGCGAAGCGGTCGTCTCGAAGGACGAGGCGCGCGCTCAGCTCGCGCAAAGCGCCAAATGCGATAGCCCCGGCATCACGTTCTACGGCTTCTGCTGAAATTCTTCCTTGGAGACGTAATTGAAATCCTCGACCAGGACGTCCTGGACGACGTCAGCCTGCATCCGCTCGTTGACGCGCTGCTTGATGGCGGCCGTCAGGATGGAGAGGTCGTAGCGGGCGAGCTTCCTGAAGTCGAGACGGTCGTCGGCATAGATCCTGCGAAAGGCCTCGTCGACGACGAACGGCTCCGGCGGAACGTTGAGCTGGTGCATCGTCCGCGCCTCCACGGTGTAGACGAAGCGCGCGACGATATAGCCCTGCACATTGCCGTTCTCGACCATGGGCACGCTCAATGCCCGGGTCTTCTGGTATTGCAGCCCGTCGAGATATTCGTCCTTCGCCGGCAGCAGGCTGCCGTTCTCCTTCCAATAGGCCACGCCATAGCTCGTGCCCGCGGTGAGGATGCATACCCAGAGCCCGGCCAGCACCAGTCTGATCATTTTCCGTCCTGTGCTGCGCGGCCGGTATAGGTGCCGTCCGACTCGGCCTCCTTGATCGCCTTGACGATGATGCCCGCGACCTCGCGCACCGCGTCGTAGTGCATTTCGAGGATGGAGCGATTCCGCTCGAGCTTCTCGCGCAGCCGCCGAATTTCCTCGGTGACCTCGACGTCGCCGCCGAGATGCATCCGCGCCCGCATCAGGCGGACGAATTCGAGCATGCTCCGGCTCTTCCGCGCGCTGAAGTCGTCGAAATCGATCTTCTGACGCGTCGTGAGCGCGACCGTCTCCTCCTCGACGATGCTCTCGAGCCGGCGGATCGCTGCCAGCAGGCCGCGCACTTCATCCGATCTCGCCGCATCCGCGCCGTCGACCACGACCTCGCCGCTCATGACCGGCAGCAGCACCGGCAGCAGCGCATCGGCTTCTGCTGCTTCCGTCGTCATCACCCCGGTATCCACGACCGGCTGCTCGATCACCATGGCCGCCGCGCTGTCTTGTGCCTGCATAGGAAATCCACCCTTCAACTTCTGTCACCCGTTCGAGGATCATCATCCAGCCTTGCCAGCACCGTTCGGCCCCGCCGGATTGGCGGCGGCCAGCTGCTTGGCGATGCCAACGCCGTTGCCCTTTGCCAGCTGGCTACCGAGCTGCTCCGCCAGCATCGACTTCCAGACGCCGCCGGCCGTGCCCTTGCCAAAGACCTGCTCGGATTCCTTCGGCAGCATCGTCTCGACGAAGGTCTGGAGGATGAAAGCTTCGAACTTCCGGTACACCTCGCCGGACGCCGGCGCCTTGATCATCCGCACCGGCGGCCCGTTCACCACATCCGACTGCGCCTCGGAAACCTTCGTGGCGGGCTGCTCGGCAGCCGCCGCCGCCTTGCCGGCCTCCGCGTCCATCGTGGCGGCGAAGTCGGCATCGGAGGATTTCAGTGCATCGAGTTTCGCGGTCGCCGCGCGCTGGGTCACGGGATCGGCGGCCTCGAGGACGTCGAGAACGAGGTCGGGCGTCGCGGTCACGATCATGGCTTGTTCCGATTGGCTGGCCGTGGCGTCCACGCGCGCACGGCTGGGCTTATTCCCGTCATCTCCTCGAGGGAGCGCTTCTCGGCGTCACGGAGCTTGTCGGCCAGCGCCGCCTTCGCGACCTGCTCGAGCTGCTTCACGCGGCGGCTCTCGGCGCGGACCTGGTCGAGCTGCTGCGCGGCCTGCGTCTGGATCGCGCGCGCACCGACGCTCGTCCTGTTCAAGCGCCGCGCGATCGAATCGCTCGACGATCCCGCCGGCGGCTTCCCCTCATTCAGGGCTCCCACCAGCCATTCCTGCTCGTCCCGCAGGCTTCTCTCCTGCTGCCGCAGCTGCGCGAGCTGCCATTCGGACAGCCGGAGCTGGAGCTTCACCAGCGAAACCATCCGGCCGAGCTTGTCCGCGCGCGACGTCATCACAGGCTTACTCCGCCAGCCAGGACGAGAGGCCGAGCATGAATTGCGTCAGCAGCTCGTCGCTCGTGAGGTAGAGCAGCAGGAAGCCGCCGAACAGCACGAAGGGCACGGAGATGAAATAGACCGGAATTGCCGGCGTCAGCTTGTTGATCAGGCTGACCGCCAGGTTGACGATCACCGAATAGACGATGAACGGGCTGGCGATCCGCAGCGTCAGCACGAATGCTTCCGACAGGCGGCCGACGAGCAGGTCGAGTGCCATGCCGCCGCCGAGCCTGTCGCCGGGACGCCAGACGTCGTAGGAGTTCATCAGCCCGCGCAGGACCTGCCAATGCTGGTCGGTCATGAAGAACAGCGTGGTGACCGACACCATGATCAGCGGCACCAGCGCCGGCGCCGGATCGCTGTCGGCAACCGGCGTTCCCGGGATGTTGCTGAGCCCGATCGCGCTCGCCATCACGGTCGCCATGGTCTGGAGCGCGAGGAAGAACACCCGCCCGCCGAGCCCGATGACGCTGCCGACCACGAGCTCGGAGCAGATCAGGAGCGCCAGCGTCAGCGGCGCGGCGTTGTCCGTGAGCGGCTTCAGCACCGCGATCAGGATCGGCGTCAGCGCGAAGGTCGTGACGAGCGCGACGAACAGGCGGACCTGGGCCGGAACGTTGACGCTGGAAAAGCCGGGCACCAGCATCAGGCAGGCGCCGATGCGGCAGAACACGATGAACGTCACCAGCACGCTGTCGGCAAGGCCGCTGATCACGACACCGCTCCGAGCGCCCTGATCTCGGCGCTGCGCGCGACTTCGACATGCGACAGGATCGGCAAGGTCGGGAACACCCGCTCCAGGATCATCCGGACATAGGGCCGGGCTTCCGGCGTCACCGCCAACACGACGCTGGTGCCGTTCTCGGTGAACTTGCGGATCGCGGCGCTGGCTTCGGTCGCGAACTGCTCGATCAGGCGCGGATCGGCGTCGAACTCGACGACGTCGCCCTTGGCGTCGCGCTTCAGGCTCTGATGGAACGCCAGGTCCCAGCGGTTGCCGAGCCGGACGACGTTGAGCACGCCGTTGTCGGAGAGATCGCCGCAGATCTGCTGGGCAAGCCGGGTCCGCACGTGCTCTGCGACCTGCTCGGAGCGCCGCACATGAGGCGCGATCTCGGCGATCGCCTCGAGGATGAGGTGAAGATTGCGGATCGAGACCCGCTCGGCCAGCAGGATCTTCAGGATCGCCAGCAGGCCGGAATAGGAGATCTGCGACGGGCAGAGATCCTCGACGAGGCGCTTGTATTCGGGATCGAGCCGGTCGAGCAGCGCGCGCATGTCCTTGTAGGACAGGAGCTGGGCGAGGTTCGCCCGGATCACTTCGCTCAGATGCGTGAGCAGCACCGACAGATTGTCGACCGGCTTGCAGCCCTGCCGCTTGACTTCGTCCGTGAAGGCTTCCGTCACCCACAGCGCCTTCATGCCGAAAGCGGGTTCGACCACCTCTTCGCCGGGCACGTCGGGCTTGCCGTCCTTGTCGACCAGCACCAGCACCTCGCCGAGCCTGAGCTCGCCATGGGCGACGCGGGTGTCGTGGATCCGGATCTGGTAGCCCTTGGGGTCGATCGACAGATTGTCGCTGAGCTTGATCTCGGGAATGACGAAGCCGTACTGCTTGGCGAACTTCTTGCGGATCTTGGCCACGCGGTGGGCCAGCTCGGTGCGCGAGCCCAGCAGATGGACCGAAAGATGGCCGCCGAGCGCCAGCTCGATCTCGGCGGTCTTGAGCTGGTCCTTGACGGATTCCTTGGCCTCAGCCTGGGCGCGCTCGTCGGCCTTGCGCGCGTCCTCCTTCTGCTTCAAGGCCGCCTGCTGCTTCGGCAGCGAGTAGCCGACGAAGGCCATGACGCCGCCGAGCAGCACGAAGGGCGCCAACGGCAGCCCCGGCATCAAGGCGAGCACGAACATCATCAGCGCGGCGGCCGAGACAGCACGGGGATAGCCGCCGAGCTGGCGCAGCACGGCCTGCTCGGCCGATCCTCTCGTGCCGCCCTTGGAGACCAAGAGGCCGGCCGACAGCGACACGATGAGCGCCGGCATCTGCGACACCAGACCGTCGCCGACGGAGAGCTTCGTGTAGACGTCGGCGGCGCGCGACAGCGTCAGGCCGTGATGGGTGACGCCGATGATGATGCCGCCGAAAATGTTGATCGCGGTGATGATCAGGCCGGCGATGGCATCGCCTCGAACGAATTTCGAGGCACCGTCCATGGCACCGAAGAACGCGCTCTCTTCTTCGAGCTCGCGGCGCCGGCGCTGGGCTTCCTTGTCGTCGATCAGGCCCGCCGACAGATCGGCGTCGATCGCCATCTGCTTGCCGGGGATGGCGTCGAGGGTGAAACGGGCGCCGACTTCGGCGATACGCGTCGCGCCCTTGGTGATCACGACGAAATTCACGGTGACCAGGATGGCGAAGATGATCAGGCCGATGACGAAGTCGCCGCCCATGACGAACTTGGAGAAGCCGGCGACGACGTGGCCGGCGGCCTGCTCGCCCTCCCCGCCGCGCGACAGGATCAGGCGGGTGGTCGCGACGTTCAGCGCCAGCCGCAGGATGGTCGCGATCAGCAGCACGGTCGGGAAGGCCGAGAAGTCGAGCGGTCGCTGGATCCACAGCGCGACCATCAGGATCAGCGCCGACAGCGCGATCGAGAACGCAAGGCCGAGATCGATCAGGATCGGCGGGATCGGCAGGAACAGGATCGTGAGCATGGCCACGATACCGCCGGCGAAAAAGGCGTCGGCCCCCAATCGTCGTGGGGTCGGCAGGCTAGCAGCTAACGTATCGGCCATGGGTCACCGGCAGGGGGTCCACCCCTAATCTGCCCGGCAAAGCTTACGCGGGGATGGTGGCAGATCGCCGGCGCGGATCAGAAGCCGCGCTCGATCCGCGAATAGACCATCTCGGTGAAGGTGGAGAGGTGCGCGCCGATGAAGGAGCCGGAGACGGCAACGACCAGGAGAATGACGATGATCTTCGGAACGAAGGTCAGCGTCACCTCCTGGATCTGGGTCAGGGCCTGGATCAGCGCAATGATGGTGCCGACCAGCATGGCGGCGCCGACCGCGGGCCCGGAGGCGACGATGATGGTCCAGATTGCAGCCTGGACGATGTCGAGAGCGTCCCGTTCGTTCATGACTGGCTGATCGTGAGTCCCGGCCCGACCGCGACCTTGGTGCCGTTCTCAAGGGTCGCGATGGAGCCGTCGGCGTTGATGGAGACCGAGACGACCTTGCCGCTGAAGCTGGCGCCGGTGGCGTCGGTGAAGCTGACGGTCTTCCCGATCAGGCCGTTGGCCTGTGACAACGACTGCGAGGACAGCAGCGCATCCAGCTTCGAGTTGGTCTGCATGGCCTGCTCGACCGTCGAGAGCTGTGCGAACTGGCTCATATATTGCGAGGTATCCATCGGATTGGTCGGATCCTGGTTCTTCATCTCGGCGACGAGAAGCTGAAGAAACGTGTTGTAGTCGACGCTGTTGCTCGAGGTCGAATTGGTGGAGCCGGTCGAACTGGACGACTTGCTCGTGCTGTCGGTCGCGCTGTTGACGTTCATGTACCTCTCCGCTGTCAGGCAGCCTGGAATGGGGACTCGGTGATGGCGCCGGCCAGGATGGCCTGCTCCACCGGGAACAGGGCCCGGATCCGCTTCAGCGCCTCGAAGTAGCGGGTCGCCTCGACCAGCTCGTCGACCGCGCCCAGTCCGTCCAGCATCTCGCGGCTCTCGCACACCGCACACAGAGCCGCGTGATGCTGGGCGTAGAGCGCCGCGGCGTCGCGGATGTCGGTCGGGTTCATCAGCATGAGCTGGACGATGAAGTAGAGCTGCCGCAGCGCCGTGGTGGCGTCGGACGCCTGCATGACCTGCCCTTCGAGCAGGAACATCACGTCGTTGACCAGCTCGACGGAGACCTTGCGGTCCACGCGCAGCACCGCGCCGTTGATGTAGATCCGTTCGCCCGCCCGCAATGAGATCTTCATCAAAGAGCGTCTCGGATCAGGCGGTTGATTTCGATGAGCTGCATCACGTCGTTCGACTTCTCCTCGCGAAGCCGATCGGCCTCCTTGACGACCCATAGGCCGATCGAGATGATGTCGGCGCGCAGCTTGTCCGGAAGGCCGTTCTCGGGGTGCGAGAGATCCTCGATGAAGATCGTCCATAGCCGCCGCACATAGAGCAGGCTCTCGACCAGATCCTCGAGGCGGAACACGCCTCGCTGAATCCGCTCGAGCCGGTCGATGCCGAGGCTGAGCGCCTGCCGCTCGCGGCCCCGCGCCTCGTAGCCGCTCTCGTCGACGACCGATTCATAGGCTTCAAACGTCATGAGCATCACTCTGCGCAGGAGACCGGTTAACAAGACGAGGTTGCGAGCCTCGGCTCTAGAGATAGTTGATGAGGCTGATCTGCTGGAGCTGCGAGGTCAGCGCGAGCGCCGTCTTGATCTGGGTCTGCAGGGTGTTGACGCGGACCGAGGCCTCGGTCGGGTCGACCGCCTCCAGCTTGACGATCTGGTCGTTGAGGATGTCCTTCTGGATCTTCAGCTTCTCGGTCGCGCCGGTGACCCGCTGCTGGATCGAGCCGACGGTACCGCCGAGCACGGCGAGATCGTTGATCGCGCCGCTGACCAGACTGATGGCCTTGTCGACGACGACCTGAAACGTGTCCTTGCTCAGGCTCGTGTTCCCGAGATCAGTGAGCATGGTGTAGGCCTCGGCCAGCTTGCGGAAGCCGGGCTGGTTGGCGCTGACCGAGCTGTCGACGACCTCGGTCGTGGAGATGCGGCTCGACAGCGTCTGGTCCGTGGCCGACGACCAATTGGCGTTCCAGGCCGGGCTGGCGAACTCGGGGTCGAAGGTGTTGTCGAGGAAATTCTGCATCTGCGCCGGCGTGATGGTGCTGACACCGGCCGCAGCCTGCGAGAAGCCGAACGTCGCCAGGAAATCCGCATCGACCTGGTTCTTGCTGGCCGAGCCGGCCGTGTAGTTCGTGATGGGCACGGTCTGCGTATCGATTCCGCCGAACAGATACGACCCGTTGTAGGAGACGTTGAGCGCGCCGATGACGTCCTGAAGGTTCGCGGACGCGCTCGGCAGGATGATCTTTGCGCCGCTGTCGGCGTCTCGGGCCGCGATCAGGTTCTTGAGGAATTCCGACGCGGTCTTGCCGAGCTGCGTGATCCGGTTCTGGGTCACGTCGAGGCGCCCCGAAACCAGCTCGTTGGTGTCGACGAGCTGATCGGCGAAGTTGAAATCGGCGCGCAGCGCCACGTCGCGGCCCGTTCCCGTGCCGAGCTCGAGGCCGACATCGGCGAAACGCCCGGTGGTCGCCTCCTTCGAGGCCTTGGTCAGCGCGCTCTGGTTGTTCGTGATCGACGACCTCAACGATGAAGACAGCATCAGGGTCGAGATGTAGTTCGCGCTCATCATGACTTAGTTCCCCACGGCAGCCAGCAGGCTCTGCAGCATCTCATCGACGGTGGAAATGATCTTCGACGACGCCGAATAGGTGCGCTCGACCTGGAGCATCAACGCCATCTCGTCGTCCATATTGACGCCGCTGACGTTGGACAGCGCCGCAGTGCTGCGGTCGAGCAGCGTATTCTGATACTGGACGTTGTCGTCGGCGGTCTTGCGCTGGCTTTCGATCCAGCTCGCCGAGGAAGACGCGAACTCGATCACGCTGCCGCTCGGCTTGCCCTGGGCCGTGGCATCGAACGGCTGCGGCGCTTCCATCTTGTTGATGAGCTGCTGCAGCCGCGCCGAGAAGCCGGCATTGCCGGTCGTGTTGTAGTTATAGGCGGCAACGCCGCTGATCGCGCCGTCACGCAGCAGGTTCGGATTCCCGCCCACGGCCGGATCGACCGAGGCGGCAACCGAGATCCTCCCGGCGAGGCCCACCGAGATCGTGGCGCTCGCGGGCATCGCGGGCGCGCCGGGATAAGTGAACAGGCCGGGCCGGTCCGCCAGCGTCGGGACAGCCGACTGGTCGCTTTCCTTGAAGGCGTCGATCAGGCCGCGCGCGATTTCGTCGAGCTGGCTCTGATACGTGACCGTGTCCTTGTCGCGCAGCTGGGCCAGGCCGGCGAGCTTGCCGGACTTGAGCGGCATGACGGAATTGGCACCGGTCACGGGAACGCCGTCGATGAAGACGGCATTGCCCGTGGTGCCGGCGGTATAGGCGTTGGTCGGCGCAAAGCTCACGGCCCGCGCCGTCTTGTCGAACAGCACGACGCCGCTGTCGGTATAGAGCGCGGCATCTCCATTGGTCCGGATCGACATCGAGACGCCGACCTCCTGCGACAACCTGGAGACGATGCTGTCGCGCTGGTCGAGATAGTCGGTGACGTCGTCGCCGGAGATCGTGCCCTTTACGATGGCGGTGTTGACGGTCTGGAACTGGGACAGCAGCTGGTTGATGTTGGCGACCGAATTCGCCATGTCGGCGTCGGCCCCCTCGCGGACCGACTGCACCGTCCTTGTGGCCTGGTTGAGCCCGGTCACCATGTCCTTGGCGGACGTCACGGCGGCCTGCGCCAGGGTCGCATTGTCGGTGGAGTTAGCGAATTGCTGCAGCGCCTGCTTCAGCTTGTTGAGCTGGGCGGTCGGTGACTGCTCGAGCTCGGGATCGTCCACCGTCGCGGCCGCGATCTTCTGCAGGCCGTCATAGATCACGTTCTGCTTGGCCGACGACGAGGTCGCGGTCAGCACGTTCGAATAAAGGCCCGAACTGGCCGCGCGCTGGATCGCCGCGACATAGACGCCGGTGCCGGGTAGGTTGTCCAGCACGGCGATCTTGCGCGAATAGCCGGTGGCGCTGGCACCGGCGATGTTGCGCGAGATCGTCGACGACTGGATGCCCGACGCCATGAGCGAGGCGCGAGCGGAGTCGAGGGCGGCGGTAAGGGACATGATCTGCTCTTGCCGGGGGTGAGCGCTGGAGAATTCAGCGCTTCAGGTTGACGACGACGTCGAGCAGGTCGGCGCCCGTCTGGAACGATTTCGAGTTGGCGGTGAAGCCGCGCTGCGCCTCGATCATCCCGGTGAGCTCGTCCGCGAGATCGACGTTGGAGTCCTCCAGCGCACCGGACTGGACCGTGCCGAGCCCGCCGGTGCCGGCATTCCCGGCCTGCGCATTGCCGGAATTCATGTTGGTCGAATAGACGTTACCCGGCTCGGGCGTCAGATTGTCGGGGCTCGCGACGTCGGCGAGCATGATCGTGTAGAGCGTCAGCTGCTGCCCGTTCTTGAGGATCGCCGTCACGTGGCCCGCCTCGTCGACATCGACCTTGTCGATCGCCGCTGGGACGCTGCCGTTGACGGTGGCCTTGAAGCTGAAGTCGGCTCCAACCTGCGTCATGTTCGACAGGTCCATGGTCATCGCCGCGCCGCCCGGGACCGTGAACGTAAGGCCCGTCGGGCTCGCCGCGGCCAGCGCGCCCTTTCCGGTCGCGGTCGTGTCGAAGGTGAAAGTGGTGGCGGCGGCGAGCGAGGTGCCCGTCGCGGAATTGTAGACCTGAACCTGCCAGGTATCCGAGCCGGCCGCCGTCGCGGTGTGGGACATATAGACGTCGAGCGTAACGGCCTGACCGATATTGTTGTAGGCGACGATCGAGCTTTTCGACGAATATGACGCCGGACCTGGCGGACCGGCAATGACAGCCGCCTTCGGATCGAGATTGCCGGTCGTCAGGGTGCCCGCAGTCGACGGCACCGGCACCTGCGAGACCTGGGCGATGTTCACGATCTGCATTCCGGCCAGGCTGTTCTGCGAAAAATTGGTCACTTTACCGGGCTGGCCCAGAAGGTAGTAGCCGGCCGCGTTGACGAGGTTGCCCTGAGCGTCCGGCACGAAGGAGCCGGCGCGCGTCAGATACTGCTGCGTATTGGTGGCGTTCGAGACCACGAAGAAGCCGTTGCCCTGCACTGCAAGGTCGGTGGACGAGGTCGTGAACTGCGTATGCCCGGCGTCGCTGATGGCGTAACGGACGGTCGTCTCGACGGCGCCGGAATCGTAATTGCCGGAACCGCTCTTCAGGATCAGCGAGGAGAATTCGGTCGAAGCCCGCTTGTAACCGGTGGTGTTGACGTTCGCGATGTTGTCCGAAACCGTCGACAGCTTGTTGGACTGCGCGCTCATACCGGAAACGCCGGTGCGCATAACACCATACAGGCTCATGAAGTGGGCTCCTTTGGTAGGTTGCAGTTACAATGGGGGATCTTGCTTGCGCGGGGCTGATGGTTCGGAACCATGCACAACTTCACGTCGTCATGTCGTTTTCGGCTGACAGAACGAGCGTGCCTTGTCGGTCCAGGCGCCGAAACCGCTCGACACGAGGTGCGCCACGATGTGACAGACATAGCGCTTCTGCGCCGGCTGGTTGTTGGGCCCGGCATTGTAGCGAGCCACCGCCATGGTCCAGCTGCCCTCGCGCTGCTTCAGCTCTTTCAGGAAGCGCGCGGCATATTCGACGTTCTTGGCGGGATCGAACATCGCGCGCACCGAGACGAACTTGTCGCCGTGATAGTAATGATTGATCTGCATGCAGCCGAGATCGATCAGCTTGATGCCCTTGCTGCGCATGACCTGGAAATTTGCGATCGCATTATCCATGTCCCTGGCGAACACGGTCTGGCCGTCGGCGCCGAGGGCGTAAGGATGAAGCGCGCCGCGGCGGCCGGTCTCGGTGAGACCGACTGCATAGAGAATGCCGAGCGGAATCCCATGCTGCTGGGCCGCGCGCGCCATCTCGCGCTCGCAGGGGCGCATGACGTCGGTGGCCGCGTCCGCGGCGCCCGCATTACAGATAAACAGGGCCGCGACGATTCGGCTGACCCACGTCCTGGTCATGACGCGTCTCCTGGGGCTGGCGTTCCTGGCGGGCTTGTTTCGCGCCGCCATCGGATTGCCCCGACGACGTGCCTGCGCCACCGAACGCACCTTGCGACTGCGACGAGGGCTGTTGCTGGCCCGAGAGCTGCGGCTGCGACTGGCCGGAGCCGCTCTGGAATCCATCCAGCGAGCCGTGCTGCACGGGCGCGACGTCGGCGACATAACCCGCCGTCTGCATGAGATCGCGGATCTGGTCGCGCTGCTGATCCAGCATCTGGCTCGTGTCCTTGCGCGCGGCCGCAAGGTGGACGGACACTTCGGTGCCGACGAGACTAAGGCGCACGGTGACGTTGCCGAGCGCCGGCGGCTCGAGATTGATGGTCAGGATCTTGAGCGGCTGATCCGGCGCATTGGTCTGGGATGCTGCGAGATCGGGCGCTGCCGACGCCGCCGGGGCTGCGGAGTCCTTCAGCTCGGCGACGACCGCATTGGCGACCTGTTGCGGGGCGTTGAACTGCGCCGGGGGCAGATGGGTCTCCTGCTGGACCACGGTGACCTTGGTCGTCTCGGGCAATGCATCGCGCGTCGAGACCTTGGCGGCGCGTTCGACATTGGCCGTGACCGCCTCGAAGCCTGAGGTCGCGGGCATGGCTTTGGCGGAAGCCTCGCTGCCTGGCTGTGCGGCCGCGGCTTGCGATGCATCGCCTTGTGCACGCGCGCCGGTCGGAACGGCAGCAGACGGCGCGGAATCCGCTGTCGTTGCCTTCGCCATGCCTGCCGCTGCAACCTCACGCCTCGTCCCGGATGAGCGCTCGTCGCGCGCGGGCACGTCTTTCCTGTCGCCCGAGTGCGACGGCATTTGCGGCTTCGCGGCCGATGCGGCAACGAGATCCTGTCCCACGATCGCGGGAGCGTTCGGGCGGTTCGAAACGTCCGGCTTCGGATCATGATCGACCGGACTTTGCGTCTCCGACGATTTGTCGGTCGTCTGGTCGCCAGCCTTGAGCAGGTCGGTCGCCTCGGTGCGCTCGTCCGTCTCGTCCTTCGACTTGTCCTTGCCCGCTGGGTGGGCCAGACGCGTGCGCAGCGCTCCGGCCTTCGCCGTCGTATCGCTGCCCTCATCGTTGAGTGCCTGCTTGGCGAGGTTCGAGACGGTGTGGAGCAGATCGTTGAACGACGAGCCAGCCTGCGATTTGGCCCCGGCGCTCTTTGCCGAACGCGACGTGCCGCGGATGTTGAGGCTCTCGGCGAGACCCGAGAAGAGCTGTCCGGAGGTTCCACTGAGCTTGGTCATGGGCGGCGGTCCCTGGTAAGGAGTTCGAGTTCGCCGAGCTGCTTCTGCGCGCGCGCGAGCGTCACGGTCGATGACGCCAGATCGAGACGCGCCGGCGTTGCCGGAGGCTTGTCGGCCGAGGCGGCGGATCCGCCCGGAAACGGCTTGCGAACATCGAGCGCGAGCTGCACCGTGGCATTCATAAGGGGCACGTCGCGCTCGGGCAGCTTCGACCGGTCGACTGCCTTCAGCTCGGCAAGACCGCCGTCATATTCGTCGGTGAGCGCTCGCGCGGCGCCGCGGAAGAAATGCGCCCGCTCGCGATCCGCCGAGGCGTCGGCGCTGAGCGTCAGCGCCCGCTCGCCGGCAAGCCGCGTCACGGCCATCTGCCCGCGCACCATCGCCGCGCGCGCGATCACGAGATAGAGCTTGAGGCGGCTCGCGCGATCAAGCTGCTCGAGCAGCGCTGCGATCCGCGCGAAGCGGCGATCGTCGAGCGCCAGACTCGATTGCGTCAGGCCCGAGGAAAAGCGCTGCCAGAAATCGCCAGCATAGATCGAGTTGCGGTAATGGCGGATATAGGCCAGCGCCAGGAACTCGAACTTCTCGAAATCCTCCGCCTGCCCCACCAGCAGGATCTCGCGCCGCAACGCCGCCTCCTCCACCAGCGTACCGGGCAGGAGCAGGCGCGCGTCGTCCAGACGCTCGATCGCCAGCGATGCCTCGGAACGCGCGAACAACGCGCCCTGGACCAGCGCGACCTGTCCGCCAAGGCCGGAGGACAACGTCCGCGGCTTGACGTCCTTGAGCAGCTCCCGCGCCTCCTCCTGACGGCCCTCGACATAGGCGAGCGCGCCGTTGAACAGCCGCTCGTCGACGTTCATCTTGTCGCGCGGCAGCTTGCGGACGATTTGCGGCGCGCCGCCGCTGAGCAGGTAGATGACTGCAGCCTGGCTGTTCTGCGCATTGCTCCACACGTCCGGATCGGCGGCGAGAAACTTCTCTCCGATCTGCCGGATCAGCGCGACGTGGCTGCCATGCGCGGCGGTGTCACCGTTGGCGATGCCGTCCTGCACGGCTTGCAACGCGCGGACGAGCTCATAGGGCTCGCCCGAGTGGCGCGCGGGTTGTGCGAGCGCGTTCGCTGCCGTGAACGGCAGGAGCAACAGGACGGCGCAGAGGAACGGCCTGATCAAGGGCGCTTCTCACGGATCAGGATCTCGATTCGGCGGTTCTGAGCAGCCGCCGGATCGTTCGGAAGCTTCGGCCGGCGGTCGGCATAGCCTTCGACATGCTCGATCCGCTGCGCGTCGACGCCGGAGCGAACCAGCATGTAATAGGCCATCTGCGCGCGGGCGGTCGACAGCCGCCAATTGTCGTAAGTCTCAGAACGATACGGCCGATTGTCGGTATGGCCGCGGACGATGATCATGCCCTGGCGTTTCGTCAGCAACGGCCCGATCTTGTCGATCACGCGGATCAGCTCGGGCCGCGGCTCGGCCGAGCCGACCGCGAACATGCCGAAGCTCGCATCGTCGGTCAGGCTGATCAGGAGGCCCTCCTCGACCTGACGCACCTCGGCCGCCGGCCCGGCGCCCGCCTTGATGTCAGACAGCGCGTCCGCGATCGCGGCCTGAAGCTGCTTCACGGTCGGCTGCTGGGTTTGCGCCGCATCGCGCGGCTCAGACTCCTTCGTCGTATCGTTGGGACGCGCCTGCGCGGCGGCGTTGGCTTGAACGCTCGCTTGCGCGCTGCCCTCGCGCGGGGCTTGCGCCGGCGCGGGCCCCGGCGGCAATAGCGGCGACAGGTTTGCGGACGACGCATCCGCGTTCGGCGCCAGGCTTCCGCCGGCATCGTCCGCCTTGGCACGACGGGCCTGCGGCTCGCCCTGATTTGTGCCTGAGGCGCCGTCGCGCGCGGAGGCATTCGGCTTGGGCTCGCTCTCGATCATGCGATCGGCATCCTTGGATGCTTGCGGCGCCAGCTTCCAATAGCCGGGGTCGAAGGGATCGCGGTAGGCGTCGCCGCCCTTGAGACCATCCTCTTCGGCGGACGTCAGCGCGCCGGCGCGCCGCTGTCCCGTGGACTGGTTCGCGCTGTTCGCGATCTCGGAGAGCGTCGCATAGGGATCACGGAACAGGACTTTCTCTTCATAGGAGGCCGGCTTCTCGGCCGTCGGCGAGTCGCCGCGACGTTCCTCGTTCGAGCCGGCCGGCTGACGCTTGCCGTCCTGACCTTCGAACGAGGTCGGCTCCTTCTTGGAGAGATTCTTCAGGCCCTTCGGCGCGGGGGCATTTTCCGCGAGCTGGATCGGATTGAAATAGCTCGCGACGACCTGCTTCTGGTCCTGGTTGAGCGCGTTGAGCAGCCACATGACCAGGAAGAACGCCATCATTGCGGTCATGAAGTCCGCGTAGGCGATCTTCCACACGCCGCCGTGATGCGCCTCCTCAGCGAAAGCGCTGCGCCGGCGGACGATCACGAGTTCATGCTTGACCTCTTCCATGGCGGGTTACCGGCGTGCTTCCTTCAGGCGCTCGCTCCAGGCCGTGATCTGCGTCTCGATCACGGTCTGGTCGGCCACGACGCGAACCTCCAGGGTGTCGGCGGCCTCGTACTCGATGCCGGTGCGCCTCGACGTCTCGAGCTGCGTCTTCACGAGGTCGAGCAGCTCGCTCGGGCCGGTGACCTTGAACGCCGGCACCGACGAATTGCCGGTCAGTGCCGCGATCTGCTCGACCAGCGATCCGATCGCCTTGTCGCGGACCGCCTCGGTGAGGAACGGCAGCAGTATCCGCGCCACGGAGCTTGCGATGTTGGTCTCGATCTCGCGGCAAGCCGTCTCGAAGCCGCTGACGATCGCGACCGCCTGCTGGTCGGACCATTTGGCGCGCTCCTCGCCGAGCCGGATCGCGCTTCGGACGCGCTCCTCGGCAAGCCTGGCGTCGCCTTCCGCGACGCCGGCCGCATGGCCGCGGCGGTAGGCATCGTCCAGGACATTGGCCGGCGGCGCTTCCGCCTTCGGCGCCGGAGACGGCGACTGCGGCAGCGGCTGCGAATGGGCCTGGGGCTGCGGCGAAGGCTCGCGCATGACCTCCTTCGGCCTCGTCAGCACGTCCTGGATCCTGGGCGGCGGAGGCGGCGGTGATTTGGCCCGGCCGTTCGCGTCGAACTGCGTCAGGAACTTTCCGATTGCCGCGTTCATGCCGCCTCCTCGCGTCGCATCCAGTCTTTAAGGATCGCTGCGGCCTGCGCCTGGTCGAGCCGGACGATCTGCTCCAGTCGCTTCTGCGGCGTTCGCTGCATCTTGCCTTCGAGATCTTCGACGAGATTGAGCTCGGGGTCCTGACTCTCGGCCAATGCAAGGGCGGCAGCAGCCTCGATCTCAGCGGCCTCGGCGGCCTCCACCTGCTCCTGCTCCGCGCGATGGGTCAGAATGCCGTTGACCGCCGGCCGCAAGCCGAACCAGACCAGCATCGACGCAACGGCCAGGATCGTCACCGCGTTGATGACGCTGCCGAGCTGCTTGTTGATCATCTCGACGAAGCTGATCGGCGGCACCGGGGCCAGCTCACGCGAGCCCTCGATGAAGTCGACGGCCGTCACCTGGATCTGGTCGCCGCGCTGCTTGTCCAGTCCGCCGGCCGTCGCCGCGAGCTGGCTGATCTCGGCGAGCTTGCTGTCGACGATGGCCTGGTTGCTCTTGTCGCCGAGATCGGCGACCAGCCGCGCCCGATTGACCAGGACGGCGATGAAGAGCTTCTTCACCGAATAGCCGTCGCTCACCGTCGTCGTGGTCTTGGACGAGACCTCGAAGTTGGTGACGTCCTCGCGGCGGGTCTTGTCCTCGCTGGAGTTCTTGCCGCCGCCGGCGTTGACCTGCTGATCGGGAAGGTTCTGCTGCACCGTGGTCGGCGTCGAACGGTCGGCGTTCTGCGAGGATTCCTTCTCGCGCACGTTCCGCACCGAACGCTCGGCCCGGCTCTCCGGATCGTAGACGGTCTCGTTGATCTGCCGCTTGTCGGTGGAGAGCTGCGGCGCGACGCTGACCTCGAAATTGTCGAGGCCCAGATACGGCGTCAGCGCCTTGCGGATGTTCTCCTGCACCATGCCGCCGACCGTCTTCTGCAGGCTCGCCATCTTGGTCGGGGCGGCGCTCGCCTCGTCCTCCTCGGCGAGCAGCATCGAACCGTCGGCATCCAGCACCGTCACCTTGTCGCGGTTCATGCCTGGAATGGCGGCGGCGACGAGATGGCGGATCGACTGCGCGGTGCGGGCCTCGATCGCGCCGTCGGTGCGCAGCACGACCGATGCCGATGGCGGCTGCTGCGTCGCGCGAAACGAGCCGCGCACCGGCAGCACGATATGCACCCGCGCCGCCTTGACGCCCTTCATCAACTGCACCGTGCGCGCGATCTCGCCTTCCAGCGCCCGGAGCTTGGTGACCTCCTGCATGAACGAGGTCAGGCCGAGCGAGCCGATCTTGTCGAACAACTCGTAGCCGGAATTGGCGCTGGTCGGCAGCCCCTTCTCGGCCAGCAGCATCCGCGCCTGCATGGTCTGGCTCGGGCGCACCGAGAGCGCGTCGCCGGCCGTATTGACGTCGAAGGTGATGTTCTGCTCGCGCAGCGCGGCGCCCATGCGCGTCACGTCTTCGCGGGTGAGGCCGGTATAGAGCGTCTCGAATTCAGGCCGGCTCAGATAGTACGCGCCGCCGACGACGGTCACGAGAACGGCAAAACCGATCAGGCCCAGGGCCATCAGGCGTCGCGGCCCAAGCTCCAGCAGATTGTTGAGCAGTTGCTGTACCTGCGCACGACTGAGCATATGACCTCGTACCAATGCGAACGTACGGGACACTCCGCTGCCAACCTTGTCTGAAGGTTGCGCGAGGACACGAATGTGTCAGTTCGCAGGCGAGGCGTTGCAATTTTACAAGAAGGCCGGGTGACGCAATCGGGCCAGCGGCTACATGCGCCGGGACGCATGGCCGCACGATCGGCCGCGGCGTATCGCATGAAATTCAACGTCGGGAGATCGATTGCGGGCGTCTTGTGCCGCCCTCCGCCGGTCACGGCGGGGACCGTGCTCCCTTAAGGGAGCACGGTCGTTTTCGAAAGCGCCGCTTAGCCGCGGAACAGCGACAGGATGCTCTGGCTGTTCTGGTTGGCGATCGAGAGCGCCTGAACGCCGAGCTGCTGCTGGGTCTGCAGCGCCTGGAGTCGGGTCGATTCCGCGTTCATGTCGGCGTCGACGAGCTGGCCGATACCGCGATCCACCGAGTCCATCAGCGACTTCACGAACTCAGTGTTGTTCGAGATGCGGTTCTTGATGGCACCGAGGTTGGCGGCGGACTGGCTGACCGTGTTGATCGCGGTGGTGACCTGCGCGATGTAGCCGTCGAGGATGGTCTGGTCGGCCGTCGAGTCGGTCAGCGAACCGATACCGATGGTGTTGACCGACGCGCTGCCGGTCACCGTGTCCAGGATACCGCCTGTGGTCGCGGTGTAGAGCGAGTAGTTGGCGACCGTCACCGTGATGGTGTTGATCGTCGGCGTGCCGCCGACGCGCGAGAACGACGACACCAGGTTGACGGTGGTCGGCGTGGACGCGTTGGTGCTCAGCCAGTTGACGCCGTTGAACGTCGCCGCGTTGGCCACGTTCTTCATGTCCTGCTGGATCTGGGTGATTTCGGCCTGGATCTTGGTGCGGTCGATGCCGGCGGTCTTGGCTTCGACCAGCAGCGCCTGGAGCTTGGTCAGGCCGGAGTTCTGGTCGCCGATGACCTTGTTCAGAGCGGTGTATTCGGTGTCGACCGTCGCAGCCGACAGACCGAGCGAGTCGGAGACGGCGGAGAGCGCGGCGTTGTCGGCGCGCATCGAGGTCGCGATCGACCAATAGGCCGAGTTATCCGAAGCGGTCGAGACGCGCTGGCCGGTGGAGATGCGGTTTTCGGTGGTCTGCAGGCTGGCGCTGACATTCCGGAGGGTCTGGAGCGCAGTCATTGCAGCGGAGTTGGTAAGCAGGCTGGAAGCCATCTTTGATGTCCCTTTGAAAACAGATTGGATGGGGACATACCGGGCTTGCACCGGTACGACAGGGCGGCATCATGCCTTTGGGCTGCGGAAATGCGCGTAAACCCAATCCGTCGTAACGGCCAGACTAGCCGGCGAAGCTTGTGCGGGGCTTGTGGCGCTGTGCCCCCGCTGCAACAGGGCAGCCGAAATCACGGTGCGCGGGTCAGGCAAACGAAAGGGCCGCGCTTCGCAAGAAGCGCGGCCCTCCCGAGATCGTCGAAGGCTTAGCGGAACAGCGACAGGATGCTCTGGCTGTTGTTGTTGGCGATCGAGAGCGCCTGAACGCCGAGCTGCTGCTGGACCTGGAGGGCCGCCAGGCGGGTGGACTCCTGGTTCATGTCGGCGTCGACGAGCTGGCCGATACCGCGATCTACCGAGTCCATCAGCGACTTCACGAACTCCGAGTTGTTCGAGATACGGTTCTTGATGGCGCCGAGGTTGGCGGCGCCCGAAGACACCGTGCCGATCGCTGCGGTGACCTTCGCGATGTAACCATCGAGAATGGTCTGGTCAGCAGCCGAGTCGGTCAGCGCACCGATGTTGAGGCTGTCGACCGACGCGCTGCCGGTCACCGTGTCGAGGATGCCGCCCGTGCTCGAGGTGTACAGCGAGTAGTTGGCGACGGTCACCGTGATCGAGCTGGTGGTCGGCGTGGAGCCGACACGCGAGAACGACGACACGAGATTGACGGTCGTCGGCGTGGAGGCGTTCGTGCTCAGCCAGTTGACGCCGTTGAAGGTCGCCGCGCTTGCGACGTTCTTCATGTCCTGCTGAATCTGAGTGATTTCCGACTGGATCTTGCTGCGATCGATACCGGCGGTCTTGGCTTCGACCAGCAGCGACTGCAGCTTGGTCAGGCCGGAGTTGCTGTCGCCGAGGACCTTGTTCAGAGCGGTGTACTCGGTGTCGACGGTCGCGGCCGACAGACCGAGCGAGTCGGAGACGGCGGAGAGCGCGGCGTTGTCGGCGCGCATCGAGGTCGCGATCGACCAGTAGGCGGCGTTGTCCGCGGCGGTAGCCACGCGCTGGCCGGTGGAGATCCGGCTCTGCGTGGTCGAGAGTTGCGAGCTGACAGACCGCAGGGTCTGGAGCGCGGTCATGGCGGACGAGTTCGTGAGCAGGCTTGACATTGCGAATGTCCCTTTATGTACGCGTTACATTTTCATCAGGGGACATACCGGACTTGCACCGGTACGGAGGGGCGGCATCATGCCTTTGGACTGATGTGGGTGAGGTCCAACCCGCCGTGACGCCTTGCTAACACGTCGAATCTTGCCGCCGGATTAAGATCGGCTTGAATTCCGCAGCAATATCATATGGTTAATATTACTTTCCGCTAACCATAACGCGCCGGGCCGACGCTCGCCGCCGCTACGAGAACGAGCGCACCAGTCCGGAGGCGAGCAGATTCCAGCCGTCGATCAGCACGAAGAACAGCATCTTGAACGGCAGCGCCAGGATCGTCGGCGGCATCATCATCATGCCCATCGACATCGTCAGCGTCGCCACGATCATGTCGATGACGAGGAACGGCAGGATGATGAGAAATCCGATCTCGAACGAGCGCCTCAGCTCGGAGATCATGAAGGCCGGAATGATGACGCGCAAATCGACGCGCTTGTCGTCGAACTTCTTGCGAAAGCTCTCCGCGGCGAGCGACTCGAAGGTCTGGAGATCCTTGTCGCGGACATGGGCCAGCATGAACTCGCGGAACGGATCCGTGATCTTCAGATAGGCCTGCTCTTCCGAGATCTCGTTCTTCATCAGCGGCTGGACGCCGGTCTCCCAGGCGCGATCGAAGGTCGGCGCCATCACGTAGAAGGTCATGAACAGCGCGAGGCTGATCAGCACCAGATTGGCCGGCGTGGTCTGCAGGCCGAGGCCGGCACGCAGGAACGACAGCGCCACCGCAAATCGCGTGAAGCTCGTCACCATGATGAGCAGTCCCGGCGCCACCGACAGCACCGTGATCAGCGCCATCAGCTGGATGATCCGGCCGCTGGTCGAGCCGTTTCCGGGCGGCAGCAGCGAGTTGAGGTCCGGAATCTGGGCGAGCGCCACTTCGGGCAGCACGACCAGGACCAACGCGAGCAGCAGGATTTTCACTCTCACTGAATCACCAGAGTCTCAATGATCAATTCGCGCACCTTGCCCGACGAGCGGATATTGGCGCGCTCGGTCAGGTCGTCGCGCAGATGCTGAAGCCCGCGCGATCCCTCGAATTGCGTCACCGTCGCCGAACGCAGATAGGTGACGATGTCCTCGCTGATGTGGGCGGCCAGGATGCCGGCATCCTCGTCGCTCATGCTCTCGGTCACCATGGAGGCTTCGATGCGGGCCCAGTTGTTGGCCGGCGCGGCCAGGTTGGTCACGATCGGAGACAGCTTCCTGAGCCGCGCGCTGCCGGCGTAGCTCGAGGCAAGCGGCGGCGGCGTGGCGGTTTTCTTCGCGTCGGCGACGCGCTCGGCGGCCGCGAACAGGTGCATCCCGGCCAGCGCGCCCGCACCGATCGCGACAAGGGTCAGCGCCACGATGGCCGCAATCAGGCGCATCACGTCCCCTGCCCTCGCGGCGCGGCCAGACCGGCGCGGACTTCAGAATGGTGCCACGGCGTCATAGATCCGATGTCCCCATCCAGGCTGCTGCACGTCGGACAGATTTCCGCGACCGCCATAGGACACGCGGGCCTCGGCGATCTTCTCGTAGGAGATCGTGTTGGTGCGCGAGATATCGCGCGGACGCACGATGCCGCCGACGTTGAGCACGCGCATCTCTGTGTTGACGCGAAACTCCTGCGAGCCGCTGATCATCATATTGCCGTTCGGCAACACGTCGGTGACGATGGCCGCGATCGAGAGCTTGATGTCCTCGGTGCGGTCGATCTGGCCGTTGCCCTTGATCTGGGTGTTGGTGCTGAGATTGGCGTTGGCCGATCCCTTGTCGCTCCACCCTGCGACATCCATCAGCCAGTCTAGCCCGAACTTGACCTGCGAATCGCGCGAGCGGCCGGTCTTGTTGTCGAGCTTGGCCTTGTCCTGCATCGAGATGATCACGGTCACGACGTCGCCGGTGCGCCGGGCGCGGGGATCGCGGTAGAGATCGGTGCCGTCGTCCCAGGTCGAGCGATAGCTGACAGGCGTGCGCATGCGCGGCGTCACCGGGATCGGATCGGCCTGGGTCCGGAGGCCGCTGCCGACCGGCGACATTTGCGGGCCGGTCAGGACCTCGGACGGATCATGGAAGCATCCGGCCAAGGGCACGGACGCCAGCACGAGCGAGAGGATGAGGATCGGCTTCTTCATCTATTTGGTCTTTCCGTCATCCACGCGACGCATTCCGCCGAGCAGGTCGGCGAGGTGCGCCGCGCGTGCCGTATCCATCTCGTTGAAGATCGCGCTCGAATTCCTCGGGCTGAGCTTGGCGAGCACGGCGGCGGCAGTCTCGTCCGCCATGCCGGCAATCTGGGTCGCCGCAGCTTCAGGCTTCATGCGTGAATAGATCTCGACGACGCTGGCTTCGGCCTTCTTCAGGAAGTCATCGCGCAACGCCATCCACTTCTCGTATTCGACGCGCTTGGCCTCGACCTCGGCAATGCGCTCGCGCAGCAGGCTCTCGGCCTTTTCCAGCTCCTTGAGCTGCCAGGCCAGCCTTGCATCGACGGCGGGATCGGCGACGTTGCTGCAGAACAGGGCGACTTCATTGTCCGCCGATACCGCGGCCTGTGGCGGCGCAGGTTTCGGCGGCGCCGTGGCGCTGCCGGGCTTGGCCGGACGCGCCGGTGGTGGTGCAGGTGCAGCCGCTGGCGTCTGGGAAGCAGGCACCGCGCCGGTGGTCGCAGGTCCCTGGTCTTCGGCCGCCCACGCCGTCGCCCGGATCGACGCATTGTCGCCAGGCATCACCGTGATCGGCTGCGGCTTCTGCGGGCCGGAGGCGCGGGCGCGCGCGAAGGAGAGCAGGTTGAGCGGCTTCGATTGCTTGGCCTCATCCAGGGCCAGCACGGGCGATGCGCCCGCGAGCACGGATGCCGCAACCAGCAGGAAGAGTTTGGCTTTGTGATCCAGCTTCAGCATCGGGCGGCGTGCGATTCTCGGTCGAGACACGAGCATTGAGCGACCAAGCTTGCACGACGCTTGCGCATCATTGCACGATGACGTCGGCCTGGAGCGCACCAGCCGTCTTGATCGCCTGCAGGATCGCGATGATGCCCGACGGCTTCAGGCCGATCTGGTTCAGCCCGCGCACCAGGCGCTGGAGATCGACCCCGCTGAGGATCGCCACCTGAGATCCGGCCTCGTTGGCCTCGACCACGGTCTGTGGGACCACCACGGTCTGCCCTCGCGAGAACGGCGCCGGCTGCGACACCACGGGCATCTCCGTGACACGAACCGTCAGATTGCCGTGCGTCACGGCGACGGTCGATATCCGCACGTCGCGCCCGATCACGACCGTGCCGGTGCGCTCGTTGATCACCACCCGGGCCGGCGTATCCGGCTCGACCGTTAGTTCCCCGATCTCGGCAAGGAAGCGGACAGGGCCGATGTGGCGCGGCTTCGACAGCACGATGGTGCGGTAGTCGCGCTCGAAGGCGATCTGCGCGCGGTAGCGTCCACCGGCGTAGCGGTTGATGGCGTCCAGGATGCGTGTTGCGGTGACGAAGTCGGGGTTCTTCAACTGCAGCACCAGGAACTCCATCTCATGGAGACTTCCCTGCACCTCGCGCTCGACCAGCGCACCGTTCGGGATGCGCCCGGCCGTCGGCGTGCCCTGACTGACGTTCTGCGCCTGGCCTCCGACGCTGTAACCGGCGACCGTGATCGCGCCCTGCGCCACCGCGTAGACGGCGCCGTCCGCCGCGCGCAGCGAGGTCATGACCAGCGTACCGCCGAGCAGCGAGGTCGCATCGCCGAGCGACGACACCGTCACGTCCATGCGCTCGCCGGGCCCGATCGAGGGCGTCAGGTCCGCAGTCACCATCACGGCCGCGACGTTGCGCGTGCGCAGCGTCGTCGGACGCGGGGGATTGTTGGTGCTCGTGGTCTCGTTCCTGACGTTGATGCCCATGTTCTCGAGCATCGATTGCAGGGACTGCTCCGTGAACGGAGCGTTGCGAAGCGTGTCGCCGGTGCCGTTCAGGCCGATGACGAGGCCGTAGCCGACGATCTGGTTTTCGCGCAGGCCCTTGATGTCCGCGATGTCCTTGATGCGGACGGCGGCATGGGCGCTGGCGGCCGAAAGCAGCAGGACGAGCGCAAGCAGGATTCTGGTCATGACCCGTCCACGACCTTCACGGTGCCGTCCGGCTGGACCACGCCCCTGATGATCACGCCGGTATCCGTATTGCGCACCGGGATGAGCGCGCCGGACGCACCCGATTGCATCGCCGAGCCGTAAGTGACGATGGACAGGCCGCTGTCTTCCACCACGACCTTGACCATGGCGCCGCGGGCGACGGTCCAGGGGTCTTCCACCGAGTTGGTTGGGATGGGCTGGCCCGGCAACAGCGCGCGCCGCGCCATGCGGCCGACCAGGACCTGGCGCCCTTCGACGAACATGGCAACGCCGAGCAGGCTCGGCGCGAAGGCGCGCTCGGTGATCATGTCGTCGCGGATCAGCTCGCCGGCGCGGATCGCAACCGCCGGCACGGGAAGCCGCTTCTCCTCGGCCATGGCAAGGCGCACCGAAGCCAGAACCAGCAGCACGGCGGCCAACCCGCGCACGATCAGGCCCACCCTGTTCAACATCGAGACACCGGAACTAGCGCATGCCCTTCGATACTGTCTGGGCCATTTCGTCCGAGGCCTGGATGACCTTGGCATTCATTTCGTAGGCGCGCTGCGCCGAGATCAACTCGGTGATTTCCTTGACCGGGTCGACGTTCGAGGCTTCGAGCCATTTCTGGTTGATCTTGCCGTATCCGGAATCGCCCGGCAGGCCGACGACCGGCGTGCCCGACGCCGTGGTCTCCTTGTAGAGATTGCTGCCCAGCGGCTCGAGGCCTGCCTCGTTGGCGAAGTTGGCGAGGTTGAGCTGGCCGATCTGGCGCGGGTTCACCTCGGTATCCAGCTTGGCGAAGACCTGGCCGGTCTGGTTGACCGTGACCTCGACCGTGCCCTGCGGTATTGTGATCGCGGGATCCAGCAGATAGCCGTCGATCGTGACGAGCTGGCCGTTGGCATTGGTGTTGAACGAGCCCGCGCGGGTGTATTGCACCTCGTTGTTCGGACCGAGCACCTGAAACCAGCCGCGTCCGTTGATCGCCATATCGTAGGGGTTGCCGGTCTGCGTCAGCGCGCCCTGGATGTGCAGCTTGCGGATCGCCGCCGACTTGACGCCGAGACCGAGATTGGCGCCTTCCGGGATCGGCGAGGAGCCGTTGACGTTCGCGACGCCCTGCATACGGTCCATCTGGTAGAACAGATCGGTGAACTCGGCGCGCGCACGCTTGTACGACGTCGAATTGATGTTCGCGATATTGTTCGCGATCACTTCGATGTTGGTCTGCTGGGCGTTCATGCCCGTGGCCGCAATGGCGAGCGATTTCACAGCTTCATTCCTTCAGATCAAATCGACATCCGGACGACTTCCTGGTAGGCCTGCACGACCTTGTCGCGAACCGCGACCGCCGTCTGCAAGGCCTGCTCGGCCGACATCAGCGCCTCCACGACCTTGCGCGTCGATTCCTTGCCCTGCATCGCCGAGATCGACGCCGCTTCGCCTGCCTTCAGCGTCCCGATCGCGTCGGTCGTCACCTGCTTCATCACCGATTCGAAGCCGACATCGTCGGTGGACTGAATGGCGGTCGGCGCCGCCGGCGAGATGGCCTGCGCCTCGGTCGCACGGCTCGCCGCCTGCCCGGCGGAAATCGCAGTGGATGAAATTGCCTCAAGCATTGTCAGCTCCTCAAGAGGTCCATGGTCATGCCGAGCATCGACCTCACCTGTTTCACGACCTGGAGATTGGCTTCATAGGACCGGTTGACTTCCCGCATGTCGGCCATCTCGATCATCATGTTGACGTTCGGCAGCTTGACGTAGCCTGCCTTGTCGGCAGCGGGATGTCCCGGGTCGTACTCCACGCGGTACGGCGTGGTGTCGACCCCGATCTCCTTGACCTTCGCCAGCTGCGAGCCCGAGGCACGATCCATCGCAGCATCGAAGGTGATCGTCTTGCGCTGATAGGGATCGGCGCCGGCGGTGCGCCCCGTCGAGGTCGCGTTCGCCAAATTCTCCGAGACGATGCGCATACGCGTCGACTGCGCTTCGAGCCCGGAGCTCGCGACCGTCAATGACGCTTGCAGTGAGTCCAGCATCTCAATTCACCTCAGCTCTTCGCGCTCGACAGCAGCATGCGGTGAAAAGACCGCACGATCGCCGAGTTCATCGAGTAATCGCGACTGACGTCGCTGCCCTTGATCATTTCCTGCTCGAGGCTGACCGAATTGCCGGAGTGAACCACTTCCCAGCTGTCCTTCTTCGCGGTCGCCCGCGTGTCGGTCTCGGCCGCGGCCAGCTGCATGTGCGACGGCGACGTCATCGCAAGCCTCACCGGCAAGCCGTCGAGCACCTTGTTGAAGGGCTCGACGTCGCGCGCCTTGAAGCCGGGCGTGTTGGCGTTGGCGACGTTGGTGGCGATGGTCGACTGGCGGAGCTCGAGGTACCGCGCCTGCGACGATGCGAGTTCGAAGAGATAAAGCGGTCCCACGACAGCCCCGTTCTGGTCCATTCGGGAGAAGCCTAGGGCGTTAAGCTTTCGTCAAGCTGTTGGGCCGGACGTCGTCCTCTGAATTCTACTGGACCTTCTCGGTCCGCGACGCCTGCTTCGACTGGAGGAAGTAGATGATCTCGGCGACGGGGCGGAAGAATTCCGCCGGGATCACCTGATCGACCTGCACCGCCTCGTAGAGTGCGCGCGCCAGCGCCTTGTTCTCGATCACTGGAATCCGGTTCTGCTCGGCGACCTCGCGGATCTTCAGCGCGATCACGTCCATGCCCTTGGCCACCACGAGCGGCGCGGGATTTTCCTCGCGCTTGTAGCGCAATGCGATCGCGAAGTGCGTCGGGTTCGCGATCACCAGCGTCGCGCGCGATGCGGACACGATCATCCGCTGCCGCGAGCGGTCGCGCGCCAGCGAGCGCAGGCGCGCCTTGATCAGCGGATCGCCTTCCGCCTGCTTGTGCTCGTCCTTGATCTCCTGCTTGGTCATGCGCAAGTGGCGCCGCCAGTGGAAGCGTGCCCAGGCGAGATCGATCGCCACCAGGACGATGGTCGCGATGCAGATCGCCGAGACGATCCGCATCGCGATGTTGAGAATCATCTCCGGTAGCGCAACCGGATCGGTGTACATCGCCTCGAACGCCTTCGCCTCCGACGCGCGCAGCACGAAGGCGACCACGGAGGTCACCGCGGCCAGCTTGAACAGCGACTTGGCGAATTCGACCAGTCCCTGCGTTCCGAACAGACGGCTCCAGCCGCTGATCGGAGAAATTCGCGACAGGTCGGGCTTGATGCGCTCCAGCACCAGGCGCGGCGCGTTTTGCAGCAGCGAGGCAGCGAGCCCGAACGCGCCGAGGGCGACGACCAGCGGCACCAGGAAGCGCAATGCCTGGAGGCCGACCACGGTCAGCAGGTTCTGCGCGTCCGCGCCGGTCGAGAGCGGGAAGCCTTCGGGATCGTCCAGCAGGTTCTTCAACGTCGGCGTCAATTGCTGCACGCCCTGGCCGATCAGGAACGCCTGAATGACCATCAGCGCGGCCATCGAGGCGAAAATAGAGGCCTCCCGAGAGACCGGGATCTTGCCCTGTTCGAGCGCATCACGGACTTTCTTCTCGGTCGGCTCTTCTGTCTTGCTCTCCTGATCGGATGATTCTGCCATGCCCGTTCAGCGGTCAGCGGAAGACCAGCTCATCCTCCTGGTCGGGATTGAGCTCGATTTCACCCTTCTCTGCGAGCTCGAGCGCGAGGTCGGTGATGACGCGGCGCGCCTCCAGCACGTCACGCTGGTTCGACGGCTCGCCGATGGCGAGCTCGTGCTCGACGACGCGGCGGACGCGCGAGGCGACCGCGGACAGGATCAGTTCGCGGAAATGCTTGTCGGTGCCCTTCAGCGCGACGACGATACGGTCGGTCGGCACCTGGTCGAAGATCATGGTGCGCGCCTTCGGCGCCAGGTTGATGACGTCGTCGAAAGTGAACAGCAGCTCCTTCAGCACTTCGGCCGACTTCGGCCGCTTCTCCGACAGGCTCTTGAGCATGTCCTCGATATGTCCGCGCTCCATCTTGTTGATGATGTCGGCGACGCGGGCGTAAGTGTCGGCGCCGAGGTTGCGGGCGAAGTTCAGCGTCAGATCCTCATGCAGCGTCTTCTCGAGCACCCTCATGGCGTCGTCGGCGATCGGCTTGAGGCTGAGTACGCGCCGCATCAATTCGTTGCGCAGGCTCGAGGGCAGCTGGCTCATGACCTTGGCGGCGCAGGCCGGCTTGACCTTGGACAGGATCAGCGCCGCGGTCTGCGGATGCTCCTTGGACAGGTAGCTCGCGAGCGAGTTTTCGGACACCGACGAGACACGGTCCCACACCGACCGGCTCGAATTGCCGAGCAGGTCCGACATGATCGCCGACACCTGGTCGGCTGGAAGCACGTCGCCCAGCACGGCCTCGAGGCCACCGAGGGTGCCGAGAATGTTCGCGCCCATCGAGAATTGCTGGGCGAACTCCTCGACGATGGATTCGAGTTCTTGCGCCGTGATCGGCCGCAGCTCGGCCGCGGCCTTGGTAACGATGCGAATATCCTGCGGCTCGAATTGCGCAAGAACGCTCGCGGCCGCCTGCCGGCCCATGGCCAGCAGCAGCGCCGCGACCTTTTCCGTACCGCCCAGCGTGGCAACGCCTCGCTGCTTGACGGGAGCGATGCCGACCTGTGCCGCCATGGTCAGCTGTCACCCTGCCCCAGCGGTCCGACGATCTCCGTGAGCGAGACGCCGAAGCGGGAATTGTCCTCTTCGACGACGACCACCTCGCCGCGGGCGACGATGCGGCCGTTGACGACGACGTCGACGGGCTCGCCGACCCGATGGTCGAGCGGAACCACCGCGCCGCGCCCGAGCTTCATCAGGTTCGCAACCGGGATGGTCGCCGATCCCAGCACCACCTGCATGGTGACAGGAATGCGCAGGATCGCATCGACATTGGCGAACTTGCCGCTCTCCTCGGCCGTGCGCGCGGCGATCTCCGCCAGCCGCTCCAGCGGAGTCGTGTCGGTATGCCCCTCGTCGGCGGCAGGTGCTCGCGTGGCAGAGTCATAGTCGAAGGATTGCGCCATCTGGTATCGCCTCTTGGTATTTCCGCTTCCGGAACGCCTTGGCGTTCCGCTCGTATTGGTTCTGCCGGCTCTCGCTTCAGTGCTTGTTCACCTCAGCGCCGCCTGCGGTCGCGGCCGGCGTGAGCCCGCTCCTCGCATCGAGCGCGGCGATCGCCTCGTGGGCCTGATCGATCTTGGTGGTCAGCACGTTGGCGAGGCGTCCGAGATTGGCGGTGGAATCATGCGCTGCGGTGATGACGGTGTCGAAGGCGCCCGCGGTCTCGTGGACGATGGTGGAGAATTCGCCCTGGTAGCTGCGCAGCCGCGCCAGCTCGCGGTGCATCCGCGTCACCCGCATGCTGGTGAAGGCGAGCGCGATCAGCAGCACGGCATCAACGAGATAGGATATCATCGACGAACTCCCGTTTGTGATCGACGGGATCGGCCACCTGCATGGCGTAATAGCCATCGAGCTGGCCGATCTGACACCAGAACAACACCTGGTTGTTGCTCTCGAGACGGGCCAGCGTGCGCGGCGTCGCCTCGAGCTCGAGCACCTGCCCCACCTTGAACTTCACGACGTCCTCGAGCGAAATCATCTTCTCGTCGAGCACCGCGCTCAGGGTCACCTCGGTCCGGTGGACCTCGCTCTCCATCTGCTCGCGCCAGCGCGGATCGGTCGCGCGACCGTCGCTGGCGGTGACCGTTGCAAGCTTCTGCCTGAGCGGGTTGAGCGCGGAGTGCGGAATGATCAGGAACATTTGGCCGCCGCGGTAGAGTGCCTGCACCATCATGTTCGCGCAGATCGACATGTTGCTGGCGCGCCCGATCGCCAGCGAGGCCATCGCCGTCTCGACCCGCTCGACGCGGAAGGTGACGTTCGACGTGCCGGCGAAGGCGTTTTGCAGCGCCTTGGCGAACCGCTCGAACAGTGCCTGGACCAGGCGGATCTCGATGTTCGAGAAAGTGCGTTCGACATCGAGCGGCGGTTCCGCGCCGTCGGATCCGAACATCGCCTCGACCATCGTAAACACGAAGTCGCGGTCCAGCATGATGATGACGCGCGAGTCCCACTGCTCGGCATAGAGCACCGCCGCGACCGCGTTGCCCTCGTAGTCCTTGATGATGTCGCCGAGGGGATCGTTGGTGATGCCGTTGACCGAGAAATAGCACGGCGTTCCCGCCATCGGCTGCAGGCTGTCGGTGCACGATGCCGCCATGCGATCGAAGATCACATTGAGCATCGGCATGCGTTCGATCGATATGCCGGCCGCGTCCAGCAGATAGTTCGGCAGCTGCTTGCGCTGATCGACCTCGACGTCTTCCATCATCATGCGCGGGCAGCCTTGGGTTCGGGCTCGGTGACGACGGCCTTGGGACCTGCGATCGTCTCGTTCTCGACGACGTCGATCGACGGCCGCTCGGTGCTCGCGATCATCTTGCGGCCGTGCTCGACGGCGATCTGCGGCATGGCGCCGTTCATGAACGCCAGCAGCGTCTGCTTGACGATGATGTAGGGCCGGCACTTCTTCTCGCGCGTCATCTTGATCTTGATCGCGAAGGGCGAAAGAACGCCGTAGGACAGGAAGATGCCGGCGAAGGTGCCGACCAGGGCCGCGCCGATGAAGCCGCCCAGCAGCTTCGGGGACTGGTCGAGCGCGCCCATCGCCTTGATGACGCCGAGCACGGCGGCGACGATGCCCAGCGCCGGCAGCGCCTCGGACACCGTCACCAGCGCATGATAGGGCGCCAGCTTGCTCTTCACGATGGTGTGGATCTCCTCGTCCATCAGCGCCTCGATCTCGTGCGTGCGCGCGTTGCCCATGATGATGAGGCGGACATAGTCGCAGATGAACTGGAGCAGCGAGGGATCCCCGAGCACGCTCGGAAACGCCTTGAAGATCTCGGAGGACGCGGGATCGTCGATATGGGCCTCGACCTCGTTGCGGCCCTTGCCCCTGAGCTCGCGCATCAGGGCGTGGAGCGCGCCGAGCAGATCAAGGTAGTAGCGTTGGCCGGGCACCGCGCCGGTGATGGCCTGCGTGCAGGCAACGCCGGTATCCACCACCGTCTTCCACGGATTGGCGACGATGAAGGTGCCGACCGCGGTCCCCATGATGATCACGAACTCCCACGGCTGCATGAGCACGGCCAGATGCCCGCCCATGGCGGCAAATCCGCCGAGCAGCGCCGCTACCGTGATGAAAATCCCCACGAAACTGCCCAACGCGCCGCTCCATCGCCAATCCCACCGGGAATATCTAGTCGGCGAGCCTTGCGCGAAGCTGGCTTCCCGCCTCGCCAGCCCCGCGCAAGCAATCGGCGGCAGCTTGGGGCGGCGTCGCAACAGCGGCCAGAGGGGCGCGTGTCATGCTATCCACCATCGCGGACTACACCAGACTGACCAAGGACATGGGCAAGTCGCTGACGCAGGTCGCGACACAGCCGGATGTCAGCCGCGAGACCGACTATTTCCTGAGCCATATCGGCAACGTGAAGACGATCGACGACTTCCTGAAAGACTATCGCCTCTATTCCTACGCGATGAAGGCCTTTGGCCTCAGCGATATGACCTACGCCAAGGCGTTCATGCGCAAGGTGCTGACCGAGGGTGTCGGGAACAAGAACACCTTCGCCAACAAGCTGACCGACACCCGCTACCGGGAATTCGCCACCGCCTTCAATTTCGCCGCCCTCGGCAGCAACGCCACGAAGACCACCCAGGCCACGACCGGGACGGCGACGCATTACGTCACGCAGACGATGGAGCAGAAGGCCGGCGACCAGAACGAGGGCCTGCGGCTGGCGCTCTATTTCACCCGCAAGGCCTCCACGATCACGACCGCCTACCAGGTGCTCGCGGACAAGGCGCTGACGCAGGTGGTTCAGACCGCGCTGGGCCTGCCCTCGACGATCAGCGCGGCCGACATCGACGCCCAGGCCAAGATGATCACGAACAGGGTCAAGCTTACCGATTTCCAGGACCCGGCCAAGGTCACCAAATTCGTGCAGCGCTTTGCGGCGATGTGGGATGCGACCCAGGCCCAGAGCGACAATTCGACCAATCCCGCGCTGGTCCTGATCGGCGGTGCCAGCTCGGCCAGTATGGATATCGACATGCTCTCGAAACTTCAGTCCCTCCGGTTCGGAAAGTAGACCATGCAATCGGCCCTCTATGTGGGATTGTCGGCCCAGGTCGCTCTCGAAAAGCGCCTCCAGACGATCGCCAACAACGTCGCCAACGTCAACACGGCGGCATTCCGCACCGACGTGGTGAAGTTCGAGACCGTGCTGTCCAAGGCCGGCGCAAACCCGGTCGCCTTCTCCTCGCCCGGCGACAACATCATCTCGCGCGAGCAAGGCAACATCACCGAGAGCGGCAATCCGCTCGACGTCGCCGTGGTCGGCCAGGGCTGGATCGCCTTCGCAGGTCCCAACGGCACGGTCTATACCCGCGACGGCCGGCTCCAGATCGCCGCCAACGGCGATCTTCAGACCGTGAGCGGCTTCCCCGTCGTCGATTCCGGCGGCGCGCAGATCACGCTGGACCCGAACGGCGGACCGATCTCGATCTCGCGCAGCGGCGCGATCACCCAGGACAACAACGAGATCGGCACCATCGGCCTGTTCAACATTCCGGCTGACGCCAATCTCGAGCGCTACGGCAATTCCGGCGTGACGCCGGACCGGCCTGCGAGCGCCATCGCCGATTTCTCCCGCGACGGCTTCAAGCAAGGCTATGTCGAGGGCTCCGGCGCCAATCCGATGATGGAATTGACCAAGCTGATCGCGGCCTCGCGTGCCTTCGACGGCACCAATTCGATGATCGAGGGCACCGAAAGCTCGCTGCAGAACGCAATCCGGACGCTGGGCGAACCCGGCAAGTAGACCGCGCCCCGCGCGCATTGAGATTGAGGTTGGACGGTTTCCTTGAACGCTCTTCGGCAACTCGAGTGGGCGCTGCTGGAGCTTCAGCAGAGCACTCCCCTGGCAAGCGTCAGCGGCGCGATCTCCGAGATCGCGCCGACGCATTTCCGTGTCTCCGGCCTGTCGCGCTTCGTCAGGCTCGGCGAGCTCATCGGCGTCAATTCGGGCGGCAAGCCGCAGATCGGCGAGGTGGTGCGAATCGACAGCGAGGGCATCATCGCCAAGCCGTTCGACCGGCAGTTCGCCGGCGGCCTCGGCTCGGTCGCCTACCGGATGCCGCCCTTGTCCTTTGCACCCGATCCGAGCTGGAAGGGTCGCGTCATCAACGCCCTCGGCGCGCCGCTGGATGGATTGGGGCCCCTCACGCCGGGCCCACAGGCGGTCTCGGCGGAGGCTGAGGCGCCCTCGGCCATGAAGCGCGCACGCGTGCACAGGCCGCTGCGCACCGGCGTACGCGTCATCGATTTGTTCGCGCCGATCTGCGCCGGCCAGCGCGTCGGCATCTTTGCCGGCTCCGGCGTCGGCAAATCGACGCTGCTTGCCATGCTCGCCCGCAGCCAGGGTTTCGACACCGTCGTGCTGGCCCTGGTCGGCGAGCGCGGCCGCGAGGTGCGCGAGTTCATCGAGGATGTGCTGGGCAATGATCGCCAGCGCGCCGTCACCATCGTGTCGACCGGAGACGAAAGCCCGATGATGCGGCGGCTGGCGCCGAAGACGGCCATGGCGGTCGCGGAATATTTCCGCGACCGGGGCGAATCGGTGCTGCTCATGGTCGATTCGATCACGCGTTTCGCCCACGCCGCCCGCGAGGTCGCGCTCGCCGCCGGCGAGCCTGCGGTGGCGCGCGGCTACGCGCCGACGGTCTTCACCGATCTGCCACGCCTTCTGGAGCGCGCCGGGCCCGGCGAGGAAGGTGCCGGCACCATCACCGGAATCTTCTCGGTGCTGGTCGACGGCGACGATCACAACGAGCCGATCGCCGACACCATCCGCAGCACGCTCGATGGGCACATCGTGCTCTCCAGGCACATCGCCGACCAGGCGCGCTATCCGGCTGTCGACGTGCTGGCTTCGGTCTCGCGCCTCGCCCACAACGTCTGGGATCCCGAAGAGCGCGAATTGGTCAGCAAGCTGCGCGCCTTGATCGCCAAATACGAGGACACGCGCGACCTTCGCCTGATGGGCGGCTATCAGTCGGGACGTGATTCGGGCCTCGACCAGGCGGTCGACATGGTTCCGAGAATCTACGGCGCGATGCGACAGGACGCTTCGGCTCCGCCGAGTGCCGATCCGTTCCGCGAGCTGCGAGACATGCTCAAGGGCGAATAGCAGCGCGAGAGGCCGCGACCGCCCGCAACATGCGCCGCTATCCTGCTCCTGCCCGTTGTTTTCGACAGGAGATTGCGCATGCCGCCACGCCGCCCGCGCATGCGCCGCACGGCCGTCGCCGGTTTTCCGCCCTGAGCGCGGCCACCACTCGGGTGAGAGCAGCGGACGACCGCGCCGGAAGCGACCGCACCGGCGATTCTGCGAGCAAACGATCAACAACCGGCGCGTGTAATTCCTCCGAGTTCCCTTGACGATTCTCCGGCTCCACCCACAAGTTGTGGATGACCTGCCGAACTCATCGTCGTCATGCACAAGCTTCGATCAATTTGCGTCGATCACGGACAGCAGGACGCCGTGCAATCATGGCGTCGCAGAGTTGAGTGCATGTTGTTTGCCGAACAGCCTATTGCGTTCACTATCATGTGTCCCGATGAGCGAGATTGTCTTGAACGTTACATTCGCCTGCAACGACATCTGGGCTCCGCGAGCGTCTCTACTTGATTTTGTTGAGAAGCTCATTCATCGTTTCGACGGAATATAAGAAACGTCTGCGTGTGACTTGAACTCAGGGGCTTCGGTTGAACTATTCCGATCCATCGTCTGCTGGCGACGGCAACTCGGGCTCCCGTGCGACGACGCTGTTGGCATGCCAACGACGCAGTTCGTCACTCCGAAGCACGCGACGCGCATCGGTCCAGGTCGGCCGCGCTATAATTCGTTCCTACGAACGAGAGCTCGGCACGACGCATTCGCCGGACAGCTGCAGCCGTTCGATGTCTTTCGAAGGTTTCGCGGGCCAGGATGCAAAGCGGCTTCGGGGCGCCGCAGACGAAGTTCCGGGGACGAGGTAGATTCATGCCATTGGCACGGGAAGCCGTCGAGCTGCTGGTTCAGGCGGCGAGGGCTTGGTATTTCGAAGGCAATCAGCATGGATTGCGCGATCGCGAATGGATGGCGCTGCGCTTTCTCGGCCGCGCCAACAGATTTTCGCGCACGCCGTCCGCGCTGGCCGGCTTCATCGGCGCCACCAGAGCAACTGCATCGCAGATCGTGAAAACGCTGGAGAGCAAATCCTTTCTGGTGCGCAAGCCGTCGCAAGAGGACAAGCGTTCTGTCGTCCTGCACGTCACCGCCCAGGGCGAGAAATGCCTGAACCAGCACGACCCGATCAATCACGTGGTCAATGCGGTCACCTCGCTTGGAAACGACGAATGCGTCAGGCTGCGCGACTCGCTCCGCGAAGTTCTCAATCACCTCGACGCGGCCCATCAGCGGCTCGATGCCAGCGTCTGCCGCGACTGCATGTTTCTCGCCGAACGCGGCCCGGCTACCTCCAAAGGACGCGCGAGCGCCGAATTCATGTGCCGGCTGTATCGCGCTCCAGTCTCGCTCGATGAGACCGAACTGCTGTGCACCAGTTTCGAGCGCACCCGCGACCGCCCCAAGATCGAGGAGCATCTCGACCGCGCGCGGATGGCAAGCCAGGGCTGAGACGCACGCAATTTCCGCGCGAGTGGTTGCGGCACAGCCCGCGGACAACTTCGCAGCGCCGGTCTCTGAACGACGCATGCAGTTCCCTCCTGTCCCGGACAAGCCGCAACGCTGATAGCGTTGCTGCGCAGATGCTACGCATCGCCAGGGAGACACTGCGCTACATCCGGGGCACGCGAGCGGAGTTATGACGCCCGCTCTCTCCACGCCGTCATTGCGAGCGCAGCGAAGCAATCCAGACTCTTTCCACGGAAGGATTCTGGATTGCTTCGTCGCAAGAGCTCCCCGCAATGATCGAGCGTCCTGCAATCACCTCTGTCGCCGAAACCGAATTTCGGTAGATCGAAATATTTGCACCGCGATTCTCGGAGCAGCGAAACAGGCTCGGTTGCCGTAGCCCGGATGGAGCGCCAGCGTAATCCGGGATGGCCCGCGATGCCGGACGAGCGGTCCCTACACCATCGGGCAGCGCATTCACGCGACCCGTTGGCTCGATCCGGGCAACACGGGGGGCGTCAGGCATCACGCGGGCGCACAAAAAAACACCCGGCGGTTTCCCGCCGGGTGTTCATCACGTGGTTCGAAAGATCTTACCAGTTGCGCTGGGCGCGGAGCAGCAGGGTGACGCTGTCCTGATCCTTCAGCTCGTACAGGGCGGCCGGCTTGGCCGTCGTGCCGGCACCGGCGTAGCCAACCGTGCCCGAGTACTTCTGGTCGAGACGGGTCCAGTTCAGATCGCCCGAGAACGTCAGGTTCTTGACCGGGGTCCAGCGGGTGATGATACCGACCTGGCCGACGGCGAAGTCAGGGTTACAACCCGTGACACCGGCGAGACCGCCGAACACGCCGCCTGCACCGCCAGCGCCGCAGAGAGCGGTCTTGGCGACCGAGCCGTACTGCGCCTGAGCGTAGGCGCCGTACAGCGCGGTGTTCCAGTAGGGATCCCAGTTGTGGGTGTAAGCACCGCGGAAGCCCCAGGTCTTGACGGTTTCCTGCTGGCCGCCCGTGACGAACACGGTGTCCGGAGCATAGGCGAAGCCGACGCTCTGATAGGCGACGCCCGAGCTGCCGAACATCGAGTAGCTGCTGCCCGCCAGGTTCTGGAAGTTGTAGCGGGTCGCGCCGTCGGTGTAGACGCCCGAAATGTTGATCACGTCACCCGCACCGGTCGGGATGTTCTTGATCGACAGAGCGAGCTGAACCGCCCAGCCCCACTTGTCGTCGGGGTGGCCGGTGGCCTCGTTCGCGCCGTAATAGGCGACGTGGTTGTCATGCGCAGCGACCGACGCCTGGAACATGCCCCAGGCCTGGTCGACACGAACCATACCGACGAGGTTCGGCGAACGCGAGCCGCCGATGGCGTTGGTGCCGTACGTACCGCCGACCATGCTGCCGACGGTCGCGCCGGTCAGGTTCACGTTGCCGGCCTGGTAGTAGGCCGTCGCGTCCTCCGCCGAGAACGACGCCGTCACGCCCTGACCGAAGTCAGCGGTGTAGGTGAACTGGTTGACACCAGTGACCGTGCCAGAACCGCCGACGAGGCTGTCGATGTTGTTGCCGGGATAGTTGGTCCAGGGCGCGTCGAACTGCGACACGGCCTTACCCATGGTGAAGCCGGCGAACTGGATGAAGGCGTAGTACACGCCGAGCGAACCGCCCGAGGTGTTGCCGTCGGTGCCGTTGATCGACGAACCAACGAGCGCCGGGGTGGCGCCGGAGGTGTTGAGGCCGAGGTTGCCGGTATAGACCGTGCCGCCCGTCGCGGAGCCGGAGCCCTGATAGCCACCGGTGGTCCAGGTGAACACGCCGTCGAAGAAGGTACGGACGACGCCGTATTCGGTCGCGGTGCGCGTGTCGATGTTGAGATCCTGACGAGCGCGCATCTGGTAGTAGTTGCTGAGGCGGTTGTGCGCACCAGCCGGGGAGCCGTTCGAGATGCCGTAGTTGCTGTTGGTGTTGAACGCGACTTCAGCGCGCAGGTAACCACCCAGCTTGATGCAGGTGTCGGTGCCCGGGATGTAGTAGAAGCCGGCGCCGTACAGCGAGCAGATCTTCACGTATTCGACGGCCTTGGCCTTCACGGGGAGATCGGCTGCGAACGCCCCGGAGACGGCCATCAGGCCGGCAGCCGAGCCGAGAAAGAGCGTCTTCGTCAACTTCATTAGTAAACCTCCAGGTCGGTTCAGGGGGCTCGGCTCCTCGGAGGACGCCGCTTAACCCACTTAATTTCCGTTCAATTCAGGTCCGCACTGAAGGTCCGGACTGAAACGACAGTGAGGTGCCCCCCCTCCGTCGTAGCTTCACGTATAGTTTATAAAAACAACGGCCTCAATTTATTGATTTAGTGAATCGTAACTTCCGTCGGAGATGTTGCCCGATGGCAACAGAGGCGATCGGAACGGCAACTAACTCTTTAATCCAAAACGAAAAAGCCCTCAGGGGGCATCCCGAGGGCTTTCTTGGAGGTCTCACATCGCTGTCCATCGACAGGGTCAAGAGCAGCAAAGATTGAGTGGGAGGAGACGTAATTTAATTAATTGCTTTTTGCAAGTACTAAACCGCCGAGCCGTTTCCGCCGTGCGGTGTCCGCCACAATTGCCCACGCGCGATATGCGAGACGATTCCCCAATATCCCATTAAAAGAGTGAACTGAGGGAAACGGGGGGCAGCCACATGATCGAGAAGAAACTCGACAGGGCAATTACGGACTTCATCTGGAACGTCGTCGAAATTCACTCCCAGCTGGAGGACATCCATACCTGCTGGGCTGGACTGCTGGGCATCACCGAGCCGCAGTGGCTGATCCTGATGGCGATCACCGAACTGGACGACGGGCGCGGCGTCGCCGGCATCGATATCGCGAACAAGTTGCGGGTCCACCCGGCCTTCGTGACCAACCAGACCAAGAGCCTCGAAAAGGGCGGCTTCCTGTCGCGGCGGCCGGCACCGGACGATGCCCGCTTCGTTCTGATGTCGCTGACGGAGAAGGCCACGACGGAAATCGAAAAACTATCCAAGAGAAAGCTCGCCTTGAATTCGACCATCTTCAACGAGCTCGACGAGAAGACCCTGGCTGAACTGAATGCCGCGCTGGCAACGATCGCCAGGAACGCGCGGCTGGCGGCACGATTGCTGGCTATCGACGTGTCGTGACGCGCGCCTCGGCTTCGAGGCGACCGCCCGAAGCATGGCGGCAAACACCGCTCTCGAATGCGATTCTCCCAAGGGCTAGAGATAGGTCACGGGGTCAAGCTGACGGGCCGTTCCGAGCTTGCTGCCGAGCCATTCGAAGACGAAGTCGTCGACAGCGATGAAATTCTCGACCTCGCCGAGCGGGTGCCGGACATTGTTGGGCACCACGACCGAGCAATCGGCTCCGGTCTGCCGATAGCCGGCTTGCAGATCGAGGGCATCCTGCTCCCATATCATGGAGCGGCTCCCGACGACCATGAGCAGCGGGCACGGGAGTCGACGCGACGGCGGTAGCGAACCCGTCGCGGCCCTGTCGGGGACCGCTTGCCCGAAGCCGGTCATCCAGCGAAGCGATGCTCGACGCATCACCGGCGTCAAAAGGCCACCGTCGCACACGGCGGCCGCTATCCTGCGATCAGAGAGGGCAAGGCGGGACGCATGAGAGGCGCCCTCCCCTTCGCCATAGATTGCGATCCGCCGCGCATCGACATCGGGGCGAGCCTCCAGATAGTCCAACCAGCACTGAAGCCTGTGCTCCGGCTTGAAGGAGCGATGCACCGTTGAATTGCCGGCATCAACGAACAGGAGCGACATGGTCCCGCAGAGTGAGGCCGGCAACAGCCTGCTCATCATCGAGCCCAGGGTGATGTCCTCGTCGCTGAGGCAGATGACCGTCGGCGCGGAAGTCCCATGACGGAGCGCCGGCAGAAAGAAGCCGGCCAGCGCCCCTTGGTCGAAGCAATCAATCTTGACCCGCTCGATCGCCAGTCCGGCCTCCGCCTCGAAACCTCTCAGGCTGATGCAGACCTCGTCTGCGAGGCCGGCACTTTCGACATCTCCCGGACAAGACAAGCGTCTGACGACTTCGAGGGCCGTCAGCGAACAGAGCCACGCTTCCCGCGAAACCCAGGCGGAACGGTCTTTGTGCGCGGATTCGGCCAAGGTCCGGTAGTCGTCCGCGACCTTCAACCAGTCCGAAATCCACAGATGCCGGTGCGTCTCACGCCCAAGCTCCGCAACGGACAGGCTTTGGAAAAATCGGGAGGCGCGATCCCGCAAGCGCGCCAGGCTTTGCCCGGCGCCGTCGCACGAGCCGTGAGGCCAATGATCACCTTCCATGTCAGCCCCCGAGCGGCGCGGTCAACGGTTGCCCGGACTTGCGTCCAGACTAGCCGGCTTTGCATTCTGCGCAGCGCCCCGCGCACCTGCTCGATGCGATCGCCGCCGCCCCTGATCGCGTCCATCGCGCTTGCGTCTGGCGAGGCAGCCCGTCACGTCGACGTCTTTCGCCGCCATTCCAAACCAGCCCGCTTGAGCCCAAGGTCGAGGCCGGCCCAACTCAATCGTCACGTCCCAGCTCCATCGCTGAACACAGTTGCTTGCCGCGCACTCCGCCAGTCTTGCGATCAGACTTGCGATGCGGGCCCTGACTTTTCTTGTTGCGATCGGCGAACTGAAATGACTCACTTCGCCGACGTAAAATACATGCCTGCGTAGGCCGGCATTGTGAAAGCACGATATGGTGAGAGATGCGGCGGATTGCCGCTTCATCAATGCCGAAAGGCAAATGTGACAGGAAGAAAACAGCGGGACCAACCGACGTGGCGATCATCGGCACGCGACATGTGACGACGTACGACCGCACCTCACGCTGAACCGGGACGAGCGAGACATCCTCCGGCCTACCGGATTCGGTAAAGCCGTATGGCGCTGAGTGAGCCGATTGAGAGCCGCAGGTGGCGGCACAGCAAGGATCCGTCGGGCAACAAATTGGGGCTCGTAGCGGATGAGCGCGGCATAAGCCTGGTCCTTGCCGGCAGGCCGAAGTATTTGCCGGACTTCGCTCCATCCCGGCCGCCGGGCTCCTGGCGCGCCTTGTATGCATTATCCCAGTTGCCATCCCCGCGCACTTCGCTTTACATGCCGGCAACTCGCCCGCGGATGACGGCCGGGGCTCAAAGAATCACACACATTGTCAAAGGGACGGAATATGGCGCGCAACATATTGATTCTCGGGGCTTCTTACGGCTCGCTGCTGGGCACGAAGCTGCTGATGGCAGGGCACAATGTGACCCTGGTCTGCCGCGCCAAGACCGCGGAGCTGATCAACCGCGAAGGTACCGAGGTGCGCATCAAGCTGCGTGACGAAGCGGTGCATCGGGCGATCTTTTCGCGCAACCTGCCCGGCAAGCTCGACGCCGTGACCCCCGCCAATGTCGACCTCTCCCGCTACGACATGGTCGGCCTTGCGATGCAGGAGCCGCAATACACCAACCACACAGTTCGCGTTCTCATGGTCAAGATCGCCGCGGCGAAGCTGCCGTGCCTGTCGATCATGAACATGCCGCCGCTGCCCTATCTGAAGCGGATCCCGGCGCTCGCCGACATGGATCTGGAAGAGGCCTACACCAATGCCCAGGTGTGGGAGCGGTTCGAGCCGGGGCTGGTGACGCTGTGCTCGCCCGACCCGCAGGCGTTCCGTCCGCCGGAAGAAGCCGCCAACGTGCTGCATGTCGGCCTGCCCACCAACTTCAAGGCGTCGGTGTTCGCCGACGAGAAGCACAACAAGGTGCTGCGCGAGCTGGAGGCCGACATCGATGCGGTGACGCTCGACGGCCACGACGTGCCGGTGAAGCTGAAAGTGTTCGATTCCCTGTTCGTGCCGCTGGCGAAATGGTCGATGCTGCTCACCGGCAATTACCGCTGCATCACGCCGCACGATCCGCAGTCGATCCGCGACGCCGTGCACAGCGACCTCAGTCGCTCGCAAACGATCTACGACCACGTCGACGCCATCGCCCGCAAGCTCGGCGCCGATCCGCAGGACCAGGTGCCGTTCGCGAAATACGCCAAGGCCGCCGAGAGCCTGCTCAAGCCGTCATCGGCGGCGCGCGCGGTCGCGAGCGGCGCGCCCTTCATCGAGCGCGTCGACCTCCTGGTGAAGCTGATCTCGCATCAGCTCGGCGTGCCCAACGCCGAGATCGACCGCACGGTCGAGACCGTCGATCTGAAGCTGAACGAGAAGATCGTGCAGGGCGGATCCGGCGCGCAGTAAGCGCGCTGCATCCACCGACGTCGACGCTCAAGCGCTCAGGAATGATTGAAGCCAGATCAGGCCGGTCACCGTGACAAGCGTGACCGCGCCGGTGCGCGTGACCAAGTCGGGATGCCCGAGCCGGCGCGCGCCGCGGCCGAGCGTTGCGCCCAGAGTGATCCACGCGGCGCCAGCGGTGACAATCTGAAGTGCAATCGCGCCCAACCAGGGCAACAGTTCAAGCGGCCCAGCTCCAAGTGGCAGGAGCAGGAAGGCGAAGACGAGCACTTTCGGGTTCAACAGGGTTGTGAGCAGCACCTGGCCGAACGTCACCGCTGCACCGTCGCGCAGCTCGCGCGTGTTGACCCGCCAGAGCATGGCGGCAAGGCACAGGATGTAGATGGTCACTGCGACGCGGAGCAGGACGGCCGCGAGCGGGATATCCATGACGATGGGCCCGAGCGCCAGCCGCAACAGCGCGATCGCCAGCAGATAGCCGGCGAGCTCCGCCACAAGCAGATGAAGCGAGCGCGCGATCCCGATCCCTGCGCCCGATGTCGCGAGCAAGGTGTTGGTCGGCCCGGGCACGGCCAGCAGGAAATAGGTCGCCGTGAAGAAGGTCAGGAAGCTCATGCGCCTGAGCTAGCAGGCCCCTGGCCAGGCTGGTTTGATCTTCATCATCGAATCCGGTCGTCAAAGCCCGGAATCGACCCGAATCCGCCCACCCCGTGGTCGCCGATTTGCGAAAACGTTGCATCCGTGCGAGGTCTGGCCTTACGTAACGGAGGCCGCCGAGATGCTTCGGCAGAGACTCCAGATGCCGGCTGCGGGCAGCAGGTTCCAAGCCTGCCCGCGATAGCCGGATTGACGGGCGAAAGAACAAGTCATCGAAGATGGATCAGTCGACGTTGCAGGTCGCTCGCGCGGTGGAGGCCGGCGCGACAACCATGAAGAGTGTCATCGACGCGACCGGATTGTCCCGTCTCAAGGTCGAGCGCGCCTTGAACACGCTGGAGAAGCAGAAGCTGCTCGTTCGCGACGGCCAGGGCTTCAAGGCAGCCGGCCAGCCGAAGACGGCGCCGCTCGCCCGGCAATGCGGATCGTGCAACGCCTGCTGCGACATTCTCGAGGTGGCCGCCGTCGACAAGCCTGTGAACCAGCTCTGCAAGCACTGGCAGACGGGCACCGGCTGCACCATCTACGACCGCCGTCCCCAGATGTGCCGCTCCTTCGTCTGCGCCTGGCTGCAGGGGCATCTCGACGATGACTGGTTCCCGGCGAAGTCGGGGATCATCGTCCATTTCAGCCAGGATGCCGTGAACGTCACGGTCGACGACCATTGCCCCGATCGCTGGCGCGAGGAGCCGTATTTCAGCAAGCTCGCCGAATGGTCGCTGAATGGCATCAGGCGGATCGGAAACCGCGGCTATGCGACCCTGATCGTCTCCGGCGCCGACCGCTTCCTGCTGCTCGGACGCACCGTCGTTCCCGAGCCGACCCTGTTCGGCACGGCCTTCGTGCCGCTGACGGCCGACACGTTCCGGTTCTGGCGAGCAACATCGCCGGAGCATTTGCAGCGGTTGCATGAGCGCATCGCCGAGATGGAGCGGATCAGGCAGGAATTCGGCTCTTGCGTCATCCCGGCGAACGAGGACGACGATCCGCAAGCCCCCTATCGGCCCGCACTTTTACGGCTATCGAATCACGCCTGAACGCCGCCGTGGGCAACGCGGCCTGATCAGCGCCGTGCCGCTCGACGCGCCGCGGCGGGATTGATAAGCCCCTGTCCGCGAATGACGGGGACTTGAGTCGGGCATGACGGTTGCAATCGAGATGGGGCAGACCACGGCGGGCGCCCCGGCCGCCATGGACCTCGAGGAACTCTTGGCGACCCGTCTCCTGGTGCAGGGCAATTCGGGCTCCGGCAAGTCGCATCTGCTGCGGCGGCTGCTGGAACAGAGCGCGCCCTGGGTGCAGCAGGCCATCATCGACCCCGAAGGCGATTTCGTCACGCTGGCCGAACGCTTCGGCCATCTCGTGATCGAGGCCGAGGATCACACCGAGCGCGGCCTTCAGGTCGCCGGCGAGCGCGCGCGGCTGCATCGCGTCTCCACAGTGCTCAATCTCGAAGGGCTCGACGCCGAAAACCAGATGCGCCGTGCGGCCGCGTTTCTCGGCGGGATGTTCGACGTCGACCGCGACCATTGGTATCCGATGCTTGTGGTCGTCGACGAGGCGCAGCTGTTCGCGCCGGCGGTGGCCGGCGAAGTCTCGGACGAGGCGCGAAAACTCTCGCTCGGCGCCATGACCAATCTGATGTGCCGCGGCCGCAAGCGCGGGCTGGCCGGCATCATCGCGACCCAGCGGCTGGCGAAGCTCGCCAAGAACGTCGCGGCGGAAGCCTCCAATTTTCTGATGGGCCGCACCTTCCTCGACATCGACATGGCGCGCGCCGCCGATCTGCTCGGCATGGAGCGGCGGCAAGCCGAATCCTTCCGCGATCTCGAGCGTGGGCAGTTCATGGCGCTGGGACCTGCGCTGTCGCGCCGCCCGCTGCGTTTGCATATCGGCCCGACCGACACGAGCCCACGCAATTCCACGCCGCGGCTGATGCCGCTGCCGGAATCCTCGCTTGAAGATATGCGCGCCGTGATCCTGGCCGCGCCGCCGCCCGATGCCAGCCGGCCACAGCGCCGGCCCGCGCCGGATCTGCTCGAACAGCTCCGCGCCGCGAAGGCCGCCGCCACGCCGGAGATCCGGCCCGAAATGGTCGAGGTGCCCGTCAGCGCCGAGGAGCTCGCGGAGCGGCGCGAGCGCGTGGCTCGTACGCTGCGCGCCGTGCTGGCGGAGCCCGACGCGGGCTTCCGCGCCATCGGCGTGCTCTATCAGGAGTTCGTGGTCCGCTGCCGCATCGAGGGCCTCGGCGCGGCCGTGCCCGACCTGAACGAATTCCGCCGCATGCTGACCCATGCGCGCGCCGGCCTCGGCACCGATCTCACTGATGACGACGCCTGGCAGGACGTGTCGCTGCGCGCATCCATTTTGCCCGACGACATGCAGGGCGTGTTCATGATGATCGCGCGCGCCGCGAAGGAGGGCTGGCCATGTCCCGGCGACGCCGCGATCGCGCGCGCCTATGGCTCGCATTCGCTGCGCCGGGCGCAGCGCCTGCTCGGCTACATGGAGGAGCAGGGCCTGATCGTGGTCCAGCTCGACGGCGGCGGACGCCGGATCGTGACGCTGGTCGAGCTGGCCTGGGCCACTGCGCCGGGCGATCCCAATGGCGATGATCTGCCGGCGGAGCAGCTCGCGAGCGCGGCTTCGGCTTGAAGCGCTACGCCGCCTCGGAGCCGCCAAGATAGGCATCGCGGATTCGAGGATCGTCCTTCAGCGCCCGCGCCGGGCCTGACAGCACGATCTTGCCGGTCTGGAGCACATAGGCTTCGTGTGCGATCTCCAGCGCGAGGCTGGCGTTCTGCTCGACCATGAACACCGAGACGCCTTCCTGATTGATGGTGCGGATCAGCTCCAGCACGCGGTCGACATAGAGCGGCGACAGGCCCATGGTCGGTTCATCCATCACGATCATCCTGGGACGGCTCATCAGCGCCCGCGCCATCGCGACCATCTGCTGCTCGCCGCCCGACAACGAGCCCGCGCGCTGCGACAGCCGCTGGCCGAGCTTCGGGAATAGGGTGAGCATCCTGTCGAGATCCTGCGCGATCGCCTCGCGGTCGTTGCGCACGAAGGCGCCCATCAGGATATTTTCGCGCACGCTCATGTCCGCGAACAGCCGCCGCGCCTCCGGCACCGAGGCGATGCCGCGGCGGACGATCTGCGGCGTGGTCAGCCCGGTCAACGATGCGCCATCGAACGTGACATCGCCCGAGCGCGGCTTCACAAGGCCCAAGATGATCTTCATCGTCGTCGACTTGCCGCTGGCGTTGCCGCCGAGCAGGCAGACGATGTGGCCGCGCGCGACCGTGATCGACAAATCGAAATGCACTTGGGCCTGCCCGTAGAACGTATTGACGTTCGACAATGCCAGCAGAGGTTCGGGGGCGCTCGTCGTCATGCTGCGCTCTCCTGCTCCGACGTCCCTGATAGCCCGTGGCCAAGATAGGCCTCGATCACCTTGGGATCGCTCCGCACCGCTTCGCCCGGCCCTTCCGCGATCTTCTTGCCCTCGTCCATGACGATGACGCGGTCGGACAGGCGCATCACCATCTCCAGCTTGTGCTCGATCAGGAGGATGGTCAGCCCCTCCGCCTTGAGCTCGGCGACCAGCGCCTGCATCTCCGCGGTCTCGGTCGGGTTCATGCCGGCCGTGGGCTCGTCGAGCAGCAACAGGCGCGGCTTCAGGGCCAGCGCGCGTGCGATCTCGACACGGCGGCGGTTGGCGTAAGACAGACTATAGGCCGGCTGGTCGATCCGCGGCAGCAGCCGTTCGCCGAAGCGGGCGAGAGTGGCTTTCACCTCCTCGCGCAGCCGCTCTTCCTCAGCCCTGACGCTGGTGGGACGCAGCAGCGCCAACCCCAATTCCAGCAGCGGGCCGATCACCGGCACCGCCGGCTTCACCGCACGCAGCCGCGTGTGGGCGCCGATCAGGACGTTGTCCATCACGCTGAGATTGCCGAAGACGCGGCCGAGCTGGAACGTGCGCGCGATGCCCTCACCTGCCAGCCGCTCCGGCGACAGGCCGGTGATGTCCTGTCCTTCGAAGTGCACGTTGCCGGCATCGGGCCGGTCGAGCCCGGTCACGAGGTTGAACAGCGTCGTCTTGCCGGCGCCGTTCGGGCCGATGATGCTGATGAGCTCTCCCCTGGCGAGATCGAGGTCGATGGCGTCGACCGCGGTGAGGCCACCGAAGCGCCGCGTCAGCCCACGCAAGGACAGCATGGTCGTGTGCTGCTCCGCCATCACATCGTCCCCAGCAGGCCCTGCGGCCTGAACCGCACCAGCAGCAACAGCACGATGCCGTAGATCAGGATGCGATACTCCGCCGCGATCCGGAACATCTCGGGCAAGCCGACCAGCGCCACCGATCCGAGAATCGCGCCGACGACATTGCCGAGGCCACCGAGGATGACCACTGTCAGCGCCAGGATGGATTGCTGCGTGTTGAAGGTCTCATGGTTGATGTAGGAATACAGATGCGCGGCGATGCCGCCGCTGACGCCGGCGGCGAACCCGCCGAAGATGAAGGCCAGCGACTTGTAGCGGTTCAGGCTGAGGCCATAGGCGCGCGCGGCGATGTCGTCGTCGCGGATGGCGCGAAAGCTGCGGCCGAGGTGCGATGTCAGTAGCCGCCCCTGCAGCAGCGCCAGCACGACCATCACCGCGAAGCTGAACCAGTAGATCGAGGTCGGGCTGATCAGATCGTAGCCGAACAGCGACAGCGGCGGGATGCCGGAGATGCCGATCGGGCCGCGCGTGACGCTCTCCCAGTTCAGGATCACCAGGGACACGATCTCGCCGATGGCGAGTGTCGCGATCGACACGTAATGCCCGCGCAGGCGAAACGACGGCGAGATCAGCGCGGTGCCGAGCGCGGCGCACATCAGGCCGCCGCCGATGATCGAAAGGCCCACGGGAACGGAGAATGTCAGCGACAGCAGCGCCGAGGTGTAGGCGCCGATCGCGAGCAGCGCGGCGTGACCGAGCGAGACCTGGCCGATCGTGCCCGCAACCAGTGTCAGGCTGAGCGCGAGCATGCCGAGCAGCCAGGCATTGATCAAGGTCTGCAGCACGTAGAACGACACTGGGAAGAACGGGAGGACCGCGAAGATCGCGGCCGCAACAGCCAAGGCCCAGCGCGGAATGCGCAGCGGGCGGCTCGGCGCGATGAAGGTGCCGGTGAGCGGCTCGGGCGGCGCCTGCCGCGCGCTCGCGAACAGGCCGTTCGGCCGCAGCACGAGCACGACGACGAGCAGCAGGAACGCGAACAGATTGCGGTAGCTGGTGCCGAACACGGCAACGCCGTAGCTCTCCACCAGTCCGAGCAGCAGGCTGCCGATCACGGCGCCGGGCACATTGCCGGCGCCGCCGACCACTTCAGCGACGACGCCCTTGAGCGTCGCCTGCAGGCTCATCGCGGTGTCGATCTGGTTGTAGTACATGCCGACCAGCATGCCGGAGACGCCGCCGAGCGCGGCGGCAATGCCGAACACCGCCTGATTGACGCGGTTGACGTCAACGCCCATCTGCATCGCCGCGTCGCGGTCTTGCGACGCCGCGCGCACCGCCCATCCGAGCTTGCTGTAGCGCAGGAAAACGAAGAGCAAGAGTGCGCTGGTGAGGCCGACTCCCGCAATGAGCAGATCGAGCGGACCGATGGTGCCGCCACCGACCTGAAAACGGACATCAGGCAACTGGCTCGGCAGCGCGCGCGGATTGGGCGAGAAGGTCAGCATGACCAGCTGATCGAGCACGAAGCTGATGCCGATCGTGGCGAGCAACGGCGCGATCCGCACCGAGTTCTGCAGCGGACGCAAGCCGAACCGCTCGATGATCAATCCGACAAGCGCGGCAGCCACCGCGACCACGATGATGGTGAGCGGCAGCGGCGTATGCAGCTGCACCACCGCGACCCAGCCGATATAGGCACCGACCAGATAGATCGAGCCTTGCGCGAAGTTGATCAGCCGGCTGACGCCGAAGATCAGCGCGAGCCCGACCGCAACGAGGGCGTAGACATTGCCGACGATCAGCCCGTTGATCGTATAGTCGAGCCAGGAAGACAAACGGTGATCCCCGCGTAGAATGAAGTCGGCCGAAGCGGTTGCTCCAGCCTACAGATCAGGTCGGCTTGCCGTCCCAGAGCGCGAACTGGCCCTTGCGCACGACCAGCTCGGCATTCATGGCGCCCTTGACGCGGCGGCTCTCGACGTCGAACGTCGCGGAGCCGAAGATGACGCTGGAGACATCCTTCACTTTCGCGAAGGCATCGCGGACCGCACGGCGGTCGGTGCCGCCGATCTTGACCACGGCGGCCGCCATGTTCATCGCATCATAGGAATAAGCGTTGAAGGCGTCCGGCTCCTGCCCGCCGTATTTCGCCTTGAAGCCGGCGATGAATTTCTTCACCTCGGGCCTGGGATCCTCGGGGAAATAGCGCGTGCCGAGATGGACGTCCTCGACCGCCTCGCCGCCGAGCTCCAGAAATTTCGGCGAGTAGACCGAGCTCGCGGCGCAGATCACCTGCTTCAGGCCGACCTGCCGCGCCTGCCGGGCGATCAGCGCGCCGTCGGAATAATAGGAGATCAGGATCAGCCCGTCCGGACTGGCGTCGCGCACGCGCACCAGCGTGGAACGGAAGTCGCGCTCCTCCGCGATGTAGCCCTCGGTGACCGCGATTTCGGCGCCGTACTCCTTCGCCGCCTTGACGAAATAGTCGCGGCTGGTGCGGCCCCAATCGGTGTTGAGGTGCAGCACCGCGAGCTTCTTGAGACCGAGACGCTTCACGGCATAGGCCGCCAGCAGCGGCTGCTCGTCGGCCTGGCTGACCGACGTGCTCCACATGAAGTCGCCGCCCTTGGTGAAATCGGGATGCGAGTTGGTGAAGCCGAATTGCACGAGGCCGCCGCGCTGATAGATCGGCGAGGCCGCCATCGAGGCCGGGCTGGAGAAGTCGCCGAGCTCCATGACGATGCGGGGATCGGAGACGAACTTCTGGGCGATCGCGACCGACTGGCGCGGATCGCTCTGACTGTCCTCGAACTGGTAGGCGAGCTTGCGCCCGTTGATGCCGCCGGCCGCCATGATCTCGTCGAGCGCGAGATCAAAGCCCTGCTTCCACTGCGTGCCGTATTGCGCGTTCGGTCCCGTCAGGGGACCGCTGACGCCGAGCAGGATCGGCTCGGACGATTGCGCGAAGGCGGCGCGTGACGCTGCTCCCGCCATCATGACGGCGAGCGAGCCCTTGACCAGGCTACGACGATCGATGTTGCTCATGCACGGCTCCATCCACTCAAGTGTTGAAACAAACAGCAATTCTTGTGCCGGTGAGAACGCCTATTTCGAGGGCTCGCCGAGCGACAGCATCAGCCGGTTCGCCCAGTTGAAGAACGAGGCGCCGTTGATGACGTCGACGATCTCGGCATCGTCGAGACCGACACGGCGCAGCTCCGCGATATTGTCGGGCCCGAACGCGATCGGGGTTGCGGCCAGCGCCACCGAGGCCCTGACCACGGCATTCCAGCGCTCGCCGAGATCGGCCTTGATGCCTTCGTCGAGCAGGCGCTGCACGTCGTCGCGGCGCTTGGAATAGGTGCTGGCGAAACGCGCATGCACGGAGGCGCAATAGATGCAGCCGTTATAGCGTGAGGTCGCCGCCGCCGCGAGCTCGCGCTCGGCGCGCGGCAGGCCGTCGGCGACGTTGTAGAAGATGTCCTTGTCGGTCTTGGTGCGGGCTTCCAGCACTTCGGGATCGCGCACCAGCAGGCGGAAATATTCCGACTTGGCGCGGGAGCGATCGACGAGGCCGGCGAAATGCCGCTCGGTCAATTCGGCCTCGGGCAGCGGATCGATCCAGGACACCCAACCGAGCTCATCCTGGGTGAAGACGACGGGCGGATTGACGGTGGCGCTCATGATTGCGGCCTCCTCTTATGCGTTCACGGCGGCGAGCGTGCGCAAGCCGCTGACGACCCGCACCTGGAACGACAGGAACGCGACGAGTTGGGAGAAGGTGACGATGCCGGTGGTCGACCAGCCGGCGTCAAGCAGCGCTTTCATGTCGCTAGCTGCGGCATCGCGGGGCCGGAACACCAGGAGGTGTGCATGCTCGAGCGCTGCTGCGAGCTTCGCACCAAGCGCCGGCTTGCTCGCGGCACTGACGCGATAGATCAGGCCGGCGGTGTTCTCGATCGACAGTGGGCCGGCGGGATACGAGCCATAGGGACCCGAGGTCCTGCCCCGCGCGATCTCGGCGTCGATCGCCTCCAGCAGGGGCGCACCGTTCGCGTTTGCGGCAAGCTTGTCGCGATAGAAAGTGGCAACGGGCGACTCGCCATGGAGCCCGGTCACGAAGGCGGCGACCGCCGCGCGTTCGGCCAGCGAGACATCGCCGGCGTCGATCGGCTCGAACAGCGAGAGATAGCTCTTCTGCGCGTTCTCGCGCGCCTGCAGGCGCCGTGCGCGGATGGCGTCCAGAGCCGAGCCCGGCTCGATCCCGGCGAGTGTGTCGATGATATCCTGCGTACTCATCATTCGCCCTCGTGCAACGCGATGCTCTTCATGTCCAATCAGCCCGCCAGCGCCACGTCGGGCGCCGTCCGAGTCCAGCCGAGCGCCGGTGCGACCTTCTCCGCGACCAGATCGATTGAGCGCAGGACGTGGGGATGCGGGGCATCGACCGAATGCACCTGGAACACGAGATCGGTCACCCGCTCCAGCGTGGCATCGGTGCGCAGCGAGGCGATGACCTCGTCGGCGCCGCCGACATGGGTGTCGAACGCCGTGATCATCTCCTCCAGCGTCTCGCCCGGCTTGGCGTGACCGCCCTTCATGAACTGCGGCAGCGCGCGGCGCAGACCGATGTCGGCAAGCCGCAACGCCTCGCGATGATCGTCAGCGACGAACACGCTGCGCGAGGCCATGATGCGGGGTTCTGCCCCCTTGGGCAGCGCTTCCAGATAAGCATCGATCACCGGATTCTGGATCTCGGCGAGCGTCGCCTGCGGCGCCTCCTTGGTTCGCGGCTGGGTGCGCGAGAGCAACAGGCCATCGCCCGCCTTGCCGGCGCGCGCGCCACCGGCCACCGAGAACGTGGCCTGCCAGATCCGCTTGTCCAGCTGCGGCCGCTGCGGATAGATCGTGTCGCCGCCCTCGAGCGGCTTGCCGACCAGGGCGGTGCGGACCACCGCCAGATTGCGCGCAAAAATCTCGTTGCGCTGGGCGCTGTCGAGGCCGAAGGCGGCAAAGGCCGACGGATTGCCGCCGGTGCCGACGCCGAGCTCGAAGCGGCCGTCGCAGATCAGATCGAGCACGGCTGCGTCCTCTGCCACCCGCACCGCATTCTCCAAAGGCAGCGTGACGATGCCGGTACCGAGGCGGATGCGCGAGGTCTGGGCTGCGACGTAGCCGAGAAACGTAAAGGGCGACGGCAGGCCGCCTTCACGCTCGTGGAAGTGATGCTGGGCGATCCACGCGGAATCGAGGCCCGCCTTTTCGGCGCGCACGATCTGCTCGGCCGCGAAGCGATAGCGCTCGGCGGGCGGGGCCTCGTCCAGAAGCCGCGTGAAAAACCCCAGGCGTTTCAGATTTGCAAAGCGTTTCATGCGACCCCTGTCGGGCGAGGATGGCCAGGCTGCCGATGATGTCGGTTACTGCGGCTTCCGACAAGCAGGCATTGCGCAAGGCTCATACGCGCAATGGTCCGCCGGGATCGCCCCTGCGCAAGGCTTTACTGAACTTTGGCTGGGCAGATTGCCTACCAGCTCGGCAGCACCGCGCCCTTGAACTTCGTCAGGACGAACTCCTTGACCTCCGGCGTGTGATAGCTGTCGACGAGGATCTTGACCCAGGGCTTGTCCTTGTCGGCCGTGCGCACGGCGATCAGGTTGACATAGGGGCCCTTCGGATCCTCGCGCAGGATCGGATCCTTGACCGGATCGAGGCCCGCCTGGGTTGCATAATTGGTGTTGATCGCGGCGGCGTCGACGTCGTCGAGCGCGCGCGGCGCCTGCGCCGCGTCGACCTCGATGAATTTCAGCTTCTTCGGGTTCTCGGTGATGTCGAGCACCGTCGGCTTGAAGCCGGTGCCGTCCTTCAGCTTGATCAGGCCCTTGTCGCGCAGCAACAGCAGCACGCGGCCGCCATTGGTCGGATCGTTCGGGATCGAGACCTTGCCGCCCTCGGGGATGTCGGCGATGGCCTTGTGCTTCTTCGAATAGACGCCGATCGGGAAATTCACGGTCAGGCCGACGGCCTCGATCTTGTAGCCGCGGTCGGCTTTCTGGTTGTCCAGATAAGGCTGGTTCTGGAACGAATTGGCCTGGATCTCGCCGGCATCGAGCGCGGCATTCGGCACGACATAGTCGGAGAATTCGAGCAGCTGGATGTCGAGGCCCTGCTTGGCGGCGATCGGCTTCACTGCTTCGAGGATTTGCGCATGCGGGCCCGGTGTCACGCCGATCTTGATGGTCTCGGCGGTGGCTGCTGCCGACCAGGCGGCGAGCGCGGTTGCGAGGATCAGGGGAAGGCGAAACGACATCTTGGTCTCCATGGCACGGCGAGAATGATTGGAACCGTATTCGCTTCTCCGTCGAATGAAATCAATGAAATGGAAAACCATATTTGCCGCCCGGTGCGGACAACGCTTCTCCGTTCGATCCGATGTGGGGAACGAACGCGCCTGCGCAAGCGTGAGGCGCGCAAGCAGCCCCGGCGTTTCGCCATGATCACCCTCGCCGCTCCCGGGTGGCGGTCCGGGCCGTGGCCCGCAAGGGCGCTCCCCATCGTCATTTCGTCGCATGGCCCGGCAGTCACGCCGGCATTGCCGCCCCGTGCGTGATGCAACATGATGGCCGCCGGCGACGATTTGTCTTCGAGGTGGAGGGTCATCTGATGAACGAGAACGAAATCCGGGGTCTGGTCGCGGAGGTGAAGCAAGGCACGCTGTCGCGGCGCTCGTTCATTCAGAAGGTGGCCGCGGTCGGAATCGCAGCGCCGATCGCGAGCCAGATCCTGCTCTGGCACGACGTGGCGATGGCGGATGCCACCTTGCCGTACAAGCCGACCAAGGCCGGCGGCGGCGGCTCGCTCAAGCTGCTGTTCTGGCAGGCGCCGACCCTGCTCAATCCGCATTTCGCGATCGGCACCAAGGACCAGATGGCCTCGCGCGTGTTCTTCGAGCCGCTCGCCGGCTGGGACAAGGAGGGCAATCTGATTCCCTGCCTTGCCGCCGAAGTCCCGACCAAGCAGAACGGCAGCCTTGCGGCCGACGGCATGAGCGTGGTCTGGAAGTTGAAGAAGGGCGTCAAATGGCATGACGGCCAGCCCTTCACCGCCGACGACGTCATCTTCACCTGGCAATACGCCGCCGATCTCGCAACTGCGGCCTATACCACGGGATCCTACAAGGACATCAAGGTCGAGAAGATCGACGACCACACCGTCAAGGTGATCTTCAAGGCGCCGACGCCGTTCTGGGCCGATCCGTTCGTCGGCTCGGTCGGCCCGATCCTGCCAAAGCATCATTTCGGCGACTATGCCGGCGCCAAGTCGCGCGAGGCACCGGCCAATCTGAAGCCGGTCGGCACCGGCCCGTACAAATTCGTCGAGTTCAAGCCGGGCGATCTGATCCGCGCCGAACGCAATCCCGACTATCACATCAAGAACCAGCCGCATTTCGACACGCTCGAGATCAAGGGCGGCGGCGATGCGGTGTCCGCGGCGCGCACCGTACTGCAGACCGGCGAGTACGACTTCGCCTGGAACATGCAGGTGGAGGAGGAGGTGCTCAAGCGCATGGAGGCGGGCGGCAAAGGCAAGCTCGACATCACGCCGTCCGGCAATGTCGAGTTCATCATCCTCAACACGACGGACCCGTGGACCGAGATCGACGGCGAGCGCTCCAGCGTCAAGTCCAAGCACCCGACGCTGTCCGATCCCGCGGTGCGCCGGGCGATCAACCTCCTGATCGACCGCGACTCGATCCAGAAATTCATCTACGGCCGCGGCGGCATCGCCACCGCGAGCTTCGTCAACGCGCCCAAGCAGTTCAAGTCGCCCAAGCTGAAATACGAGTTCGACATCGACAAGGCGAACAAGATCCTCGACGAGGCCGGCTGGAAGAAGGGCGCGGACGGCATCCGCGAGAAGGACGGCAAGAAGCTCAAATACGTGTTCCAGACCTCGATCAACGCGCCGCGCCAGAAGACGCAGGCCATCATCAAGCAGGCCTGCCAGAAGGCCGGCATCGACATCGAGCTCAAATCGGTCACCGCATCGGTGTTCTTCTCCTCCGACGTCGGCAATCCCGACACCTACTCGAAATTCTATGCCGACATGGAGATGTACAACACCACGCAGCCGCAGCCCGACCCGGAGCGCCTCTTGAACCAGTGCGTGTCCTGGGAGATCGCCACCAAGGACAACAAATGGCTCGGCCGCAACAACTCGCGCTATTCCGATCCCGAAGCCGACAAGGCCTACAAGGCCGCGCAGAACGAGCTCGACCCGGTCAAGCGCGCCGCGCTGCTGATGAAGGTCGATGAGATCTTCTGCGAAGCCCACGTGTTCCTGCCGCTGCTCTCACGCCCCATCGTCAACGCCGGCGCCAACAACCTCATGATCGACATCTCCGGCTGGGACACCATCACGTGGAATCTGGCGGCGTGGTATCGGGTTTGAGGGGGACGGCGCGGGAGCGGAGTGTGGCGCGCGCTTTCTCCACACCGTCATTGCGATGCTCTGGTGCAAATCCCAGCGGCAGTGCCGTAGGGTGGGCAAAGGCGCATAGCGCCGTGCCCACGATGTCCCTCCATGAGCAACAAGGCGTGGGCACGCTGCGCTTTGCCCACCCTACGAGATCGAGCGTGTGGCACGCAGCTCAGCTCACAGACACGCCTTCGCGTTCTCGCGGCTCAATCCACCCGAGCTTTGCTTCGTCGCTCCACCCTCATAAAGCCAAGAGGGCGCAGGGAAGGCCGGGTGCCAGCTGGCACCCGCGGTCTGCTGCGCGAATAATGCGCAAAGGAGACCGCACAGCAGCATACAGGTGTCGCCGATCACTCGGCCTTCCCTGCGCAGTGGCTGGACGGCTTATGCCGTGATCTCCCGGGAGCCGACCTTTCCTTCTGGCCTCCCTCGCCCCGCGAATTGACGATGCCGTCTGCCCGGTTGGGCTCGCGCGCATCTTCGCGAAAGACTTGACCGTAGCAACGACGGCCAGGACCACACGGTTTTGCCGTACGCACGGCCCGCTTGTTCGCCGCAGGATTCGACGACGTTGTGCACGTTGCCGTCGACCTGCCGACGAGACGAACCTAACAGCGCCGCTCGTCGCACGCGGTTACGGACTCACAGGGACTACCCGCCCTGCCCGCGCCTCTCGTGCCGACGCTGCCGCGTCCACCGCAAGCCCGGCTCGCGACAGTGACGACGCATAGTCGCCCCTCTTGGATGAGCCGGGATGGACGACACATACGCCGAAACCGAATTTCGGTAAAGTGGAATATTTTTATGGGGAGGGGTTGACGGGGGGCGACACAGGGGTAGGGTTCTGCCCGACGCCATCCTACGTACTGCCTCCACTCAGGCTTCGTCAGACACTTAGACGTTTGCGAAGAAACGCCTGCACATTGATCTGACCGTCAGTGAGAACCCGCTTCTCAGGTATTATTCGGCAATTGGTGGAATCAGCGCGAAGGCATTCTCTATACAGCGGCGCAGTCTAGCGAAGCGAAACCCATCTGGGTGTATCCAATGCGAGGCAAGTCGGGTTTCGCAAGTACTCTCTACCTGCCCGCTCTCGCGACATTATCCCAGCCGTCCCCATCCTCTTTTCCACTGTGTGCTTCAAGTCACAGCAGAATCACGCCCCCTCGCCTACAAACACCCCGCATGGCCGCAAACAAGGTAACGGCGGTACGCGTGAGGCTGCGGAGGCGATCGACAGCTAGGGACTTTTGAGGCCGCCAGGGTGAAGAGCCCGGCGGCTTTTTTCTTTGTTGCCGTGCAGCACTGAGAACGTGGATGCCCGGACCTTCGCCGCGCCGAAGGGGCTTCGGCGCCGCAGGCGGGACGAGCCCCGGGCGTGACAGCCTTGCAAAGATCCGAATGCTATGCTCCTCGATCGGGGCCAGCATCTATCGCCTATGAACCACCCGCCCCCTTCCGATCCTCGCGCTCATCCTCCACCTGCCGTTCCGCTTCGAGCCAGAACTCCAGGTCACGATTGCTCGGCCGGCCCGCCTGCTCCCAGAGCTCGTAGGCGCGTGCGCGCACCTGGCCGCGCCGCATCATGCGGCGGAGCTTTCGCTTCAGCTCGTCGGCAAAGCTTCGGAAACGCTGGCCGGTGGTTTCGTCCCTGACGAGCGCGGCCGCTCGCGTGGCGAGTTCGATCTGGTGCTCTATCTTTTTCTGCTCGTCCACCGCCGACACTGCCGTGGGAAATGAATGTTGCCAGAGCCCGAGTTGTTCGGAGATTGAATTCCTTTCGGGGATGGTCTGTTCCCTCGGCAACGGCGCGGCGGATGGGAGAGCGGAGCGCAACCCATGGGGGCTAGGCAAGAAGAAGCACGATGGGTTTCGCTTCCGCTCTACCCAACCTACCCGGCACCATTGCGAGCCGAGCGGGCCGCCGCTCAGTGCCACGTCGTGTCGGCTTCGACGATCACCACTCTGATTTCCGGATCCTCAGTCGTGTTGCAAGTGCAGGGCATGCCCTCACCGCAGCGGCAGCCGCCGAGCTTCTCGCTCCAGGGCCGGAGCGGATGGTTTTCGCAGACCCATCCCAGACCCTGGCAGAATGGGCAGGTCTTGTCGGTCACAGCGTATCCGGCGTTCGCAGCGTGTTCGACTTTTCCTCGTTGCGCAGCTCCTGCTCGGCCGCATTCCAAAATTCTTCTTCACGGCCTTCGGGCTTGCCGGCCTGCTCCCACAAGCGGTGCGCGCGTTCTCTGATCTCTTGCTCGGTCGGGTCGGACAATTCTCGTCTCCTCTGGTGAAGCACGGCCCACCCTGGGGGGTATGGGGGCTTGGAGGCGGGCCGTGCAGGCCAGCGATCGGCGGCGAGGCTGGCCCGCGGATTCAAGCTTCGATCGTGCGCGGGAGTTCCTAGTTGCGCGCGCCGGGCGATAGCGCGCTCATCAATTACTTGAGACAGGAAAGAACAGGGCGTCCAGCCAGAACAGGAGGGCGCCGATGCCTAGCACCGCGGCGAATGCGAGCATGAGGCGCATGAGCTGACCATTGGCCGCGTGGAATTCCGGCGAGAGCTCGCTCGCCAACGGACGCCGGAGCGTCAGCAGGCCGCGCCACTCGGGCAACGTCCCGGCTCTCAAGAAGGCCAGGCGTATCGCCATCGCCAAGATTACGACCGCACATCCCCAGGCCGCAAAGATCAGGACACGCAGCAGGTCGTGCAACGCCTCTTGGAGGATGGACATGCGAAGCTCGGGGATTTTGGTAGCGGGAGAGGGACTCGAACCCCCGACCCCAGGATTATGATTCCCGTGCTCTAACCAGCTGAGCTACCCCGCCACAGGGCCCGCGAACGGCTGCTATGGCCGATCTCGCGAACGCGCGGCATATAAAGAAGGGGGCGGGCGTAAGTCAATCCGCCTTCGCTAAAAGCTTCCGCCTTCGCCAAGGCTTCGGCGGGACAAGTCGGCGAGAAACGGCCGATTTGGGCACCGGATTTGCCCGTTGAAGACCGGACTCGTGGAGAATCCCCTTTACCCGGATCGCATCTGCGCCTCTCCCCGCAGGCGGGGAGAGGCGAAGGGCGCGAGAAGCGCGAAATCGCTTATTTCGGCCGCACGTTCGGGTCGCCGCCGGGGCTGCCCGGGGGCGGGATCACCGGGGTATTGCCGCCGGTTTCGGGGGCCGGGGCGTGCATCTCGGGGTCGACACCCGCGGGCGGGCACAGCACGCCGTCGGACTTTGCCAATCTGTCGCCGAGCGGTTCCCGGGACTGGCCGGTGGTGGTGCCGTCGGCCTGGCGGTTCGGGCGGTCCTGCGGGGTGCAATTGGCCGCATGTTGCGGGGATGGCGGCGCGGTCGCTTGCGGCGGCGTCGCCGGGGCGGGCGGCGCCTGCGCGATCGCGCTGCCGGAGGCGGCGATCAGCAGGCTGGCCAGGATGATGTTTGATGTCGTGCGCATGGGAGGGAAACGCGCAGGAAGCGCGGCCTGTTCCCGGTGGGAATGCGATGTGATCGGGCTATTCGCCGCGTTCTCAGTGCACCTCTCCCGCTTGCGGGGAAGGAAGCGCACTGCCGGCTTGGCTGTTATCGAGACAAACCGCGATCAGGCTTTGTGGTAGCGGATCAGCGAAAAGTGCCCCATCGGCGGCATCGGCCTCCGCTCGGCCAGCGTGACGCCGCCGTGCCTGGCGGCCCAGCCCTCGAGGCGGGCCCACGGGAATTCCGGGCGCCAGCCGAGGCGGCGGGCGACGGGGGCGAAGGCGAGCTCGAACAGTTTGCGCGGGCCGGTCTCGGCGCCGATGTGGTTGACCAGGATCAGCTCGCCGCCGGGCTTGAGCACGCGCACGAACTCGTCGAGCGTGCCTTCGGGATCGGGCACGGCGGTGATGACATATTGCGCCACCACCGCGTCGAAGAAGTTTTCGGGGAAGGCGAGGTTTTTCGCATCCATCACCGAGAGCACTTCCACATTGGAGAGCCGAAGCGCACGCACGCGCGCCTGCGCCTTGCGCAGCATCGGCTCGGAGATGTCGACGCCGCAGATTTTCGTGGTGCGCGAATAGTCGGAGAGCGAAAGCCCGGTGCCGACGCCGACATCGAGGATGCGGCCGCCGATGCGGTCGGCCTCCGCGATGGTCGACTGCCGTCCGGCGTCGAACACCTTGCCGAACACGAGATCATAGACCGGCGCCCAGCGGCCATAGGCCTTCTCGACCCCGGCCCGCGAGATGTCTGCTGCCATGCCCCTGCCCTAACAAAAACTCTGGAGAGTAATAGCTGTTGGTGAGATCAAATCCAGCCCCGCGCGCGGTCTAGCGCCTCTCCCGCTTGCGGGAGAGGTCGACACGCTCGCAAGAGCGTGGCGGGTGAGGGTTTTTTCCTCTCGCGAGATATCGCGTGTGGAGAGAGCCCCCTCCCCAACCCTCCCCCGCAAGCGGGAGAGGGGGCGCACCGCTGGTGCCGCGAGGATGCGATTCATTATCCTTAGCCGCGCACCGCTTCAGCGAGCGGCCTCGCTGCGTTGCTTGCGACCTTCGCGGCGGCGCTCTGAATAAAGCCGCCGCCGAGCACGCGCGCCTGCCCTGAGGGCGCGTCGTAGAACACGCAGGCCTGGCCGGGCGAGACGCCCTCCTCGCCGGCGACGAGCTCGACCTCGTAATGACCATCGCTGCCGCGCAGCCATGCCGGCTGGGGGCTGCGTGTCGAGCGCACGCGCACGAACAATTCGAGGCCGGCGCCGATGGCGCGGTCGATGTCGCCGCCGCCGATCCAGTTGACGTCGCGAAGTGCGATGCGGTGCATCTTCAGCGCATCGCGCGGGCCGACGACGACGCGGCGGGTGGCTGCCTCCAGTCGCACCACGAACAGCGGCGCGTGGGCGGCGATGCCGAGGCCGCGGCGCTGGCCGACGGTGAAATTGGCGATGCCGTTGTGCCGGCCGAGCACACGTCCATCGAGATCGACGATATCGCCGGGGTCCATCGCGTTGGGGCGCAGGCGCGTGATGATGTCGGTGTAGCGGCCCGTCGGCACGAAGCAGATGTCCTGGCTGTCGTGCTTGTCGGCAACGGACAGGCCAAAGCGCCGCGCGAGCTCGCGCGTCTCGGGCTTGGTCATGTCGCCGAGCGGGAAGCGCAGGAAGTCGAGCTGTGACTGCGTGGTCGCAAACAGGAAATAGCTCTGGTCGCGGTCGGCGTCGGCCGCGCAGACCAGCGCGCGCGAGCCGTCTTCGCGGCGGCGCGAGGCGACGTAATGGCCGGTGGCGAGCGCCTGCGCGCCGAGCTCGCGCGCGGTCTTCAGGAGGTCGCGGAATTTGACGCTGCGGTTGCACTCGATGCACGGCACCGGCGTCTCGCCGAGCGCGTAGCTGTCGGCGAAATTGTCGATGACGGACTCGCGAAAACGATCCTCGTAGTCGAGCACGTAATGGGGAATGCCGAGCTTGGCGGCGACGTCGCGGGCGTCGTGGATATCCTGGCCAGCGCAGCAGGCGCCCTTGCGGTGGGTCGCCGCGCCATGGTCGTAGAGCTGCAGCGTGATGCCGACGACGTCGTAGCCTTCCGCCTTCAGAAGCGCAGCCGTCGTCGAGGAATCGACGCCGCCCGACATGGCGACAACGACCCTGGTGTCCTCAGGACGGCCTTCGAGATCCAGACTGTTGAGCATGGGCCTTAAGGGTTGTGACGGCGTGCGGCGATCCGCGACTTCATGCTTCTCGCGGGACGTCGGCGATCCCCGGGAACTATAGTTCCCGCAAGGCACGACTGCCCGGTCGAAAGCGGCTGAGAGTAACCTCTTTAATATAGGCGGCATTCCGGTGAAGCAATCACGGGGGCGGCCAGCTTAGGGCAATTCTTGCCGGGGAGGCAGAAATGGCGGGGTGGCGATGGGCCCTGCGGCGACGGGCTTTAACAATTAAGATATTGATTTTGCTATACAAATATACTTGGAAGGGCAGTGGCCCGCTCCTTGCTCCCCTGATACCGAAGATGTTTCCAAGGGGTCGCCTGTGGTCAGTCGTACGTCAGATGTCGCGGCCAGCGTGCAAGTGTCGAGCGCGCAGCAAAAGCCTGCGCGGTCGCAGAGCACCAGGGAGCCGTCCGCGAACGACTCCTTCGGGTCGCTGGTCGACAGCAACACCCAGGCGATCAACACCAATGCAGCCTCGCAGGCCCAGGATAGCGCGCCGCGGCGGAACGATTCGTCCTCCGCGGACAAGGGCCCGCGCGACACCTCCTCCACCGATCAATCCTCGCAGAGCAGGGCGAGCGACGACACCGACACCTCCGCGCCCGCCAGGAACGACAAGACGAACGACAAGGCGAACGACACGACCACCGATGCGGCCAAGGACGCCGGCACGGCCAAGGACAAGGTCAAGGACAAGTCCGAGGCGTCAGACGCCAAATCGGCTGATGCATCCGAGAAAACCAAGGACGACCAGACCGAGGGCACCGACACGCTCACCGCCGCAATCGATGCCGCGACAACGGCACCGGCCGACGCGGCGCAGGCCGTGCCCGATCCGAACGCGATCGTGGTTGCCGCGCCGGTCGTCCCGGCCGATCCCAACGCGGCGGCGAACCAGGCCGCCACCGCCTCGCCGCTGACGATCGCCGCCGCCGGCATCGCCGCCAGCGCTTCGACCGCGGCGCAGATCGCGGGCACCAAGACCGACACCGCCACGCCCGCCGACAAGAGCGCCAAGACCGCCGGCGCCAAGGTCGATGCCGACACCACCGCGACGCTGGCGGATGCCGCGACCGGAGCAACCGACGCGGCCACGACCGACGCCAAGGCGACCGGCGGGCTGATCCCCGTCAACCAGGGCACGCCGAAGACCTCGTTCCAGGCCGCCGTCGCCACCGCGCAAGGACAGTCCGACGTCTCCAATATCGGCCAGGACACCGGCGCGGCGAACGCCGCGGTGACGCAAGCGCCGGGCACTGCGACCGCCGACGCCGCCGCGCATGCGCAAAGCGCCAAGCCGCAGGCAGATGGCGCAGCGACCGAGGCGAAGCCCGGCGCAGCGGACCGTACGCCCGACGCGATTCCGGCTGCACCCGCCGCCCAGGCCCATGCCAATGCGCATGCCGCCTTCAACACCGCCGACACCAGCGCGCAGGCCGCCTCCGCGATGCAGGCGCCGCTGACCAACACGACCTCGACCGCGTCCGCTTCGACCGCGACGCTGACCGCGACCGCGGCCAGCGCGACGGCGGTGCCGATCAACGGCGTGCCGATCGAGATCGCGGCCGCCATCCGCTCCGGCAAGTCCCGCTTCGACATCAGCCTCGACCCGGCCGAGCTCGGCCGCATCGACGTCCGCATCAATGTCGACCGCAACGGCAACGTCACCTCGCATCTCACCGTGGAGAAGCCGGAGACGCTGCAGATGCTGCGCCAGGACGCGCCGCAATTGCAGCGCGCGCTCGACGATGCCGGCCTCAAGTCCGGCAGCAACGGGCTGTCCTTCAGCCTGCGCGACCAGAATTCATCGGGCCAGAACTCCGGCCAGAACAACGACAATGGCGGCAATGCCCGCCGGCTGATCATCAGCGAGGACGACACTGTTGCCGCCGCACCCGTCGGGCGGGGCTATGGCCGCATGTACGGGCCGAGCAGCGGCGTCGACATCAGAGTGTAAAGGAGTATCCGACATGACCACTACGACTGGCGCTACCGCTCCTGCTGTCGTCTCCGGGACGACCGACCTGCCGAAATCCTCCTCGTCGAACTCGCTGAGCTCGACCACGGGATCGACGCTCGCCGGCAATTTCCAGACCTTCCTGACGCTGCTGACGACGCAGCTGCAGAACCAGAACCCGCTGGATCCGCTCGACACCAACCAGTTCACCCAGCAGCTGGTGCAGTTCGCCGGCGTCGAGCAGCAGCTCAAGACCAACGATGCGCTGTCGCAGCTCGTCACCCTGCAGCAGACCACGCAGGCGACCCAGGCGCTGGGCTTCGTCGGCAAGACCGCCCTGGTCGACGGCTCGACCGCGAGCATGACCAAGTCGACAGCCACCTGGCATCTCAACGTGCCGACCGACTCCACCGTCGACATCACCGTCGCCAATGCCAGCGGCCAGACCGTGTTCACCGGCAAATATACCGCCGCCGCCGGCACCGACATTCCCTTCACCTGGAACGGCATGGGCAATGACGGCACGCAATGGCCCGACGGCAAGTACACGATCACGGCGACGGGTAAGGACGTCGCCAACAACACTGTCGGCATCGCCGCCCAGGTGCAGGGCGTCGTATCGTCTGTCGACCTGACCCAGTCGCCGCCCCTGCTCACCATCGACGGCGCCAGCTACACCCTGGGCCAGGTGAAGAGCATCATCGCCACCAGCAGCAATTAAGGTACGCGCCGCGCGCCAAACGTCATCCCCGCGAACGCGGGGATCCATGGCCCCAGGGAGAAGTTTGGCGAAGACCAGGGGTTAGGAAGTCATTCTTGGTACTGCTGCCCGCGTCTCATCGATAGATCACGCGGTATGGGTCCCTGCTTTCGCAGGGACGACATTGAGGGCCTCCGCAACACCGCGCTGCGGCTCCATTCGTTAGTAAAGTATTTACGTAGACCCCCTCGACCGGCCCGGATTCCACCGTTCCGCCGGCCGACACGGCGCCGTTCCAGCCATTTTCAACGAGAATTGTATTGAAGCCTTAGGCTTAGCGGATTTTTAAGCCGCCGGGCGTAGGGTTACGGGCGTGAGTTCAGTGGTTGAGAGTTTGTGAGTACGCCATGACAGAACCCCATCGCCCGAGGGTAAAATACGTCATCGGGCCGGACGGCAGTCCGTTGACGATCGCGGATCTGCCTGCACCCGGCACCAAACGCTGGGTCATCCGCCGCAAGGCCGAAGTCGTCGCCGCCGTCCGTGGTGGACTTCTCTCGCTCGAGGAGGCCTGTAGCCGTTATACCCTGACGGTCGACGAATTCCTCTCCTGGCAGTTTTCCATCGACCAGCATGGTCTGGCGGGTCTTCGCACCACCCGCATCCAGCAATATCGCCAGTAGGCGATCCGGAAATCTGCGGCTTTTGACGAAAATCGGCCTCGCCCTGCGAGGCCGATTTTTTTCATATCCGCCCTTTGCGCGACTTTTGTCCGACCTCTTAACCTTCGTTAACCATATCGAAACCATCACCTAGGCAATAATTGCCCAGTCGGCCTTTCCGGTGAAAGCGGCCGAATCTGTTGGGGCGGTTGCTTGCAAGGTCTTGCGGACTTTTTGAAGAGTATCGGCGCCGCCCGGTTCGGGGCGATGATCGCGGTCACCGCCGCGCTCATCGGCTTTTTCGCGTTCGTCATCATGCGCGTCACCACGCCGCAGATGACGACGCTGTTCACCGACCTCAGCGTCGAGGATTCCTCCGGCATTATCAAGGACCTGGAGCGCCAGGGCATCCAGTTCGAGATCCGCAACGAGGGCAGCATCATCATGGTGCCCAAGGACAAGGTCACCCGCCTGCGGATAAAGCTCGCCGAGGGCGGCCTGCCCAAGGGCGGCGGCGTCGGCTACGAGGTGTTCGACAAGTCGGACGCGCTCGGCACCACCTCCTTCGTCCAGAACATCAATCACCTCCGCGCGCTGGAAGGCGAGCTCGCCCGCACCATCCGCGCCATCGACCGCATCCAGGCCGCCCGCGTCCATCTGGTGCTGCCCGAGCGCCCGCTGTTTGCGCGCGAGGCGCCGGAGCCGTCGGCCTCGATCGTGGTCCGCGTCCGCGGCTCGCTGGAAGCCCAGCAGATCCGCGCCATCCGCCACCTCGTCGCCTCCGCCGTCAACGGGCTGAAGCCGCAGCGCGTCTCGATCGTCGACGAGGCCGGCCAGCTGCTCGCCGACGGCGCCGCCACCGATCCGGAGCAGGCGGTCGGCGACGAGCGCCGCATCTCCTTCGAGAAGCGGATGCGCAAGCAGGTCGAGGACATCGTCTCCTCCGTGGTCGGCTCGGGCCGCGCCCGCGTCCAGCTCTCCGCCGATTTCGACTTCAACAAGATCACCCAGACCTCGGACAAGTTCGACCCCGAGGGCCGCGTGCTGCGCTCGAGCCAGACCCGCGAAGAGCAGAGCATGACCGCCGACAACAACGGCCAGGTCACCGTCAACAACGAGCTGCCCGGCAACCAGCAGAACAACGGCGTCGCGGCCAAGGACCAGAGCAAGAAGTCCGAAGAGACCAACAATTACGAGATCTCCCGCACCACCAAGACCGAAGTGACCGAGGCCGGCCGGGTCAACCGCATCTCGGTCGCGGTGCTGGTCGACGGCATCTACTCCAAGAACGACAAGGGCGAGCTGGCTTACCAGGACCGTACCAAGGAGCAGCTCGACCGCATCGCCACGCTGGTGCGCTCGGCGATCGGCTTCGACCAGAAGCGCGGCGACCAGGTCGAGGTCGTCAATCTGCGCTTTGCGGATGCGCCCTCCACTGCCCCGATCGGCGAGCCCGGCGGCTTCCTCGGCATGCTCCAGTTCACCAAGGACGACGTCATGTACTTCGTCGAGCTCGGCGTGATGATGCTGCTCGGCCTGATCGTGCTGTTCCTGGTGATCCGCCCGCTGGTCAAGCGCATCCTGGCCTCCGACGAAGTCGCCGCCGCCATCTCCGGCGTTCTTGCCGGCCCGGCGGCCTCGGAAGAGAGCGCGCCGGCCGGCCAGGCACTGCTGCCGAGCGGTACCGCCAGCGCGATCGACGTCGCCACCATCCAGGGCCAGGTCCACGCCCAGTCCGTTCATCGCGTCGGCGAGCTCGCCGAGCGCAACCCCAACGAAACCGTCGCCATCATCCGCCAGTGGCTGACCGAACCAGCCAAGTAATCCCAGCCAAGTAATCCTAGCCAAGTGAATCAAGAAGTGATCTGACATGGCCGCCAGTCTGCAAAACGCCAACTCGAACGACATCACGAGCGTGATCTCCACGCTCGGCCAGCGTGCTGGCAACCGCGCCGGCGCCCAGACCGAGGCGGTGACAGGACCCAAGCGCGCCGCGATCCTGATGCTCGCGCTGGGCGAGCAGTATGGCGGCAAGATCTGGTCGATGCTCGACGACGACGAGGTGCGCCAGCTTTCGCTGGAGATGTCGACGCTCGGCACCGTCGAGGTCGACACGGTCGAGGACATGTTGCTGGAATTCGTCTCGCGCATGTCGGCATCGGGCGCGCTGATGGGCAATTTCGACGCCACCGAACGGCTGCTGCAGCAATACCTGCCGCCGGAGCGCGTCAACGGCATCATGGACGAGATCCGCGGCCCCGCGGGGCGCAACATGTGGGAGAAGCTCTCCAACGTGCAGGAAGAGGTGCTCGCCAACTATCTCAAGAACGAATATCCGCAGACCATCGCAGTGGTGCTGTCGAAGCTGAAGCCGGAGCATGCCGCGCGTGTGCTCGGCATCTTCCCCGAGGAGCTTGCGCTCGACGTCGTCAATCGCATGCTGAAGATGGAAGCGGTGCAGAAGGAGGTGATCGAGAGCGTGGAGAAGACCCTGCGCACCGAATTCATGTCCAACCTGTCGCAGACCCGCCGCCGCGACGCCCACGAGGTGATGGCGGAAATCTTCAACAATTTCGACCGGCAGACCGAGACCCGCTTCATCACCTCGCTGGAAGAGGACAACCGCGAATCGGCCGAGCGCATCAAGGCGCTGATGTTCACCTTCGACGACCTCGTGAAGCTGGATTCCGGCTCGGCCCAGACGTTGATGCGCAACGTCGACAAGGACAAGCTCGGCGTCGCGCTCAAGAGCGCCAACGAGGACGTCCGCAACTTCTTCTTCGGCAACATGTCCTCGCGCGCGGCCAAGATGCTCCAGGACGACATGGCGGCAATGGGCCCGGTCCGGCTGCGCGACGTCGACGAGGCCCAGGCGCTGCTGGTCAACCTCGCCAAGGATCTCGCCGCCAAGGGCGAGATCATGCTGACCAAGAACCGCGCCGACGACGAGCTGGTGTACTGATGGCCGCTCCGGCAAAATTCCTGTTCGATACCGACTTCGCGGCGCCTGAGCGGACGACGCGCGAGAAGGCCGCGACCGCCGCGGAGATCGCCCAGAAGGTCGCCGAAGCCGAGGCGCGCGCCTATCAGGACGGCTTTGCCGCCGGCCAGCAGGAGGCCAAGGCCGAGAGCGACCGCCGCGTCGCGCTTGCCATGGAAGAGATCAATATCGGCATCCGCGGCATCGCATCCGGCATCGGCAACATCGAGTCCAAGATGGAAACCGAGGCGGTCGACGTCGCGGTGGCAGTCGCGCGCAAGCTGTGCGCCGACCTGGTCGCCGCCGAGCCGCTCGGCGAGATCGTCGCACTGGTCAAGGACTGCTTCTCGCATCTGGTCGCGACGCCGCATCTGGTGGTCCGCATCAACGACGCGCTCTACGACAGCGCACGCGAGAAGATCGAGCGGCTCGCCAAGCAGAGCGGCTTCGAAGGGCGGCTGGTGATCCTGGCCGAGCCGGAGATTGCGACCGGCGACTGCCGGATCGAATGGGCCGATGGCGGCGTCGTGCTGGAGCGCGGTGCCATCGCGGCCAAGATCGACGAAATGGTTGGACGCTATGTCGCGTCCCGCAGGGGGAGCTAAGCCATGAGCGACACCGACGGACAGGTCCCGCTGCCCGATCTCAACGGCCCGATGCCGCCCACCGGCACGGACGTCGGCTACAACGAGGACGAATACGCGGCACGTGCCGCCGCCGACCTCGAGGCCGTGTTCGACGTTCCCGTGCAGGTCTCGGCTGTGCTCGGCCGCTCGAAGATGGACGTCAGTGAGCTGTTGAAGCTCGGACCCGGCACCGTGCTCGAGCTCGACCGCCGCGTCGGCGAGGCCATCGACATCTACGTCAACAACAAGCTGGTCGCCCGCGGCGAAGTCGTCCTGGTCGAGGACAAGCTCGGCGTGACCATGACCGAAATCATCAAGACCGAACGCAGCTGATAGCGCGCGCGACCAGACGGACAGGAGACTGACATGCGGCTTCTCATCGTTGGCACATTGAAGGGCCAGCTCACCACCGCCACCAAGATCGCGATGGACAACGGCGCCACCGTGACCCATGCCGAGGACCACGAGCAGGCCATGCGCGTGCTGCGCGGCGGCAAGGGCGCCGACCTCCTGCTGGTCGACGTCGCCCTCGACATTCGCGACCTCGTGATGCGACTCGAGGCCGAGCACATCCACGCCCCGATCGTCGCCTGCGGCATCACCAACGACGCCCGCGCCGCGGTCGCCGCGATCCACGCCGGCGCCAAGGAATACATCCCGCTGCCGCCGGAGCCGGAGCTGATCGCCGCGGTGCTGGCCGCGGTCGCCAACGATTCCCGGGAGCTGGTCTATCGCGACGAGGCGATGGCGAAGGTGATCAAGCTGGCACAGCAGATCGCCGGCTCGGACGCTTCGGTGATGGTCACCGGCGAATCCGGAACGGGCAAGGAAGTGCTGGCCCGCTACGTCCACACCCGCTCGGCCCGCGCCAAGCGCCCCTTCATCTCGATCAACTGCGCCGCGATCCCCGAGCATCTGCTGGAATCCGAGCTGTTCGGCCACGAGAAGGGCGCCTTCACCGGCGCGGTCGCGCGCCGCATCGGCAAGTTCGAGGAGGCAACCGGCGGCACGCTGCTGCTCGACGAAATCTCCGAGATGGACGTCCGCCTGCAATCCAAGCTCTTGCGCGCCATCCAGGAGCGCGTGATCGACCGCGTCGGCGGCACCAAGCCCGTGCCGGTCGACATCCGCATCATCGCGACCTCGAACCGCAACCTCGCGGAAGCGGTGCGTGAAGGCACGTTCCGCGAGGACCTCCTGTTCCGCCTCAACGTCGTGAACCTGAAGATCCCGCCGCTGCGCGAGCGCCCCGCCGACATTCTGGAGCTCGCCCAGCATTTCGTGAAGAAATATGCCGAGGCCAACGGCGTGCCGATGCGCCCGATTTCGGCGGAGGCGCGCCGCGTGCTCTCGGCCAACCGCTGGCAGGGCAACGTCCGCGAGCTCGAGAACACCATGCACCGCGCGGTGCTGATGGCGCAGGGCGACGAGATCGGCCCCGACGCCATCATCACCCCGGACGGCGACCGCCTCGACCTCGCCAAGACCGCGCCGGCGGTGGCGCACGCCACGATGGCCGCCGAACAGGTGACGCGGGCGCTGGTGGGGCGCACGGTTGCGGACGTCGAGCGCGACCTGATCCTGGAAACGCTAAAGCATTGCCTCGGCAACCGGACCCATGCCGCCAACATCCTCGGCATCTCGATCCGCACGCTGCGCAACAAGCTCAACGAATATTCCGACGGCGGCATCCCGATCACCCCCGCGGGAACGCCGGGCGAGTATCCGCGGATGCCGATGATAGGGGCGTAGGGCGGCGCCCACTCTGGTTGAGATAATCGCGAATGCCCGGGCTGGTCCCGGGCATTCTTGTCTGTGCACCGAACCCACCGCGCACCCGCTGTCGTCCCTGCGAACGCAGGGACCCATAACCCCGGGAAGGCGTTTGGCGAAGACTCGTCGTTCGGTACTCCTACCGCCGTCAACCGATAGATTCCGCGGTATGGGTCCCTGCGTTCGCAGGGACGACGGCGGTGGACATGGCGGCATCGCATTCTCCGACTAGGTCGCGCCCCCACAACGCCCTATAAGCTGCATGAAAACCAACGCGGAGAACTCCATGTCTCAAGCTCAAATCACGGATTGGCTTGCATCGCAGAAGCAGGCGATGATCGATCTGCTGCGCGATGTCGTGAACATCGATTCCGGGTCCTATGACAAGGAAGGCGTCGATGCGGTCGGTGCGCGGTTCGAGCGGCATTTTGCCGAGCACGGCATTCCGTTCCGGCGCGAGAGCCACGACACCTTCGGCGACGCCATCCATGCCGACGTCGCAAAACCCGGCAGCAACGAGAAGCCGGTGCTGTTGATGGGCCATCGCGACACCGTGTTCGGCAAGGGCGAAGCGGAGCGGCGCCCCTTCACGATCAGGGACGGCCGCGCCTATGGCCCTGGCGTCGCCGACATGAAGTCCGGCGTCGTGATGAACATCTTCGTCGCCACCGCTTTCCATAAGTTCGGCGGCAACCCGCATCCGATCAAGCTGCTGATCACCTCGGACGAGGAGATCGGCTCGCCCTCCTCCCGGCCCGTGATCGAGCGCGAAGGCCGCACCGCCCGCGCCGTGTTCAATTCCGAGCCGGGCCGCCCCACCGGCAACGTCGTGACGGGACGCAAGGGCGGCATCTTCATGCATCTGGCCACCACCGGCAAAGCCGCGCATTCCGGCGCCAATTTCGCCGCCGGCGTCAGCGCGATCGGCGAGCTCGCGCACAAAATCGTGCAGATCCACGCACTCACGGATCTCGACAAGGGCATCACGCTCAATGTCGGCCTGGTCTCGGGCGGGCAGTCCGTCAACACCACGGCGCCTTACGCCGAGGGCCAGATCGACCTGCGCTACGTCGATCCGGCCGATCGTGCCCGGGTGATGGACGCGATCCAGACCATCGTCGCGAAATCTTACGTGCCGGGCACGCGTGCGACGCTGACCATCAAGGGTGAGTTCGTGCCGGTGGTGCAGAGCGCGGATTCAAGGGCGCTGTTCGAAAACTATCAGGCCGCAGCAAGGCAGGTCGGCCTCACCACGCTGCAGGGCGAGTTCTCTGGAGGCTGCGCCGATTCCGGCTTCACCGCCGCGGTCGGTACGCCGACGATCTGCGGCCTGGGCCCGGTCGGCGGGCTCGCGCACACGCCGGAGGAATATCTCGATATCGACAGCATCGTGCCGCGCGCGCAGGCGCTGGCGCTGGCGATTTTGCGGGGGTGAAGGCAGGGGCCGTAGGGTGGGCAAAGGCGCCCTTGCGCCGTGCCCACGATTTGCCTGCTCTGGATGGAAGTCGTGGGCACGCTTCGCTTTGCCCACCTACGGGACCGCGCGCGTTCGCCTACGAATAACTCGGCGCGTCCGGCTTGCGGAAGATGTGGATGGGATCGCCGGGGATGATCACGGGCTGGCCCGAGAACATCGCGTAGGCGTAGAGCGCGAGATAGGCGATCGCCAGCGCGCCGATGGCATAGAACGCCCAGGTCGCGACGCGCTTCATCGATCCGCTCCATTGCCGTCCCGGCGGGAGGCTCGGGCGCTTCTAGAGCGATGACGGGGAAAAGGCCAGCCTTCCGGCCCCCCGGCCCGCGCGATCAAAGGCCGCGCCGGCCGTGCGCCGGAACGCTCACTTCCGCGAGCCTCGCGGCGTCCTCGTCCTGGTCGACCGCCACGTACTGGCCGTGCCAATAGGCCAGCGCCGCAGTCCGCGCCGAGCTCCTGATGTCCCTGACACGGCCGATGACGATGCCGTGCGAATGCCGCTCCACGATCTCCTCAACCTCGCAATCGAAGGCCGACAGCGCGCCGACGAGCAGCGGAACACCCGAGACCGCCGTCATCCATTTGGCACCTTTGAAACGATCGGCGCCCTTCAGCCCGCCCTTGCCGGCAAAGCGTTCGGCGACATCGAGCTGGTCGGCATTGAGGATATTCACCCCGAAGGCGCTGTGCCGCCGGATCAAGGGGAAGGAGGAGGCATCGCGGTTGATGCTGACCAGCAGCGTCGGCGGCTCGACCGACAGCGAGGTGACCGAGGTCACCGTCATGCCGGTGACGTCCTTGCCCCGCCCAGCCGTGATGACGCTGACGCCGCCGGTGAGATGGCGCATGGCTCCGCGGAAATCGGCGGACGAGACGGGGATTTCAGTCATGAGATCGCGGGGTACTACATTCATGGCATGGTCCCCGAGGTGGGGTTCCCTTGTATTTAGGTACGATCGTCCGCCGACAACAGGTGGCTCAGGATCGAGCCTTCCAGACCCGCAAGCTCGGCCGAGCCGCGCTGGCGCGGCCGGCCCGCGTGAACCACGACATCATGAGCGATGCGGCCCTCTTCGATCACCAGCACCCGGTCCGCCAGCGCCACGGCTTCGGCGACGTCATGGGTCACCAAAATCGCGGTAAAGCCCTGATCGCGCCAGACGCGCTCCAAAAGGCGCTGCATCGAGATCCGGGTCAGAGCATCCAGCGCGCCGAGCGGCTCGTCGAAGGCCAGCACGCGGGGACGAGAGACCAGCGCGCGGCCGAGCGCGACGCGCTGCTTCTGGCCACCTGACAGCACCGAGGGCCACTGGTCGCGCTTGTCGGCGAGACCAACCTCGGTCAACGCCTTCTCGGCGCGCGCATGCGCATCGCCTGAAGCGCGATCGCGGCCGAGACCGACCTCGACATTGGCCAGCACGCGAGCCCAGGGTAACAGCCGCGGCTCTTGGAACATGACGCGGATGTCTTCGGGCTGAATGTCTTTTGGCTGAGTGTCCTGGCCGAAGCTGATGCTGCCGGCATCGATCTTGTCGAGGCCCGCGATCAAGCGCAGCAGCGTGCTCTTGCCGCAACCGCTTTTTCCCACGATGGCGACGAACTGGCCGGCGGGGATGTGCAAATCGATACCGCGCAGCACCTCGTTGCTGCCGAAGGATTTGCGCAAGCCCCGGATGCTGAGCGGCAGGCCGCTGGTCTGCACCTCGCGCACTATGCGGGCGTGAGGCGCAAAATTGACGCGGCTGGCGAGCTCGGTTTCGGGAAGGGACGTACGAACGGCTGTCTGCATGTGATTCCCAGTATGGCTCAACGTTTCTGGAAGGCGGGGTGCCAGGAGAGCGTCAAACGCTCCAGCACGCGGGATGCGCTGTCGGCGAACTTGCCGAGCAGGGCGTAGATCAGGATCGAGAGCACGACGACGTCGATCAGCATGAACTCGCGCGCCTGCATCGCCATGTAGCCGAGGCCCGACGAGGCCGCGATGGTCTCGGCGACGATCAGCGTCAGCCACATGATGCCGAGCGCGAAGCGGATGCCGACGAAGATCGACGGCAGCGCACCCGGGAAGATCACGCGGCGGAACAATTCGCCGTCGGTCATGCCGTAGATGCGGCCCATCTCGATCAGCTGCGGATCGACGGTGCGGATGCCGTGCAGCGTGTTGAGGTAGATCGGGAAGAACACGCCCAGCGCTACCAGGAACAGCTTGGCGCTCTCGTCGATGCCGAACCAGAGGATGACGAGCGGGATCAGCGCCAGATGCGGCACGTTGCGCACCATCTGCAACGTGGTGTCGGTGAGCTTTGCCGAGAGCTGCGACAGGCCGTTGGCGAGCCCGAACGCGAAGCCGATGCTGCCGCCGATCAAAAAGCCGATCGAAGCGCGCCAGAACGAAACCCAGATGTTGCGAACGAGCTCGCCGGAGAGCAGCAGCTTCCAGCCGGCGAGCAGGACGTCGCTCGGGGCCGGCAGCACCCGGGTCGGCACGAAGCCGGTGACGCTGGCGACCTGCCAGAGCGCGATGATGGCGAGCGGCACGATCCACTGGATCAGGCCGTCGATCCGCGGCAAACGAAGGCTGCGCGGGAGTGAAACGCTGTCGATCACGCTCACGACTGCGACACCCTGTGCTGCGGACGGAAATCGCTGCCGACCGTCTCGCCGAACGGACCGCCGTTGAAGTGCAGCCTGGTCACGTTGGAGGGCTGCTCGAGCGAGAGCAGCGGGAAGACCAGCTCGGCAAAGCGATAGGCCTCCTCCAGATGCGGGTAGCCCGACATGATGAAGGTATCGATGCCGATGTCCTGATACTCCCTGATGCGGGCCGCGACGGTCTCGGCATCGCCGACCAGCGCCGTCCCGGCACCGCCGCGCACGAGGCCTACGCCGGCCCAGAGGTTCGGTGCGATCTCGAGCTTGTCGCGCTTGCCGCCGTGAAGCTGCGCCATGCGCTGCTGGCCGACGGAGTCCATGCGGGCAAAATTCTTCTGCGCCAGCGCGATGGTGTCGTCGCTGACATGCTGGATCAGCTCGTTCGCGGCACGCCAGGCTTCCTCGTTGGTCTCGCGAACAATGACATGAAGGCGGATGCCGAAGGACAGCTTGCGGCCGCGCGCGCTAGCGACCTCCCGCACCTTCGCGATCTTTTCGGCCACCAGCGCCGGCGGCTCGCCCCAGGTGAGATATTTGTCGACGGCATCGACGGCGACATCGATGCCGGCATCGGACGAGCCGCCGAAATAGAGCGGCGGACGCGGCGACTGCGCCGGCGGAAACAGCAGCTTGCCGCCCTCGACATGGATGTGCTTGCCCTCGACATTGACGGTCTTGCCGGCGAGCAGGTCGCTATAGACGTTGAGGAACTCGCGGGTGACCTCGTAGCGCTCGTCATGGCCGAGGAAGATGCCGTCGCCCTTGTTCTCGACGGGATCGCCGCCGGTGACGACGTTGACGAGCAGCCGGCCGCCCGTGACGCGATCGAGCGTCGCCGTCATGCGCGCGGCGACACCAGGCGATTGCAGGCCGGGCCGGACGGCGACGAGATAGCGCAGCCGTTCGGTGAACGGCGCAACTGACGAGGCGACGATCCAGGAATCCTCGCAAGATCGCCCGGTCGGCAGCAGCACGCCGAAATAGCCGAGCTGGTCGGCGGCCTGCGCGATCTGGCGCAGATAGTTGAAATTGACCTCGCGTCCGCCGATGCCGGTGCCGAGATAACGGCCGTCACCGTGGGTCGGCAGGAACCAGAGGATGTTGGCGTTGGGTTGCTTTGTCATGACTTGCGCTCACGAACCGGATTTCCGCGCGACGTCAGAAATCTTGATGGATTTGGGGATCAGGCCCAGCGCGAAGAACGCATCGGCCACCTGCTGCTGGTCGGCGATGACGGCATCCGTGATCGGTTTGATGCCGTAGGACTGCCGCTTCAATGCCACCTCGACGACCGGCACGGACAGACCGATTGCCGGAGCAAGCTGCTCAGCCACCGCATGGATGTCGCCCCTGGCCCAATCGTCGACCGTGCTGAGCTCGGCGAGCACGGCGTCGACGATCTCAGGATTGGCGTCGAGGAATTTCTTCGAGGCAAAGTAGAACTGGTAGTTGGCGACGATGCCGGAGCCGTCTGCGAGCGTGCGCGCGCCTGTGGCCGCTTCCGCGGCGGCCTGGAACGGATCCCAGATCACCCAGGCATCGACCGCACCGCGCTCGAAGGCGGCGCGCGCATCGGCCGGCGCCAGGAACACGGGCTCAACTTCAGAATATTTCACGCCGGCCTTCTCCAGCGCCTTGACCAGGAGATAGTGGACGTTGGAGCCCTTGTTGAGCGCGACCTTCTTGCCCTTGAGGTCAGCGACCGATTTCAGCGGGCTGTCCTTCGGCACCAGGATCGCCTCGCCCTTTGGCGCCGGCGGCTCATAGGCGACATACTGGATCGGCGCGCCGGCGGCCTGCGCGAAGATCGGCGGGGCTTCGCCGGTGTTGCCGAAATCGATCGCGCCGACATTGAGTGCTTCGAGCAGCGGCGGTCCGGAGGGGAATTCGGTCCACACCACCTTGTAGCCATCGGCAGCCAGCTTCGGCTCCAGCGTGCCCTTGCTCTTGAGCAGCACCAGCTTGCCGTATTTCTGGTAGCCGATGCGGACCACCTTGTCCTGACCATAGGACGTGCCGACCGCGGCGGCGACGATGCCGATCGACAGCACCACGGCCGCGATCAGACGCTGGATGATACGCCTCATGTTCAAACCCCTGTGTGTGGGAAGGTTGGTCGGCACGATCAGGCTGCCGGATTGCGCCAGACGATGTCGCGGATCGCGATCGGCCTCGGGATCAAGCCGAGCTTGTAGAAGCGATCGGCGACGCCCTGCTGCGTCGTGACGATATCGTCGGTGACGGGGCCGACGACGAAGGACGACCGGTTCGCCGCGATGGTCTGGATCTCCAGCGGAATGCCGGTCACCGCGGCGAGAGACTTCGCGACCTCGTCGCGATGCTGCTCGGCCCATCTGGCGGTCGCGGTGGTGACGTCGACGATCTGCTGCAGGATTGCGCCGTGGTTCTTCGCGAAGTCGCGGTTGGCGATGTAGAAGGAATTGGTCTTGGTGACCTCGCGCGCATTGATCAGAATGCGGCCGTTCTGTCTGGTCTCGCCGATCGCGAAATACGGATCCCAGATCGCCCAGGCCTCGATGCTGCCATTGGCAAAGGCGGGGCCCGCGTCAGGCGGCGTCAGATAGACCGGTGTGATGTCGGCATAGGTCAGGCCCGCCTTCTCCAGCGTTTGCACCACGATGTTGTGCGCGCTGGAGCCCTTGGTGAAGCCGACGCGCTTGCCTTTCAGCTCAGTGATGGCGCGGATCGGCGAATCCTTCGGCACCAGAATGCCCTGGCCGGTGGTGATGGGCTGGCCCGCGGCATAGACGATCGCGGCGCCCGCGGCCTGCGCGAACACCGGCGGAGAATCGCCGACTGCGCCGTAATCGACGCTGCCGACATTCATCGCTTCCATCATCGGCGGGCCCGAGGAGAACTCGACCCATTTCACCTCGATGCCCAGGGGCACGAAATGTTTCTCCAGCGCGGCCTGCTGGCGCGTGATGACCAGCACGCCGTTCTTCTGATAGCCGATACGAATTTCCTTCACCGCGCCTTGTGCGATCGCAGGCGAGGCGAACGCAGCGGCGGCCGCAGTTCCGATGGAGAGCTTGAGAAAGTCACGACGCTGCATTCCACACTCCCGGCCGAGCGCGGCCGTCATTCATTCCAGTTCGGGAATGATGGTGCGGGTTGTCGGAGGTGTCGAGACGGCCGGAAAAATAGCGATGCGCGCACTGCGCGCGCGGCAGCGCGCATGATTAATCTTTCAAGCGGCCGCGATGATGCAGAGGGATTTTTTCTGCACGCGAATGTGAGACGCGCAGGGAGCGGGACGGCAAAACGCCTCCACCACCTCCGCTGTCATTCCCCGCGAAGGCGGGGAATCCAGTATTCCAGAGGCGTCAGTGCCTCACACGACGGCCGCGGCGTACTGGATCGCCCGGTCAAGCCGGGCGATGACACTGAAACCGTGGTGGGCGCGTGCCTCACGCAGGACGCTTGCAAGCTAATGCCACCGCACCGGCAAATTCTGCAGCCCGCGAAACGCCCAGCCGCCGATCCGCACCTTCTCGTCGTCGGCGATCTCGAGCTGCCTCGCCCGCGCGAACACGGTCGGCAGCGCGACGTCGGCGATCATGGCGCGGGAGGCCCAGGCACCGGCGCAAAAATGCGGGCCGGCGCCAAAGGCGACGCTCTTGGTCGTATCACGCCGCACGTCGAACTGATCGGCGCGGTCGAAATGCCTCTCGTCGCGATTGGCGGAACCGAACATCAGGAAGACGCGCTCGTCCGTCTCGAAGGCGACGTCGCGGATGCTCCAGGGCTTGGCGATACGCCGCGGCGACATGCCGATCGGTGAGATCCAGCGGGCATATTCCTCGAACGCCTCGAGCCAGGTCACCTCGCCCTTGCGCACCAGATCGAGCTGCTCGGGATGGGTCAGCAGCGCCCACACCGTGCCGGCGATCGCCTTGCGCGGCTCGTTCTGACCGCCCGAGATCGCGAGTTTGACGTTCGCGCGCACGCTCTCCATCGGCATGCCGGAGGCGAGCAGCACGCCCAAAATGCTCTGGTCGGGCTGCTTGCGCATCACCGGCAGGATGTCGTCGATTGCGGCGTCGATGCCCGACGTCGCAGCGTGGCAGCGCGCCTCGACCGCGGGATCGCCGGCGTAGTTGGCGATGCCCTCGATCATGCCCTGCGACCACGCGTCCATGTCGCCAAAGCCGATATTGGTGAGGCCAGTGATCGACTTCAGGCATTCGCCGGAGAACGGCAGCGCGAAGTCGCGCATGAAGTCGACCCGCCCCGGCGCGATCGCGTCGAGGATGCGGTCGGCATGGGCCTGGAACAACGCGGTCCAGTGCGCCTTCACCGTCTTCGGCGACACCGTCGGGAACATCGCGCGGCGCTCGACCTGGTGCGCTTCGCCGTCCTTGCGCATCATGTTGTGGCCCATCAGCCGGTTCATCAGGCCCGCAGGCTGGTGCGAGGAGAACACATCGATCTGCTTCTCGGAGATCGAGATGTCGTCGCGCCTGGTCAGCAGCGTCGAGCCGAGCTGCGGCACGAACGCGATCGGCGCCTCTTTCCGCATTTTCGCAAGCATCGGATAGGGATCGGCCCAGAATGCGGGCGGGTCGATGTCGATGCGCGGCGCGGTGCTCAAAGCTGCCTCTCCGGATGTCGTATCCTAGAGGCCAGACTAGCGAACTCCGCGGCCGGCGTCTGTCCCTAGCGAAGGGGACACACGGCAGGAGAGCATTTACGTGTAAGTCCGGTTGACGGGACAAAACGGCAAGGAATTCCCCGTGGCTCACAACTTCGATATGTGCCGGACTTGGAGATTGTCGCGACGCAGGCATCGAATTTGCCGTGGCAGCCGGTTCCTGTACACTTGGCCTGCAAAGCCAAGACGGGATGGTCATGACCACATTGCTCATCGTAGGCGCGACGGGGCTGGTTGGCGGCCGCGCGATGACGCTTGCTCGTGCGGACCCTCGCATCACGCGCATCATCGCGCCGACGCGGCGTGCGCTGCCAGCCGAGGAGCGGGTAACCAATCCTCGGCTCGATGATCTGATTGCTGGTGCCGGCGGTGAGGAATGGCGAGCCGACGGCGCAATCTGCGCGCTCGGAACGACGCGAGCGGCGGCAGGGTCGGCAGCAGCATTTCGAGCGGTCGATTACGAACTTGTGCTGCTGATCGCGCGGCGGCTGCGCGACGCTCGAGTCGGCCGTTTCGCGCTGGTATCGTCCTTGGGCGCCGACCCGCGATCCCTGTTTCTCTACACGCGGACGAAGGGCGAGGTGGAAGAGGCGATCGGGGCGCTCGCTTTCCCGTCCCTGACGATCCTGCGGCCAGGCTTCCTGGATGGCGAGCGTGCCGAAAGCAGGCCGGTACAGCGAGCAGTGCGGAACGTCCTAAACTTCGCGTCCCCCCTGTTGCCGCGGGTTGCGCGTGTAAGCCCGGTGACCAACGTGGCCCGGCAGCTCGTCGAGGCGGCTGTTGCCGGCGAACCAGGAAAGCACGTCATTGGAGCGGGGCAACTGGCAGAGGGCGGCAGCTGACACCGCGGGTCCCGGCTCTGCACAGCAGCGCGTGCCGGACGATGCTGCGCGGCGCTCTGCTCACCGTTGGAGCCCAGACCTTTGGAGCTAGATCCTTGGAGCTACCGCGCCTCGGCGATCTTCGCTCCAAATGGCAGCATCTGCGCGTTGGCTGCCAAGGGCCGCTTCGATGGCAATGCAGGGTCCGGCAACCGGAACGCGGCGTCGGCCGGCGCGCCCTGGGATGGACGACGAACGGTTGCCGGAAGCACGATCACTTTCGCGCCGACCTTCACCCGCTCATAGAGATCCGTGACGTCGTCATTGGTCAGCCGGATGCAGCCGGACGACACGCGCTTGCCGATCGTATCGGGCTTGTTGGTGCCGTGAATCCTATATTCCGTCTCGCCGAGATACATCGCGCGGGCGCCGAGCGGATTGCCGGGACCGCCTGCCATGAACCGCGGCAGATAAGGCTGACGTGAGACCATCTCCGCAGGCGGATGCCAATCCGGCCATTCCGCCTTGCGGGCCACAGTCTGCTCACCCGACCATGTGAAACCTTCGCGGCCGACACCGATGCCGTAGCGCAACGCCTGGGTGTCGTTCAGAACCAAATAGAGGAATGTGTTCTTGGTATCGATGATCACGGTGCCCGGCGTCTGGCGGCTGGCGTAGTCAACCACCTGCCGGACCAATGCTCCGGGACCATCAGCGTCGGCTTTTGGTGGTTCGACCAAAGGTGCCGGGGCCGGGGCCGGAATCGGAGCCGGAGCGGGAGCCGGCGCTGCTGCATGAACCGGGGGCGCCACGTAAACCGGACTTGACGATGCCTTGGCTTCCTGTGCGGACGGCTTCCGGATCGCCTGCACGCTCGCCGGGCCGGACAGCAAACCGTACCCCAACGCGGCGACGGCCACGGCGCCAATTGCAACTCTCGCGGCCATGGGTATTGCGAGGGCCTCTGCCTTTTTACGTTTGGCCCGCTTACCCATACTCTTTCCCCAGGTCACTGTGCCCTGAAGAGGTACCCAGCAAAATTTAAGAAACTTCGAAGCGATGCCGCCTAGGCGGGAACCGTCGGGGATGGTTAACGACGGGCTCTTGTTCGACGATATCAAAATTGGGAGCACCGCTTGATAGTGAGCTGGCGATGCGGACAACGCGCTTCTCTGAATAGCCCGGCGGAGCGGACACGCTGCGACCTTGACTGCTCCCAGCCCGACAGCCGACATTCTGAGGCCAGAAACAGAAGGCAGCTAAGGCGCCAGAAACGGAAGCCGAGAACTCACTCGACCGTCCTGTCGGCACGAGAGAGTAGCATCGGCGGCATTTCGACACCTAGCATTTTGGCTGTCTTGAGATTGATGACCAGTTCGAACTTTGTCGGCTGCTCAACAGGCACCTCGGCTACCTTTGCGCCTCGCAATAGTCTTGCGACCTGACGCGCGCATTGGTGGAAAACCGCGCTGAGGCGGGGACCGTATCCCATCAGTCCGCCTTCTTCCGCCTGCTCGGGCCACTGCAGAATGGCGGGCAGGCGGCGGAGGGCCAGCCGATCGCGGATCAGGTACTGGAATTTCGATGCCAAGATCGGCGAGGCCAGCAGGTTGACGGCCCCGATCTCTTCGACCTTCAAAGCGTCAATCACACGGATGAGATCTTCCTCGGATCGTGCGGCAAACGGAACGATCTCGACGCCGAGCCTCTTGGCGGCGCTTTCGAGAGTACTCATGTTTGGTATCGGCAGGCGGTCCGCGAGAGCGGCTATTCGCCGGATAGCTGGCAGTGCTTCATGCAGCAGCTCCAATCGCTTGGCGTCGAGCTGAAACGCAAAGATGGCAACACCAGTGGTGTTACCTTCGGGATGCGGCATCGAGGCGACAAGCTTGCTGCCAAGCAAGTCGTCCGCGATCACCACGATTGGAATACGCTGCGTTGCTTTCTGTGCTGCGCGCCCTGCTTCGGCCCCGACTGCCATCAGCACATGTGGACTTGCCTCGACCAGTTCAATGGCCACACTGGCATAAGACGCGGCAGCCACCCTTTCGCCACGGCTGTCGATCTCAAGGTTTTTGCCTCTGACAAAGCCGGCTCTGCCCAGTTCATCGAAGAAGCTGAGCGGTACCGGCCCCAATGCCGCAACGCGGTACCGCTGGCCAGCCCGCTGTGCGCGGGCTTTGAGCGGCAATGCCGCAGCGCCAGCAATCAGCGTGACGAACTCGCGCCGCTTCATGTGGATCCCGGGAGCATTTGACCGGGTCTCAGTCTAGCACATTGGAGGCGAGGAGTGGCGTCGGCTTCGGGTCAAAAGGCGACGATCCCCGTAGGTGGACCGCGTGTCCGCTTTGCTTTCGGAAGCAGGTATCGCGGACTCCCAGTCCCCTCAGTTCAGGCCGTGTGGCCCTGCCAGCAGGCCCAGCACGATTCCGAACAATTCGTTCTGCGAGGAGATGCCGAGCCGCTGATAGGCGCGCTTGCGGTAGGTCAGGGTCGAATGCAGGCTGATGCCGAGTCCTTGCGAGATTGCTTCGGAGCTGAAACCGAGCAGGATGCGGCGGCAGACTTCCTGCTCGCGCGGTGTCAGGTCCGAGAGTGGCGCGCGCGTCGCGAACAATGTGGCGAGGTTCTGATCAGGAGTCGCGGCCTGCTGGAAATGACGTGCGACGCTGGCGCCGATCGCGGGCGCGATCGCCTGGAGCCGCTCGCGTTGCGCGGCGCTGAAGCGACCCTGGGTCGTGATGCGATAGAAGTTGACGTAAAAGCAGGTGTCGCCGGTCCAGATCGCGGTCGCGCATTTGTCGACGATGCCGGAATCGTGGAAGAAGATCTTGCGGTAGCGCGCGCCGTACATGCGGGGCGCGAAGCTCGGCAGCATGATCGGCGCAGTGCCCTCGCCTTCGAACAGCGCATCGCGGTTGGGATCGGATTCGTGGAACTGGCCGGCATAGGCGGCGCCGAGATCGCCGCCGATCGGGATATTGCCGGCATCGAGCAGGCAGGTCGCGGCACCTGCACGGCTCAGCGCGAACACCATGCAATGGCCGACATCGGCGTGGCGGCGCAGCGTGTCGATGAGGACTTTGGGGAAATCGGAGCGGCCGATGGCGAGCACCGCGGGCGTGATGTCGCCAGCCGCTGCAGTCGAGGCCGTGCCGTGGGGCCGCATTGGTTTCCTCCGTCAGACGCCGTTTTGGGGAAGGATAGCAGCAACGATCGGGCGCCGAAAGCCGGCAACGCCTGCGTATGCCGCTTCTGGGTCCCGGCTCTGCGCCACGACGCTGGCGCGTTGCGGCTTGTCCGGGACACGAGAGCGGCTGCGTCGATTGACAGTCTCGTGCCCCGGACGCAATGCAGCACTTTAGTGATGCGCTGCTGAGCCGGGGCCCATGCTGGATGCAGAGTCCTTACCCCGCCGCCTTCGCCGGTGCCACGTTGACCGCAAGCTTGCCGTAGCGGTCCGTGAACGCCTCGGTGTCGATCTCCTCCAGCTTGATCTCGCCGCTCATGACGCCCTGCTTCCAGGCCGCCTGCGCCGGATCGTTCTGGAACTCCGGCATCACCTCGCGGCCGAACAGCTCCAGCGATTCGCAGATGTGCTCGTGGCTGTTCTTACCGGCCTGGTTGAGCAGGATGACCTGGTCGATATGCGAGGACTGAAAGCGCTTCAGCTTTCTGCGGATCGTCTCCGGCGAGCCGATCAGGCCGCCGCGCAAGGCCGCCTCCTGCGCCTCCGGATTGTCGCGCTTCCACTTGTTGTACTCGTCCCACATGTTGACGGTGTAGGGCGCGGGCCGCTGGCGGTTCTGCGAGGCACCGTAGAAGCGCAGCGCGAACTGGAAGAAGGTGGCGCCGTCGGCGCGGGCGCGCGCCTCCTCATCCGTTTTGGCGCACATGAAGAACGAGACCAGCGCCATGTTCGGGTTGATCTGGTAGTCCGCCAGTTTATGCAGCCGCTTGGTCATCGCGTTGTAATAGGCGTGCACCCAGGCATGCGCGGCATCCGCACTGACGAACTGAAAACCGAGCGCGCCAAAACCGTGACGGCCGGCACGCTCGATGGTCGGCAGCTGCGAGCACGCCATCCACAGCGGCGGATGCGGCTTCTGCACCGGTTTTGGCACGACATTGCGCAGGGGAATGTCGAAATACTTGCCGTGATGTTCGCTGCCCGCGTCCTTGAACATCGGGAAGATCGCCTGCACGGCTTCTTCGAAGACCTCCTTCTTGGTCTCCATGTCGCGGCCGAACGGCGTGAGCTCGGTGATGGACGCGCTCTCGCCCATACCGAACTCGCAGCGCCCGTTCGAGAGCAGATCGAGCACCGCGACACGCTCGGCAACGCGCGCCGGGTGATTGGTGGTGAGCTGCAGGATGCCGTGGCCAAGCCGGATGTTTTTCGTGCGCTGGCTGGCCGCGGCGAGAAAGGATTCCGGCGAGGGCGAGTGCGAATATTCCTCGAGGAAGTGATGCTCGACCACCCAGGCATGGTCGTAACCGAGCTTGTCGGCGAGTTCCATCTGCGAGAGGGCATTCTGGTAGAGCCGGAGCTCGTCGCCGGCCACCCAGGGCCGCGGCAGTTGCAGCTCGTAGAAGATGCCGAACTTCATGGCGTCGCGCTCCCGCTTTATTGTTGTTAAGCTCATCTTAAGGTGTGAGGCGGAGCTGTCTACGGAGCAGCAATTCCGCCGCGCGGGAGACTGATCCCGAGCCTGGCATGGCGAGGCATACCCGCCTCGGCGCCGCCGCTGCGACATCCGCGCAAGTCGACAGGTTGATCCAGATCAACGCCACCACGGCCCGATTGCAGCAAAAGGGCTGCAAGGCAACGGCCCGGATGCCGTCCCGCTTCCCATACCATCCCGAAGAGACCGAATATGTCGGCCCCTGACGACACGACTTCGCGCGTGCGCCGCAAGCGCATGGAGATTTTCGCTTTCCTGTTCCTGACCGCGATCGTGATGCCCGTCCTCGCGGTCGGAACAGTCGGCTCCTATGGGCTCGGCGTCTGGATCTACCAGATGTTTGCTGGCCCTCCCGGCCCGCCGCCCTCCCCGCATTGATCTCCTCCAAGCGAAAGACCGGCATCATGGCCCAAGCTTCACTCAACCGCCGCGCATTGATCACCGGCCGCGTGCTCAGCACCGACCGCATCGTGCCGCCACCGGGCGCCGAAATCGCCAGCATCATCGTGCAGGCGCGCCCCGAGCGCCTCGCTGAACTCGAAGCTGAGATCACCGCCCTGCCCGGCTGCGAGATCCATGGCCGCGACCCACGCGGCAAACTCGTCGTTGTGACCGAAGCGCCCGATGCCGGCAGCCTCGGCACCCTGCTCAACACCATCCAGTCGCTGCAACACGTCTATTCCGCGGCGCTGGTCTTCCACGCCATTGAAACCGCCTGAGTCAGGAAGAGCCATCATGACATCGCCAAAGCTCGACCGCCGCCAGATGCTGAAGCTCGAGGCCGCCGCGATTGCGGCTGCCGCAGCAGGCATGCCGGCTCCGGCGCTCGCCGCCAATCTCATCACCGAGCGCGACAACAGCGAAATGAAATGGGACAAGGCCGCCTGCCGCTTCTGCGGCACCGGCTGCTCGGTGATGGTCGCGACCAAGGACAATCGCGTCGTCGCCACCCACGGCGACATCAAGGCCGAAGTCAACCGCGGCCTCAACTGCGTCAAGGGCTACTTCCTCTCCAAGATCATGTACGGCCATGACCGCCTGACCCAGCCGATGCTGCGCAAGACGGGCGGCAAATACGACAAGAACGGCGAGTTCACGCCCGTATCCTGGACCGAAGCCTTCGACATCATGGAGGTGAAGTGGAAGGAGGCGTTCAAGAAGCGCGGCCCCAACGGCGTCGCCATGTTCGGCTCCGGCCAGTGGACGATCTGGGAAGGCTATGCAGCCTCGAAGCTGTTCAAGGCCGGCTTCCGCACCAACAACATCGATCCCAATGCGCGGCACTGCATGGCTTCCGCCGTCGCCGGCATGATGCGCACTTTCGGCATCGACGAGCCGCCCGGCTGCTACGACGACATCGAGGCGACCGACGCCTTCGTGCTGTGGGGCTCCAACATGGCGGAGATGCACCCCATCCTGTGGACGCGCCTCGCCGACCGCCGGCTGTCCGCGCCGCATGTCCGCGTCGCCGTGCTCTCGACGTTCGAGCACCGCTCGTTCGACCTCGCCGACATTGGCATGGTGTTCAAGCCGCAGACCGACCTCTACATCCTCAACGCCATCGCCAACCACATCATCAAGACCGGCCGGGTCAACAAGGACTTCGTCGCCGCGCATACGATTTTCAGGCGGGGGCAGATCGATATCGGCTACGGTTTGAGGCCGGAGCATCCGCTTCAGAAAAAGGCAACGGGTGCAGCGAAGGCCAACGACTCCACCGACATGAGCTATGACGAGTACGTCAAGTTCGTGTCGGAATACACGCTGGAAAAGGCAGCCGAGATGTCCGGCGTGCCGCTGAACCGGCTGGAGGCGCTCGCCGAGCTCTACGCCGATCCCAAGACCAAAGTGGTCTCGTTCTGGACCATGGGCTTCAACCAGCACACCCGCGGCGTCTGGTGCAACAACCTCGTCTACAACATCCATCTTCTGACCGGAAAGATCTCCTCGCCCGGCAACAGCCCGTTCTCGCTGACCGGCCAGCCCTCGGCCTGCGGCACCGCGCGCGAGGTCGGCACCTTCTCGCACCGGCTGCCGGCCGACATGGTCGTGACCAACAAGGCGCATCGCGACCACGCCGAGCACATCTGGCAGCTGCCCGAAGGCACCATTCCCGACAAGAACGGCGCGCACGCCGTGCTGCAAAGCCGGATGCTGAAGGACGGCCTGATCAACGCCTATTGGGTGCAGGTCAACAACAACCTCCAGGCCGGCCCCAATGCCAACGAGGAGACCTATCCCGGCTTCCGCAACCCCGACAATTTCATCGTGGTCTCGGATGCCTATCCGTCGGTGACGGCACTGGCCGCCGATCTGATCCTGCCGACCGCGATGTGGGTGGAGAAGGAAGGCGCCTACGGCAATGCCGAGCGGCGCACCCAGTTCTGGCACCAGCTCGTCCCCGCGCCCGGCGAGTCGAAATCCGATCTCTGGCAGCTCATGGAGTTCTCCAAGCGCTTCAAGATCGAGGAGGTCTGGCCCGAGGAGCTGATCGCCAAGAAGCCCGAGGTTCGCGGCAAGACGCTGTTCGACGTGCTCTACAAGAACGGCCAGGTCGACAAATTCCCCGTGACCGACATCGAGCCGGGCTATCTCAACGACGAGTCCAAGGCCTTCGGCTTCTATGTGCACAAGGGCCTGTTCGAGGAATACGCCCAGTTCGGCCGCGGACATGGCCATGACCTCGCGCCGTTCGACACCTATCACCGCGAGCGCGGCCTGCGCTGGCCCGTCGTCAACGGCCAGGAGACGAAGTGGCGTTTCCGCGAGGGCAGTGATCCCTACGTCAAGCAGGGCACCGACGTGCAGTTCTACGGCTATCCCGACGGCAAGGCGCGCATCTTCGCGCTGCCCTACGAGCCGCCCGCGGAATCGCCCGACAACGAATATCCCTACTGGCTCTCGACCGGCCGCGTGCTGGAGCACTGGCATTCCGGCACCATGACGCGCCGCGTGCCCGAGCTCTACAAGGCCTTCCCCGAAGCCGTGTGCTTCATGCATCCGGACGACGCGGCGGATGCCAAGCTCCGTCGCGGGGACGAGGTGAAGGTGGTCTCCCGCCGCGGCTTCATCCGCGCCCGGGTCGAAACGCGCGGTCGCGACCGGCCGCCGAAGGGCCTCGTCTTCGTGCCGTGGTTCGACGAGTCCAAGCTGATCAACAAGGTGACTCTGGACGCGACCGATCCGATTTCGCTGCAGACCGACTTCAAGAAATGCGCCGTGCGCATCGAGCGGGTGAGCCTGTCATGATGAAACGATCTGCAATCGCCTTGCTCGCCTTCGCGATCGCCGCGGCCTCGAGCTCGCTGACCGCACAGACCGTCACCTCGGGCCTGCGCGGTCCGGCCCCGCTCAATGACGAGGGCCCGGCGCCGCCGATGCTGCCGAACCGCAACACGTCCGAGAAGGAGGTGCGCAATTATCCGGAGCAGCCGCCGGTCATCCCGCACACGATCGACGGCTATCAGATCGACCTCAACGGCAACAAATGCCTGTCCTGCCATGCGCGGGCACGCACGGCGGAATCGCAGGCGCCGATGGTCTCGATCACGCATTTCATGGACCGCGACGGCCAGTTCCTGGCCTCGATCTCGCCGCGGCGCTTCTTCTGCACGGAATGCCACGTGCCGCAGAACACCGCCAATCCGCCCGTGAGCAACGACTTCGTCGACATCGACACGCTGCTCTCGCGTGCAAGCCCGGGTGGCCGCCGATGACGACGACTGCTGACGAGCCCAATGCAGAACTGAAAACCAAGCGCGGCTTCATCGCGCGAAGTTGGGACTTTGCGCTGGAGCTCTGGCGTGTGCTGACCCGGCCGAGCTCGGTGTTCGCGCTCGGCACGCTGGTGCTCGCGGGCTTCGTCGCCGGCGTTATCTTCTGGGGCGGCTTCAACACCGCGCTGGAATTGACCAACACCGAAAAATTCTGCACCGGCTGCCACGAGATGAAGGACAACGTCTACGCCGAGCTGAAATCCACCATCCACTTCAGCAACCGCTCCGGCGTGCGCGCGACCTGCCCGGATTGCCACGTCCCGCACAACTGGACCGACAAGATCGCGCGCAAGATGCAGGCATCCAAGGAGGTCTGGGGCAAGATTTTTGGCACGATCGACACCCGCGAGAAATTCCAGGATCATCGCCTCGAGCTCGCCGCGCACGAATGGGCGCGCTTCAAGGCCAACGATTCACTGGAATGCCGCAACTGCCATAGTGCTGATTCCATGGACATCACCAAGCAGTCGCCGCGGGCCTCGGTGGCGCACCAGCGCTTCCTGTTCACGAAGGAAAAGACCTGCATCGACTGCCACAAGGGCATCGCCCACCAGCTGCCCGACATGCGCGGCGTTCCCGGCTGGCAGTAGGACCAAAAGGCAACCGGCTTCGCCCCGCTTGAACCGGCGGGGCGAATGGTTAGTTTTGGGGGATGGCGAATCGCCTCGTTTCGCCCTTCCTCAAGACAGATATGGCCAGTTTCACACCGCATCAGGATGCCGCTCTCAAGGCCGTCGGCGACTGGCTGAAGGCCAGGCCGGGCCGCAATGGCACGCCGCCGATCTTCCGCCTGTTCGGCTTTGCCGGCACCGGCAAGACGACCCTGGCCCGGCACATCGCCGAAGGCGTCGACGGCGAGGTGAAATTCGCGGCCTTCACCGGCAAGGCCGCCCTCGTCATGCGCAACAAGGGTTGCGACGACGCCTCCACCATCCACTCCCTGATCTACCGCGCCCGCGAATCCGGCGAGGAGCAGCCGAGCTTCGAATTGTGGGACGACGCGCCGGCCTCGAAGGCGAAGCTGATCGTGATCGACGAATGCTCGATGGTCGACGCCGAATTGGGCCGCGACCTGATGTCGTTCGACTGCCCACTGCTCGTGCTCGGGGATCCCGCGCAGCTGCCGCCGATCCAGGGCGGCGGCTTCTTCACCAACACCGAGCCCGACGCGATGCTGACCGAGGTGCACCGCCAGGCGCAGGACGATCCGATCGTGCGGATGTCGATGGACGTGCGCGAAGGACGCGAGCTCGACATCGGCCGCTACGGCGAGAGCGAGGTGGTCTCGCGCAAGGAGCTCGATCCCGACCGCGTGATGGGCGCCGACCAGGTGCTGGTCGGCCGCAACAACACGCGGCGCGCCTACAACATGCGGGTGCGGCAGCGCCAGAACATCGAGGACGTCTTCCCGGTCGCGGGCGACAAGCTGGTATGCCTGCGCAACAACCGCAAGAAGGGCCTGTTCAACGGCGGGCTGTGGCGCGTGAAATCGCGCAACACGTCGCGCTCGAAATCGCGCATCCTTTCGATGCGGCTGTCGCCGGACGAGGATTTCGGCCACAAGGTGACCAAGGTCTCGGTGCGCGCCGATTGCTTCGAGGGCGGCGTCGAGCAGATCGCCTGGGAGCAGCGCAAGCCCTATGACGAGTTCGATTACGGCTACGTGCTCACTGTGCACAAGTCGCAGGGCTCGCAATGGGACGACGTCGTGCTGTTCGACGAGAGCTTTGCGTTCCAGGACTCGCGGGCGCGGTGGCTGTATACGGGGATTACGCGCGCAGCGAAACGGCTCAGCATCGTCGTCTGAAACTCCGGTCCCGTAGGGTGGGCAAAGGCGCGTAGCGCCGTGCCCACGATCTCTCTCCATAAGCAAATAAACGCGTGGGCACGCTTCCACCTTCGCTCTTCGAGCTACGGCGGACAAAGTCGCTTTGCCCACCCTACGGCACGGAGAATGGGGCGCCGGAATCGCGCCCCTTACTTCCCCGCCACAAAGTAAAAATCCTCGCGTCCCGGCGGTGACCCATACGTGAATGGCTGCTGCTCGTGCTTCGTCGCAGCCCAGACGTCGTCGCGGATGATGTCGAACAGTTTTCGGATCTCGATGCGCGGCTGCTTGATCTCGCGGGCCAGCGCGGTGGCAAACGGGCTGTTGGCGCTGCCGTCGCCGTCCATCGCGGTCTCGCCGTGCTTGGCGGCGTAGACCACCATGAAGCCGGCGCCGGGCTCGATGTTGGAAAAGCCCTTGTCGACCAGCTTCAGCGACAGCGTGCGCTGCATGCTCGGCGCGAACGGATTGTCGCGGCAGGCATCCAGAACCACGAGGCGCATTTTCCGCGCGGCACCGACCGCGGCGATCACCTGCTCGAGGGCGACCGCCTGGGTCTCGGCGTCCTTGTCGGCGGCGAGCTTGGCGTCGACGGGAACGAGATAGTTCACCCCGCCGATCTCGAAGCCGTGGCCGGCGTAATAGACTACGGCCCAGTCGGCCTTCTCCGCTTCCTCCGCAAAGGCCTTCAGCGCGTCAAAGAACTTGTCGCGGGTGAGGTCATTGACGGAAATCACGCTCTGGAAGCCGACGTCGCGCAGCACGCTCGCGATCAGTTTGGAATCGCGCGGCGGATTGGGCAACGCATGGACGTTCTTGTAGGAGCCGTTGCCGATCACCAGCGCCACGCGGCGCCCGGTTGCTCCGGCCGGCGCCTGCAGCGTCAGCGCGGCGAGCCGCTCCTGCGCGACGGCACGGGCGCGAGCGACGTCGGGCTCGTCGAACTTCGTCAACGAATACGCGGCCGCACGGTAATCGGCGCGCGCCTGCGCGAGATCTTTCTTCCGCTCGTAGATCTGGCCGCGGCCGGAATGCGCGCGGATGTTGTTCGGATTGATCTGGATGGCGGTGTTGTAATCCTTCAGCGCGGCGTCGAGGTCGCCCTTCATCATGCTGACATCAGCGCGGTTGTTGATCGCGAACACGTTTTTCGGCTGCCGCTCGATCAGGCCGTTGCAGTCGGCAAGGGCCTGCGCGTACTTGCCCATCATGCCGTAAGTGATGCAGCGGTTGCTGGCGATCTGCGGCGCGGTCGGGTCGATCTTCTCGGCCTCCGCGAAATCGGCGATCGCGCCGTCGAAATCCTTCATCAGCGTCCGCGCGCGGGCGCGATTGGTCCAGCCGAGCAGGAATTTCGGCGTGTATTTGATCGACAGGCTGAAATCGTCGAGCGCGCTCTGCAACGCGCCGCGGCGCGCGTGGATGACGCCCCGATTGTTGTAGGGGACACCGTAGGTGGGGCGCTTTTGGAGGGCGAGGTTGTAGTCCGCCATGGCGAGGTCATCCTGGCCCTTGCGCTCATAGGCGAGGCCGCGCAGGTTGAGAGCAATGACGTAATCAGGATCGAGATCGATCGCGATGGACAGGGTCTCGATCGCGCGGTCGTAGTCGCGCTTGCTGATCAGCGTGTTGCCGCGCACGGAGAGCGCGATGGCCTTGTCCTTGCCGGTGAGCTTGTCGGCCTTCAGCAGATTCTCGCAGGCGCTCGCGCGGGCCTGGGCCTCCGCCTGGCGGTCCCGGCAGAGGGTGAGATCGTCGGCCTGCGGGTCGGCCGCCGCGCTGAACAGGCCGGCGGTCAGGATGACAAGGCTCAGGGAAACGACGCGCAGCATGGGTCAGGCCTGCTCCAGCCGGATTCTTCTTAAGTCGATCATCGATCGCACCGGTTCATCTAGCGCGGAGTTCCCGGTCTCGCCAAGCCGCCGGCGCCCTTCTATCCCGCGCGGCTCGTTTCACAGACTCGTGTCCGTCCCGCCGTAACAACCGGCGGCCGCGTCCGTACCTCGGATGGTGCGAAAACGCAGCCGGGCAACTGTTCGTCCGGCCCCGACCGCCCTAGACTGTCAGACCTTTCGAAAGAGGATCCGCCATGCGCCGACCTGCCCTCGCCTCCCTGCTCGCCGCAACCACCGCCCTTTCGCTAACCTTCGCGCTGGCCTTTGCCGCGCCGTCTCAGGCCGCGGAGGACGCGGTCGTGATCCCCGCCCCGGCCATGGATGCGGCACCTGCGAGCGGGATCCAGACCGCCGTGATCGCCGGCGGCTGCTTCTGGGGCGTCCAAGGCGTCTTCCAGCACACCGCGGGCGTCGTCAACGCGGTCTCCGGCTATGCCGGCGGCACCAAGGCGACCGCCGACTACCAGACGGTCTCGAGCGGCCGGACTGGCCATGCCGAGGCGGTCGAGATCAAGTACGACCCGAAGAAGATCTCATACGGAAAGATCCTCCAGATCTACTTCTCGGTGGCGCACGACCCGACCCAGCTCAACCGCCAGGGCCCCGACGTCGGCACGCAATATCGCTCGGCCGTCTTCACCACCTCCGACGAGCAGAAGAAGGTGGTGGAGGCCTATATCGCCCAGCTCAACGGCGCCAAGGTCTTCAGCAAGCCGATCGTGACCAAGGTCGGCGCGCTGGAGGCGTTCTACCCGGCGGAGGCCTACCACCAGGACTATCTGACGCTGCACCCGAACCAGCCCTACATCGCCTATAACGACCTGCCCAAGGTCGAGAACCTGAAAAAGCTGTTCGCGGATAACTACATTGAAAAGCCGACGCTGGTGAGCGCCAGCAAGGCCACCAACTGATCGCGAGATCATCTCAAGAACGGGAGACCCATGCCCGACACCAAAATGAAAACCACGGACGACAAGGTCATCAAGAGCGAAGAGCAGTGGCGGCGCGAATTGTCGCCGATGCAGTACGCGGTGCTGCGCGAGAAGGCGACCGAGCGTCCCTTCTCGGGCGAGTATGAGCACGACCACCGCGCCGGTACCTATGTCTGCGCCGGCTGCGGCAATGTGCTGTTCGAATCCGACGCCAAGTTCGATTCGGGCTGCGGCTGGCCGAGCTTCACCCAGCCGGCCGTCGAGAGACATGTCGACGAGGAGCGGGACGTCAGCCACGGCATGATCCGCACCGAGGTGCTCTGCTCCAAATGCAGCGGCCATCTCGGCCACGTCTTCCCCGACGGCCCCGGGCCGACCGGCCTGCGCTACTGCATCAACTCGGCCGCGCTGAAGCTGGAGCCCAAATAACGTTGCCCGCGGTCGGGTTCCTTCATGGAACCCGACCGCGCGATGTGCTTTTCTTCTCTGGCGATGCGGCCGATCATCGCATTTGGCGGCCGCCAGGGGAGGATGCCATGTCAGTCGGGACCGTCCTGATCATCCTGGTGATCATCTATCTGCTCGGCGGCCTGTCCGGCCGCGTCGGCGGCTACGGCTATGGCATGGGCCATTCCGGCATGGGCATCGGAGGCGTTGTCTTGGTCGTGCTCGTCGTCCTGCTGCTTCTTGGGAAATTGTAAGCCATATAAGCCGTTGAAGTAATTCAATTAATTTGATCCGCGGAGCTGCCATGCGCGGATTCATCATCTCCCATCGCAGGGGTCGCATTTTTGTCAAAACGGCCTATATTAGTGGGCGAAAATGGCATGTGCGGCGGGCCCGCTCGATTGCGGCCCCTGCCCTCCCAAACCCCACGCGCTTAAAGCCCCAGAGAGATCACGAGGTCTTTGACCATGCGTCCACTGCGTCCGTTCAACTTCAACACGTCTGCCGAACTCTTCCCCGCCGCGATCCGCAAGAAGAAGCGCGCAGGCTTCACCTATCGCCGGTTCGGCACCGCGGCCGAAGCCGTGCAGTTCGCGATGGAGCAATTGCCGACGGATTCGCTGAACGGCGCCTATCTCCAGGTCGAGGAAGCGCGTTTCGACCAGAACGGCATCCGCTCGCTCTATGAGAGTGAAGCCTTCCCGTTGCCCCGCCGTCCCAAGCCGGCGCCGGCCGAGACCGACGCCGCCGACGCGGCATAAGTTTTCGCTGAGCCTTACGATGTGCGCGTAAAGCGCGATGGCCAAAAGGCCGTCGCGCTTTTTGCGTTTCTACTCCCTCTCCCCGTTCTTACGGGGAGAGGCGAAGAAGGGAGGCTTCAGATCCGTGGCTGCTTGTCGAGCCAGCGGCGCAAGAGGCGCACGTTGCGCATGTTGGCGCGGAACATGACATCGAAAGCGTCGCCCGCGAACGGGACCAGGCCGACCACGCCGTCGAGCGCGACATTGCCGAGCATGCGGGTGGTGATGTACCAGGGCGCCCCCAGCGCCCGGGCCTCGCGCACCAGCCACAGCGAGATCGCCGTGGTGATGATGTCGCCGACGACGGGGATCAGGCCGATCAACCCGTCGATGCCGTAGCGTATGTTGGTGCCGGGCAGGATGAAGGCGACGTCGAGCAGCTTTGCGATCGCCTCGATCCGCGCGATCCGCTGCTCGCGCGTCAGATTGCCGAACGGGGTCCCGGCGAACGGATGATCCTTGCCCAGCTCGAAACCGAACTCGCGAAAGCCCTGCTCCAGCGTTTCAGGGCGGATTTCCCGACCATCCTGGTCGATGATCGGCCCGCGTGCCTCCGGGCCGGAAGCGGTCGCGCGCGAACTCCCCGTACGGGATCTGTGTGGAGCAAGGATATCGTCGTCGGACATGGTCATGGCCTTCAGGGAACGCGCTGGGACGGCAGAGGTTGCTGCGCCGCGCCCGAACGTCGCGCGCTCAGGTCGGCGCCGCCACTGCTTGCGGCTCCTTGATGTATCTATGCACGAGCCAGGACGAAATCACCGCCGGCACGAACCCGACGAGGCCATACAGGATGAACTGCACCGCGCCCGAATCCGGCCCGCGCGAGCTGTAGGTGAGCGAGGCCAGCACGAAGGCGAACAGGCCGACCAGGAGCATCCGCAAGCCCGGGCCGATCCGCCTGACATGGGTCAGGATGTCATCGACCGCGCCGATCATCAGCGAGGGCAGGAAGCCGAACAGATAGCTGTACTGCAGGGTCTTGAAGAACACCGCGAACAGCTTGCCGACCTCGCCGAGACTGGTCTGGGCCCAATAGCCGGACTGATAGGTCGTCGTCAGCAGCAGCAGGAACCCGCCGACGAACGGGCCAACCAGGGCAAACACCAGATAGCGTTTCATCAAACACCCTTTCACTTCGCCGATGTTTATAGCAGCGCCGCGGGAACCTTGAATAGCGGGGCGGGCTCGGCCATTGGGGGAACAAGTGGCAAGGCGACGAGTTCAGACAGGACCTGAATTATCCCTGTCAGATTGGAGCCGCCGATGGCCCGCAAATTTCTCCTGGCGACGATCACGCTGGCAGCCCTGAGTGGCCTGTCGAACGCACCCGCTCTTGCGCAGGGCCACATGGGCTCGCCGCAGGAACAGCAGGCGTGCTCACGCGACGCCTCGCGCTTCTGTCGCAAGGACCTCGGCAATGACGGCGCCGTGCAGGGTTGCTTGCAGGCCAACCGGGCCAAGCTGTCGCGCTCTTGCAGCAAGGTGTTTCAGAGCCACGGCATGTGAGGACCGCGACCATCCCCAGCGAACGGAGAGTGAAGCCATGTTGCGCGACGAACAGCTCTCGATCCTGCGGGACATCAGCCAGTCCGTTGCCTTCGCCGACGACCGCCACGGCAAGATCGGCGAGCTCATCGCCGACGGCTACGTGATGAAGGACGGCGATCTGTTCGAGCTGACCGCCAAGGGCGTCACCGCCGTCGAGGAACACGCCGCCGCGCTCGGCGCGAGCGACGTGGAACAAGCGAGCGCATCCTTTGATCGGATGATCTGATCGCGCGCGCAAGCTTTGTGCGTGACGTCCACGCAACAATTGCAAATTCCTTTGCACCTGCCATTGCAGCCGCGTGACAATGGCGCATACTTCGCTCGGGCGGCGCAGCACCTTTCGATTCGAACTTCAAGAAATCGAGCGACCACATGCGGGACCAAAGTTCCCGACGTGAAGGCTGTGACATGCGGCAGATCAAGCCACGTGCGGCGCCCCAAAAACCAAGTGGCTCAAGCCCACGGAACTCGGGGACGCATTCTGCATGACACGCTATCAAACCATCGCTTCGCTGCTTAAGACCACCGCTTCGCTCTTCGCCGTCGCAACCACGGCCATCGCACTCCAGACTTCACCCGGCCTCGCCTTCTCATCCGAAGCGCAGCAGATGTGCACGGGTGACGCGATGCGTCTGTGCTCCAGTGAGATCCCCGACATTCCCAGGGTCAGGGCCTGCATGGTGCGGAACAAGGCCCAGGTCAGCCCCGGCTGCCGCGCCGTGATGGACCGCGAAGCCGCGGCATCAGCATCGCGCAAGCGGGAAGCGGCGGCGCAGTAGTCGGGTCGAGTTCGGCTGGATCGTTGAGGCCCGGTTCGCCTCCTCCCGCCGGACAAGGTTCTCGCATGTGACTGTTGGCGGCGGCCGGCGCGCGCGCCTCGTCCTTCGAGACGGCGCTTACGCGCCTCCTCAGGATGAGGCTAATTGGCGTCAGTGCCCTTGAAACTGCTGCCTCACACTCCGCCCTCATCCTGAGGAGCCCGCCTAAGCGGGCGTCTCGAAGGATGGCTGCAGGGAAAAGCTCTCAAACGCGATAGCCCTTCCGCAAGCGGGGGAGGTATCCCCTCGGCTCGCATCGACTCAGTCGCAGCTTGAGCCCCTAATCGCCCCACTGGGCGAAGGCGTCGTTGAAGGCGCGCTCACCGGGGGCGCCCTTCTCGATGGCAATGATGGCGCGGCGCTGGTTGGCATAGACCAGCGGCACGTCGAACCACGAGCGCTCCTTCAGGAGCTGGACGTTGCGGGAGCGGTCGGCGTCGACATTGGACAGGCCCACCAGGAAGAAGCCGTCGGTGACCTTGACCGCGAGGCCGGCGAGCGGCGTGCCCCGCGCCTGCTCGTTCGACTTCATCAGGATGCCCGGCACGTTGGAGACGCTGCCGCCCGGAAAATCCGGCGGCAGGATGAAGGTCAGCTCCGCCGTGTGGCTCGCCGGCAGCGAGGAATCGGTGTTGCGGCGGAACGACATCGTCATCTTGAACTTGCGGTCGGGGATCTCGATGTCGGCGCGCACGGCGACGTCGGCCTTCTGGTTGCCAGACGCCTTGATCGGCTCGAGCCGCCACACCACCGAGCCGACATATTGCTTGCCCTTCGGATCGGACGGATCCTCGTCATAGAGCACGACCTTCTGCGCCACCGGCGCGACCGGCTGGTCGCTGGCCGAGGGCTGGCCGACGCGATCCGGAATCTTGGGCTTGCTCTGCGGCTGGGACGGATCCTTCGGCGCCTCCACCACCTGGGTCGGCGAGGACTTCAGCAAATTGGTCGCGATCTGGACCAGCTGCTTGCCCCAGAGGATGCCGGCACCGACCAGGATCAGCACGATGCCGACGGCGATCGCACTCTTGAACGGGAAGGTGGAGCGCGTGCGGGCGCGTTTCTTGGCGTCGCGCTCGGGCGCGATGCGCGGACGCGGCGACGGCGGCTGCGGCGCGTAGCGCTCGGCCTCCTCGACCGACTCGTCGTAGGAATAAGGCGCGTCCTGCTCGCCGGCGCGGTTTTCCAGGCTCGGCTCGAGCCGGTCGAATTCCGGCGAGGGCGAGGGCACATTGGCATAGGTGCGGCGCGCGGCGCGGCTGGCCTGCGCGGCAGCGCCGCCGAGATCGTTGGCGTCGGCGGTGATGTCGCGGAAGCCGCGCACGCCCGGTGCCGGCGGCAGCGGCGGCGGAGGTCCGACATCGGGAGGACGGCGCGCACCGGCGCGATCGCGTCCGGCCGCCGGCTCCGGCATCGGTGGCGGGGCGGACGGTCCCGGTTGGCGCGGGGCGTCGAAACGGGGCGCGCGCGGCGGACGCGGGGCCTCGCCTTGGTCATCGACATTGATGGATGGACGGTCGGCGCGCGGCGGCGGCGGCGCCGGACGCGTCCGCGGCGGGGCCGGCGCAGCCGGGCTGCCTTCGGCGGCTCGGGTGCTGGCGCGGCGAAAGGCATCGCCGCTGCTGCCGCCGCGGGCGCCGCCGCCGGGGCGCGAGGCCTCGCGGGCGCGCTGGGCAGCTTCCGATTCGACCTTGCGGACGGCCTCCTCCAGCGACAACCTTTCGCGGGTGATCTCGGATTCGGAGAGCGGCGGCTGCACGCTGCGCAGCTGTGCGATCAACGCCGTGCGCGCCCGCTCATAGAGCGCGCGACGGCTTTCGCCGGGAGCGTTCGGGTCCAAGGCGGCAATAGCGCGGGCGATCAGCGGATAGTAATCAGCCATTTCAACTCAACTATACGCGCGTCCCGGTAAGATATCGTTAAGCCTCAAACGGATTTTGCACCAGGATAGTATCTTCGCGTTCGGGGCTGGTGGAAAGCAGCGCAACCGGGCACCCCACCAATTCCTCGATCCGCCGGACATATTTGATGGCCTGGGCCGGCAGGTCGGCCCAGGACCGCGCATTGGCGGTCGGCTCCTTCCAGCCCTCGATGGTCTCGTAGATCGGCTCGACCCGGGCCTGGGCACCCTCGCCGGCTGGGAAGTGGTCGATCTCCTTGCCGTCGAGCTTGTAGCCGGTGCAGACCTCGATCGTGTCGAAGCCGTCGAGGATGTCGAGCTTGGTCAGCGCCAGGCCGTTGATGCCGCAGGTCCGGACCGCCTGGCGGACCAGCACGGCGTCGAACCAGCCGCAGCGGCGCGGACGGCCGGTGTTGGTGCCGAACTCGCGGCCGCGCTCGCCGATCCGGCGGCCGGTCTCGTTGTCCTGCTCGGTCGGGAACGGGCCCTGGCCGACGCGGGTGGTGTAGGCCTTGCACAGGCCGAGCACATAGCCGACCGCACCCGGTCCGAGGCCGGCGCCGGTCGCGGCTTGCGCCGCCACCGTGTTGGACGAGGTGACGTAGGGATAGGTGCCGTGGTCGACGTCGAGCAGCGCGCCCTGCGCGCCTTCGAACAGCATGCGCTTGCCTTCGCGCCGCTTGATGTCCAGCAGCCGCCACACCGTCTCGGCGTAGGGCAGCAGCTCCGGCGCCAGCGCGCTCAACTCCTTCAGGATCACCTTGCCGTCGAATTCGGGCAGGCCGAGGCCGCGGCGCAGCGCGTTGTGGTGGGCAAGCAGCCGGTCGATCTTGTGCGGGAGCGTGTCGAGGTCGGCGAGGTCCATCAGGCGGATGGCGCGGCGGCCGACCTTGTCCTCATAGGCCGGGCCGATGCCGCGGCGGGTGGTGCCGATCGCGGTCGCGGCGCTGGCCGATTCGCGGTGCGCATCGAGCTCGCGGTGCAGCGGCAGGATCAGCGTGACGTTCTCGGCGATACGCAGGTTCTCCGGCGAGACCGCAACGCCCTGCGCCCGCAGCTTGGAGACCTCGTCGAGGAAGGCGGCGGGATCGAACACCACGCCGTTGCCGATCACCGACAGCTTCTGCTCGCGCAGCACGCCCGAGGGCAGCAGCGCGAGCTTATAGGTCTTGCCGTTGATCACCAGCGTGTGGCCGGCGTTATGACCGCCCTGGAAGCGGACGACGATGTCCGCCTGCTCCGACAACCAGTCGACGATCTTGCCCTTTCCTTCGTCGCCCCACTGGGCGCCGACGACGACAACATTGGCCATTCGCGGGTAATCCTTCGAAGATTTCTCTGTAGGTGGCATGATCCGAACGGAAAATTGGTACCCACTTTTCCGGAATCATGCCTGCGCCCAGCCCAAATTCCCGGCCAGAGGCCGTTCGCACGCGAGGCAGCCCAACCGGATAAAGGAAGCAGCCTCTCTAGGCAAGCAAGAACGGGGCATTTTCAGGGCTTCGAGGCCACTCCAAGCCTTTGATATCCCCGGAAAATCCAGAAACCTTCGCGGGGGCGCGCGAGGCTTCGACCAAAGCGTGAGAGGCTCAATCCGCCGCTGCATGGTCGCGATGCGTCCGCCCCCCGTTGATGCAGCCCCGATTTCCGTGTCTTTGGACAGCGCCGGGCGATCAGCCGGCCCGGATCCCGCCGGGCTGGAAGCCTCGGCGCATGCGGGGCACGCCAATCCCAATGTCCGCCACCGGCCAGACCACCAGCACGGAGACATCCGGTCACAGCTGGATCGCCAACCAGCCTTATCTGCTGCTCAGCATCACCGCGCTGTGCTGGGCCGGCAACGCCATCGTCGGGCGGCTCGCCGCCGGCCACATCCCGCCGGTCACGCTATCGTTCCTGCGCTGGTTCTTCGCCTTCCTGCTGGTGCTGCCGTTCGCCTGGAAACATCTCACCCAGGACTGGCCCGCGATCCGCGGCAGGCTTGGCCTGATGATCACGCTCTCGGTCACCGGCATCGGCGCCTTCAACACGCTGCAATACTGGGCGCTGGAGCATACCCAGGCACTCAATACGCTGCTGCTGCAGTCGGCCGCGCCGCTAATCGTGGCGCTGTGGTCGCTGGCCATCCTCGGCATCCGCCTCACCGCCGCGCAGGCGTTCGGCGTGCTCCTGTCGATGTGCGGCGTGCTGACCATTCTGCTGCACGGCGATTTCACCACGCTGTCGAACATCGAGTTCAACAAAGGCGACCTCATCTTCATCGTCGCGCTCGTCATCTTCGCGCTGTATTCGGTGCTGACCTTGAAACGGCCGCCGATGCACGGCCTGTCGTTCCTCGCCTTCACCTTCGGGGCCGGCGCGGCCTGCCTCATTCCGCTGGAGATCTGGGAATTGTCCGCGCGCCCAGTCATGAAGCTCGACGGGCCGAACCTCTTGACGCTGTTCTACGTCGCGGTGTTTCCCTCGACGCTGGCCTATCTCTGCTTCAATCGCGGCGTCCGCCTGATCGGCGCCAACCGTGCCGCGCCGTTCTTCCACGTCGTGCCGGTGTTCGGTTCGATCATGGCGATGGCGTTCCTGGGCGAACACCCGCAGGCATTCCACTTCATCGGCTTCGCGCTGGTGCTGTCGGGCGTGTTCGTGGCGTCGCGGAAGCAGGCGACGTAATTTCTTCCTTCTCCCCTTGCTTGCGGGAGAAGGTGGCGCGAAGCGCCGGATGAGGGGTTGCATCCGCGCACTCAAATGAGAATTGGACTCGCGGAAAGAGACCCCTCACCCGTCTCGCCGCTTCGCGGCGAGCCACCCTCTCCCACAGGGGGCCTGTTGCGTTATCGGTCTTGGAGGCTGAGGACATGAGGAGAGAGGGGCGCGGTCACGGCAATTGCCAGCGAGGTCTCTAGTGTTCGCCCTCGGCGGGCGGTTCAGGCCGCGATCGTGGCCCACCGCCTCATGTTGAAAGCGATCGAGGCGAGCAGGACCTGCCCGCTTGCCTTCATCAGACCAACGTAGCGGATGCAGGTCAGTCGCATGCGGCGTTTGAGAGTGGCGAAGGTGGTCTCAACCTGGGCTCGTCGGCGCGCGATGAGGCGGTTGTAGCGTTTG